>NZ_RBLU01000002.1 GCF_003989515.1 Curtobacterium sp. HSID17257
CCGCCGTGACCGCGACCGCCCTCCCCCGGGCGACCGCCGCCGGACGGGAGGCGCGGGGCGGGCCCGAGCCGCGCCTCCCGTCCGACGGTCCTCCTGTGGGTCCGCCGCCGACGGCCCGACTGTCGGTCCCGGTCCCGTAGGATCGGGCCATGGCTTCGACGACCGCGAGCGGGCGAGCGGGGCGACCAGGCCGTCCGAAGAAGGACACCGAGGGTCGCATGTCGCTCGGGCAGCACCTGATCGAGCTGCGGAACCGTCTCTTCAAGGCCGTCCTCGCGGTCGCGGTGTGCGCGATCGGCGGGTGGTTCCTCACCCCGTTCGTCCTCGACGCCCTGCGGCAGCCGGTCACCCAGCTGGCCGAGGTCGGCGGCCACACCGCCGAGCTGAACTTCCCCCAGATCACCGGGGCGTTCGACCTGCGGCTGCAGATCGCGATCACGATCGGCGTCGTCATCTCGAGCCCCGTGTGGCTGTACCAGGTGTGGGCGTTCATCGTCCCGGCGCTGGTCCGGCGCGAGAAGCAGTACGTGTTCGGGTTCCTGGGCACCGCGATCCCGCTGTTCTTCGCCGGGTGCTGGTTCGGCTGGTACGTCCTGCCGCACATCGTGGGGATCCTCGGCAGCTTCGTGTCGTCGCAGGACACGTCGATCGTCGACGCGAAGGCGTACTACGACTTCGTCATCAAGCTCATCGTGGCCGTCGGCATCGCGTTCGTGCTGCCGGTGTTCCTCGTCCTGCTGAACTTCGTCGGGGTGCTGTCGGCCAGCTCGATCATCAAGTCGTGGCGCGTCGCGATCGTGTGCATCCTGGTGTTCTGCGCGATCGTCACCCCGTCGGCCGACGTCATCTCGATGTTCCTGCTGGCGATCCCGATGACGGTGCTCTACGCAGCAGCGTGTCTCGTGACCTGGCTCCACGACCGCCGGCTGGCGAAGCAGCAGGCGAAGCTCGACGAGGAGTACGCACGCTGATGACACCCGGACCCACTGCCGCCGAGCGCTACCAGGCGGCGAAGGTCCGGAACCGCTCGCGCAACCTCGAGCTGTTCCGTTCCGACCTGCGCTTCGACCTCGACCCGTTCCAGGTCGCCGGCTGCGACGCCCTCGACCATGGCCGGAGCGTCCTGGTCGCCGCACCGACCGGTGCCGGCAAGACGATCGTGGCCGAGTTCGCGATCTGGCTCGCGATGCGGCAGCCGACGGCGAAGGTGTTCTACACGACGCCGATGAAGGCGCTGAGCAACCAGAAGTACAACGAGCTCGTGGCCGACTACGGCGAGTCCGAGGTCGGGCTCCTCACCGGCGACACGAACGTCAACCCGCGGGCCCGTGTCGTCGTGATGACGACCGAGGTGCTCCGGAACATGATCTACGCGGACTCCGACCTGCTCGACGACCTGGCGTGGGTCGTCCTCGACGAGGTCCACTACCTGGCCGACCGCTTCCGCGGCGCGGTGTGGGAAGAAGTGATCCTGCACCTGCCGACCGAGGTCCGGCTCGTGTCGCTCAGCGCGACGGTGTCGAACGCCGAGGAGTTCGGCGACTGGTTGCAGACCGTCCGAGGCGACACCGACGTCATCGTGTCCGAGGACCGACCGGTCCCGCTCGAGCAGCACGTGCTCGTCGGGTCGAAGATGGTCGACCTGTTCGACTCGAGCGGTGCCGCCGCGACGAACCGCGTGAACCCGGAGCTGCTCCGGCTGGTCGGCGGCGCCTCGCGCAGCGAGCGGCACGGCGGCGGTCACCGCGGTCGTCGCGGTCGCGGCGGCTACCCCGAGCGCCGGGGGCCGCGCACCGAGAAGATGTACCGCGAACAGATCGCGAAGGTGCTCGACGAGCGGATGCTCCTGCCCGCGATCTTCTTCGTCTTCAGCCGCAACGGCTGCGACCAGGGGGTCCGTCAGGTCCTGCGGTCCGGCATCTCGCTGACGACCGCCGACGAGCGCAACGAGATCCGCGAGACGGCCGAGTACCACTGCCGGACCCTGCTCGACGAGGACCTCGCCGTGCTCGGCTACTGGGAGTGGCTCGAGGGGCTCGAGCGGGGCGTCGCCGCGCACCACGCGGGGCTCCTGCCCGCCTTCAAGGAAGTCGTCGAGGACCTCTTCCAGCGCAAGCTCCTCAAGGTCGTGTTCGCGACGGAGACCCTGGCACTCGGCGTGAACATGCCGGCGCGCACGGTGGTGCTCGAGAAGCTCGAGAAGTTCAACGGCGAGGCCCGGGTGCCGATCACGCCGGGGGAGTACACGCAGCTCACCGGTCGTGCCGGACGCCGTGGCATCGACGTCGAGGGGCACTCGGTCATCCAGTGGTCGGACGGCCTCGACCCGCAGGCCGTCGCGTCGCTGGCGAGCCGTCGGACGTACCCGCTCAACTCGTCCTTCAAGCCGACGTACAACATGGCCGTGAACCTCATCGAGCAGTTCGGGCGGCAGCGCACGCGCGAGGTCCTCGAGACCTCGTTCGCGCAGTTCCAGGCGGACCGTTCCGTCGTCGACCTCGCGCGCAAGGTGCGGTCGCAGCAGGAGTCCCTCGACGGGTACCAGCGGGCGATGGAGTGCCACCTCGGCGACTTCACCGAGTACGCCGCGCTCCGTCGTCGCCTGTCCGACCTCGAGCGCACGAACGTCCCCGGCGGGCGCGAGGCCTCGCACGGCGCCCGTCAGGAGCGCCAGGCGGCGATCACCGAGGTCCGTCGGCAGATGCAGCGGCACCCCTGCCACGCCTGCCCGGACCGCGAGGCGCACGCCCGCTGGGCCGAGCGCTGGTACAAGCTCAAGCGCGCCAACGACAAGCTCGTGCAGCAGATCCGTTCCCGCACCGGTGCCGTCGCGACGACGTTCGACCGCGTCACGGACGTGCTCCTGCAGCTCGGCTACCTGGTCGCGACCGGGGACGGCGAAGCCACCGTCGCCGCCGGCGGGCGCCGCCTGCAGCGGATCTACGGCGAGCGTGACCTGCTCGTCGCCGAGTGCCTCGAGGCCGGCGTCTGGAAGGAACTGACCCCTGCGCAGCTCGCCGCGATGGCCGCGACGATCGTCTACCAGCCCCGCCGCGAGGACGCCCCCGGCACCGAGCACGCCCTGCCCCGCGGCGCGTTCCGGCCGGCGCTCGACGAGACCCTGACCATCTGGGCCCGCCTCGACGACATCGAGCGGGACGCCCGGCTCGCCGGCTCCCAGCCGCCGACCCCGGCCATGTCCGTCGGCATGTTCCGGTGGGCGTCCGGCTCAGCGCTCGACGACGTGCTCCGGACCCTCGACATGCCCGCCGGTGACTTCGTGCGCTGGTCGAAGCAGGTGATCGACCTGCTCGACCAGGTCCGGAACGCCGGTGACGACGAGCTCGCCCAGACCGCGCGGCGCGCGACCGACGCGGTCCGCCGCGGCATCGTCGCCTACGCGACGGTCTGACGGGAGGCCCGGTGCACGTCCCCGACGCAGCCACGCGTCCGCAGGCCGGCGGCCCCACCCCGCGCCGCGGCGTCACCCACCGGACCTCGCGGACGACGCCGCGATCCGGGTCCGGGCACGGCGTCCTGCCGGACGGCCGACGCGACGAGTTCGCCGCGCTGCCGCTGCGGCTCGCGCTCCCGCTCGCGGTCGTCGGCGGCCTGCTGTTCGCCCTGTCGTTCCCGTCGCCGGGGTGGTGGTTCCTCGCCTACCCAGCGATGGCCTGCATGCTGCTCGCCGCCATGGGGCAGCGCGCCCGTCGCGCAGCCTGGCTCGGGTACGTGGCCGGTGCCGCGTTCTGGCTGCCCGCGATCTCGTGGGCCGGACGGTACCTCGGGCCGGTCCCGTGGCTGGCGCTCGCGCTGTTCGAAGCCGCGTACTTCGCGCTCGGTAGCGTGGCGATCGCCCTCGCGTACCGGTGGGTCGCGCGCGTCCTGCCCTCGACCGCCTGGCGGGTGTGGGGCCTCCCGGCCGTCGTCGCAGGCCTGTGGACCGGACGCGAGTGGTTCTCCGGGAGCTGGCCGTACGAGGGCTTCGCGTGGGGCCGTGTCGGACTGTCCCAGTCGCAGGGTCCGTTCACGCACCTCGCCGCGTACGTGGGTGTGCTCGGCGTGACCTTCGTCGTCGTCTACTGCGTCGCCGTCGTGCTCTCGCTCGCGCTCGTCGTGCCGCGGGCACCCGGCGCCGTCCTCGGCGCACCCGTCCGCGTCGTGGCCGCAGGGCTCCTGGTCGCCGTGGTCCTGGCCGTGCCCGCCTGGCCGACCCGCGTCGACGGGAGCATCCGCGTCGAGTCCGTGCAGGGGAACGGTCCGGCCGGGTACTTCGACGGGGCACAGCCGGGCGAGGTCCTGGCCGCGCAGGTCGCCGCGACCGACGTCGAGGCGCGCGGCGTCGACCTGGTCGTCTGGCCCGAGGCCGCCGCCGAGGCCGACCCGCGGCAGTTCACGACCGTCGCGGACGCACTCGACGCCGTGGTGGACACCGTCGGGGCGCCCCTCGTCGCGGGGGCGATCACGCAGACGCCGAGCGGGGTGCTGCACAACACCTCGTTCGTCTGGACCGCCGACGGCTGGCAGTCGTCCTACGACAAGAAACGTCCCGTCCCCTTCGGCGAGTACGTGCCCGACCGCTGGTTCTTCTCGAAGCTCGCACCGTCGCTCATCGGGCTCCTGCAGCGCGACTACACGCCGGGCACGAAGCCGAACGTCCTCGACGTCGCGGGCATCAAGGCCGGGATCGCCGTCTGCTTCGACATCGTCGACGACGGCCTCACGTCGGACATGGCGCGCGGGGGAGCGCAGGTCATCCTCGCGCAGACGAACAACGCCGACTTCTCCGGCACCGACGAGAACCTGCAGCAGCTCGAGATCGCCCGGCTCCGGGCTGTCGAGACCGGCCGGTCGCTCGTCAACATCTCCACGGTCGGTGCCTCGCAGGTCATCGACCCGTCGGGACGGACCATCGACCGGGTCCCGGAGTACACCGCGACCTCGATGATCACCGACGTGCCGCTCGGGACCGGTACGACGCCCGCGACGGTCGTCTCCGGTTCCGTGACCCTCCTCGTGTCGCTCGGGAGCCTCCTCGCACTGCTCGCCTGCGCGCCCTGGGGCCGCCGTTCCGCTCGTCCTCGTCGCCGCGCTTCCTGAACACCGCGATCTCCCACTGGGAACGCTCTGTGAATGCGCCCCATCGGGATGCAACCCGCGTGGGACAGTGTTGAGGACGGCAGACGAGCGAGAGGAGCACACACATGGCTGATCGGAGTCTCCGCGGGATGCGGCTCGGGAGCCAGAGTCTCCAGAGCGAGGAGGGCGTCGAGCTCTCCGACCGGAAGCGCGCGGTGTACCAGACCCCGTCGGGGGAGACGTTCGACGTCGTCTTCTCCGCCGAGGCCGACGTACCGCAGACGTGGTCGGAACCCCGGACGGGGCGCGAAGGACGACTGCTCGGCGACGACGGGATCCCCGTCGAGGTCGCTGCTGAGGACGTCAAGGCGCCGAGGACCCACTGGGACATGCTGCTCGAGCGACGCTCGCGCGAGGAGCTCGAGGAACTGCTCGAGGAGCGCCTGGCGTTCCTGCGCGCACGACGCGGCGCCTGAACCGCAGCTCCCGTACACGACGACGACGCCCGCCCCGGGATCCCGGGGCGGGCGTCGTCGTGTCGTGGCTCGGGCTACTGTGCGCGCTGCTGGTCGTCGCCCGAACGCTGCTGTCCGCCGTCGAGGTCCGCCTGCGAGGCGTCGTCCGCGGCCGCGAGGTGCGCGTCGACGCTGCGGTCGGACTCGGCGAGTCGCTCGTCGAGCGCTGCGTCCGGCACGATGTCCGCGGCCGTGGCGTTCGGCCGCGGGTTCGCCGCTGCGGCGCCGTCCGCCGTCGCGGTGTTCGCCAGGCTCTCGTTGGCGAGCTTCGAGATGCGGGACAGGAAGTCCGTGCCGCCGGCTCCGGCGACGGGACCGCTGCCGGTGCGACCGGCGGTGAAGCCCTTGGCGATCCCGGACAGCGCGTCCGTGAACTCGCTCGGGATCATCCACAGCTTGTTCGCGGTGCCCTCGGCGATCTTCGGCAGGGTCTGCAGGTACTGGTACGACAGCAGCTTGTCGTCCGGGTCACCCGTGTGGATCGCCTCGAACACGGTCGCGATGGCCTGCGCCTCACCCTCGGCGCGGAGCACCTGGGCCTTCGCGTCACCCTCGGCGGCGAGGATCGCGGCCTGCCGCTGACCCTCGGCCTCGAGGATCTGCGACTGCTTCGTGCCCTCGGCCTGCAGGATCGCGGCACGACGGCTCCGCTCGGCACGGAGCTGCTGCTCCATGGCGTCCTGGATCGACACGGGCGGCTCGATCGCCTTGAGCTCGACGCGACCGACCCGGATGCCCCACTTGCCGGTCGCCTCGTCGAGGACGACGCGCAGCTGGCCGTTGATGTTGTCGCGGCTCGTCAGCGCCTCCTCGAGGTTGAGGCCACCGACGACGTTGCGGAGCGTGGTCGTGGTGAGCTGCTCGACCGCGCCCAGGTAGTTCGCGATCTCGTAGGTCGCGGCGCGTGCGTCGGTCACCTGGAAGTAGACGACGGTGTCGATCGACACCACCAGGTTGTCCTCGGTGATCACCGGCTGCGGCGGGAAGGACACGACCTGCTCGCGCATGTCGATGAGCGGGCGGAGTCGGTCGATGAACGGCACCAGGATGTTGAGCCCCGGGCTGAGGGTCTTGTGGTACTTGCCGAGGCGTTCGACGATCCCGGCCGTCGCCTGCGGCACGATGCGGATCGCGCGGGACAGGACGACGATCACGAAGATCACGACGACGAGGACGAGGACGATCAGGGCGATCGTCCCGGCTGAGATGGTCACGAGGTGGCCCTTTCTCCGAGGCGGACGACCGCGGTCGACCCCTCGATCGACTCGACGACCACGGGGGTGCCGAGCGGCGGTGTGCGGTCGGGGGAGCCAGCGGCGAGCCGGGCGCTCCAGGTCTCGCCGTTCGCGAGACGGACCTGCCCGGGCGACGACGACGTGAAGGCCACGGCAACGGTGCCGCGCAGGCCGATCAGCCCCTCGATGTTGGTGCGGTGCGGGTCGGCGTTCCGGCCGAGCGCCACGAGCAGCCGCGGACGGACGAGCGACAGCAGCACGAGGGCCACGACGGCCGCGATGATCGCCGAGAGCCACCACGGGGCGCCGAGCAGCGCGGCGATCAGCCCTCCGGCAGCTCCCGCGGCGAGCATCAGGAAGATGAAGTCGAGGGTGAAGATCTCGACCACACCCAACAGCAGTGTCAGTCCGATCCAGACGACGGTCTGGATCCAGTCGATGTTCACGCGAACTCCCTCCCTCGCATCGCGCGCTCCGGCGTGCAGCGTCGCGACGGCCGGTCCAACTCCGTTCAACATATCGGGTAACGCTCGGGTCCGCGCGACCGAGGAGGTCGTCGACGGTGCCGACACGGGCGGTTGGTAGGCTCGTGCGCGGCCGAACCGGCCACAGCAGCGACCTGGAGAACACGACTGTGAGCAACCCCCTCGCCCCCGGATCCCTCGCCGACAAGCGCGCCCTCGTCACCGGCTCGTCGCGCGGCATCGGCGCCGACACCGTCGGCTACCTGGCGGAGGCCGGCGCGAAGGTCGTCGTGAACTACCGCAACAAGGCCCGGCGCGCCGAGCAGATCGTCGAGAAGGTCGTCGCTGCCGGTGGCTCCGCGATCGCCGTGGGAGCCGACCTGACCGACCACGACTCGGTCCAGGCGATGGTCGACCGCGTCGTCGCCGAGTGGGGCGGCATCGACCTGCTCGTGCTGAACGCCTCGGGCGGCATGGAGGCCGACCTGGGGGAGGACTACGCACTCCGCCTGAACCGCGACGCGCAGGTCGACATGCTGCAGACCGCCGTGCCGCACATGCCGGCCGGATCGCGCGTCGTCTTCGTGACCAGCCACCAGGCCCACTTCGTCGAGACCGCCGAGACCATGGACGAGTACGTGCCCGTCGCGAAGAGCAAGCGCGCCGGTGAACTCGCCCTGCGCGAGCTCATCCCGCAGCTCGAGGCCGCCGGCATCGAGTTCGTCACCGTCTCCGGCGACATGATCGAGGGCACCATCACGGCGACCCTGCTCAACCGCCTGAACCCCGGCGCGATCGAGGGTCGTCGCCAGGAGGTCGGCAAGCTCTACAGCGTGTCCGAGTTCGCGGCGGAGATCGCCCTCGCCGCCGTCGAGCCGATCCCGGCCGACCACACGAAGCTCGTCGGCGACACGAGCGGCTTCACGGCCTGACCAGCGCCACGGGACGACCGGTAGCCTCGGGCGCGTGACAGCGAAGCCCGGCCTGCGACTGACGTCCCGCATCCTCCTGCTCGACCCCGACGGCCGCGTGTTCCTCATGGACACGCGGTCGCCGTCGTCCGACGGGTCCCACCGGTGGATCACTCCGGGCGGCGGCGTGGACCCGGGGGAGTCGCACCGTGACGCCGCTGTCCGGGAGCTCCGTGAGGAGACCGGCATCGTCGTCGACGATCCGGGGGAGCCGGTGTGGTCGTGGGACTTCACCGTGGAGTGGGACCTTGCCGACCACGACCGGGGCCACGCCGAGTTCTACGTCGTCCGGACGCCCGGGTTCGAGCTCTCCGACACCGAGTGGACGGACGACGAGCGCGTCGACATCCTCGCGTCCCGCTGGTGGACGGCCGAGGAGCTCGACGCGACCGACGAGCCCTTCGAACCGGCGGAACTCCCGCAGCTCGTCCGGCAGCACCGGGTGGTCTGACCGACCCGACAAGACCGCCACGCCTGCGACGGGCGCATGCGAACGGAATTCGCAGGTATCGCATAGCGTGTGCGCAGACGGCCGCACGCAACCCGTGCCAGCGGCCTTGACACGAGGAGCTTCAATGTCCACGAACGGTTTCCCGCCGGCACCGAACACGCCCGGCGCGGCTCCCGCGACGAACGGCGGCAACGGCCTCGCCGTCGGCTCGCTGGTGCTCGGCATCGTCGCCGTCGTCTTCGGCTTCCTGTTCTCGATCATCGGGCTGATCGCCGGCATCGTCGGTCTCGTCCTGGGCTTCGTGGCGCGTCGCCGCGGCCTGAGCCGTGGCATGGTGCTCGCGGGCATCGTCCTGAGCGTCATCGGCATCGTCATCGCGATCATCTTCATGATCATCGGCGCGATGGCCGCCGTGTCGTACATGAACAACCAGTAGTCGCACACCGGACGGGAGGCGCGTGGCGGGTCCGCCACGCGCCTCCCGTCCGTCTGTCCGGTCTCCGACGTCCGCCGCACCGTCGTCGAGACCGTCCCAGCACGGTCCGAGTAGCGTCCGCGCCATGACGTACAGCCAGCCGGACCCCGCAGAAGAGACCACCCAGGCAGACGCGCCGGAGCAGCCGGACACCGACCGCCCCGAGGTCGAGGAGGACGGCCGCGAGGACGCGGCCCTCGAGATCGACGCCGACGACGTGCCGACCGGAGACGAGACGCCCGAGCACTGACTCCGAGGGGCCGACCGCCCCGCGCCGACTCGTGCGCACTGGTTCTTGTGCGCCGACGATCCGGCGTTCGTGACCGACGGCCCACCGGTCGTCCGGGTCGCCCCATGCAGGTCGCACGACATGCCGCTCACGATGTTCGTGAGCGGCATGTCGTGCGACCGGGACATCTGTACGGCGGCAGGTCGTGCGCCTCCGGGCTCCACGCGACAGCGCCGACGTCGTGGGGCACGTCGGTCGTCGCCACGGGTGGTCCGGCACCGTCCTCGACCTCGTCCTCGTCGGAGGCTGACCGGTGTGCTGCCTCGCCGCGCCGTGTCTGCGACGATGAGACTCATGAGTGACCTTCGCGACGTGGTCCCGGTCGCACCGCGGGACCGAGATGCCGCGACCACGAGGTCGTGCGGAGTACGCGGCGATCCGACCGTGCGGATCGGACGACCGCGACGACACGGTTGGGGGAGTCCGGCTCGCCGGTGCGCTGCTGCAGACGGTCCTGTCCGGTGGGAGCGGCGCGACCGCCGAGCTCGTCCCGGCGCGCGCTCTGACGTGACCGGGAGCACTCCTGCGCTGCTCGGGATGCGGCCCGATCGGATCGCGACGCGATCTCGTCGGACTGCTGCTCCGCGACCTGACGACCCGTGCGCGCTGACCGCGTGCCGCGGCGCCCCCCGTTCGGGTTTCCCCCCAGCAGACGGAGGGCCTGCCTGGTCCCGCGAACGCCCGCGTTCCCCGAAGCTGGGAACAGCGCAGCACACTCCCGGTTCCCACGAAGAGGTCTCATGTCCCGAACCACTGTTCTCGTCCCGCAACGCACCGTAGTTCCCCGGTTCCGGTTCGTCTCCGGATTGTTCGCAGCATCGACCTGGCGGCAGTTCGCGTTCCATGCCGCGCACCTGCCGATCGCGATCGGGGCGGTGACGTGGTTCGCCCTGGCGGTCGGTGTCGGCGTTCCGTCGGCGGTCACGTGGTTCGGTCTGATCGTCACGGCGTTCCTCGTCGGGGGTTCCGCGTGGTTCGCTGCGGTCACCCGGCGGATGTCGGCTGCGCTGCTGGGGCAAGAGGTGGTCGCGCCGACGATGCGTCAGCCTCGCGGAGGCCCGTTGGCACGGGCGACCACGCGACTGACGGACGGCTCGACGTGGAGGGCGTTCGCGTACCTGGTGGTCGGCTTCGTCGTCACGACGGTGTCCTTCGCCACCTCGGTCTCGGTGCTCGTCTCCGCGGTCGGTGCGCTGTCGCACAGCGTCTGGGGCCGCTTCCTCCCGGAGCAGACGGGTTCGGACGGGCTGCAGCACCGCGGTGCGCAGTTCCTCGGGGTGTTCGTCGACACCGTCCCGCTCCAGATCGCGTTCGCCGCGTTCGGCCTGGTCGTGCTCGTCGCGGTCTGGCCCGCCGTCAACCACGGCCTCGGGTCCCTGCAGCGCGCGGTCATCCGTTCGATGCTCGGCGCCGACCTCCGGCAGCGGCGCCTGGCCGAGGTCACCGCGTCCCGTGACGCAGCCGTGATGGACGCGGACACGACGTTGCGCCGCATCGAGCGAGAGCTGCACGACGGCACGCAGGCACGTCTGGTCGGCCTGGCGATGACGCTCGGGGACGCCCGTGACCGGCTCCGGAACCGTCAGGACGCCGACGGGTCCGGAGTGGACGCGCTCGTCGCCCAGGCACACGCCTCGACGAAGGAAGCGCTCGTCGAGTTGCGTGCGCTGGCCCGGGGGATCCATCCGCCGGTCCTCGACGAGGGGCTCGAGGCAGGGCTTGCGTCGGCGTGCTCCCGCACCCCGTTCCCCGTGACGTTGCACGTGGAGCTGCCCGTCCGACCGTCGCCGGTCGTGGAGGGCATCGCCTACTTCGGAGTGCTCGAGCTGCTCACGAACGTGTCGAAGCACGCTGGCGCCACCGCGGCCACGGTCGACGTGGCATCGGAGGGACCCGAGCTCGTCGTCACCGTCGTCGACGACGGAGTGGGAGGCGCTCACGTCTCGTTGCCGCGGCCGGACGGGCAGGGGACCGGTCTCGTCGGACTGCTCGAACGCCTCCGAGCGGTCGACGGCACGCTCGAGGTCGAGAGTCCGGCCGGCGGCCCCACCACGGTCCGGCTCGCGATGCCCTCCGGCAGGTCCGCATGAGGATCGTGATCGCCGACGACAACACGATCGTCCGCGAGGGACTGGCGTCGTTGTTGCAGGGACGCGGTCACGAGATCGTCGCGGCGGTCGGTGACGGTGCGGCCGTCCTCCCCGCGCTCACGTCCGAGCACGTCGACGTCGTCGTGATGGACATCCGGATGCCGCCGACCCACACCGATGAAGGTGTCCGGGCCGCAGTCGCTCTCAAGGCAGCGCGGCCGGAGGTCGGCGTGCTGCTGTTCTCGCAGTACGCCGAGGTCCGGTGGGCGCGGACCCTGCTCGACGTCGCGACCGTCGGCGTCGGCTACCTCCTGAAGGACCGGGTCGCCGAGGTCGCCACCTTCATCGAGTCGTTGCAGCAGGTCGCGGCCGGCAAGGTCGTGCTCGATCCCGAGGTCGCCGCCGCGCTGGTGCAGGCACCGCGGCCGCTCCGGGACCGGCTCGACCGGCTCACCGCGCGCGAGACCGACGTCCTGCGACTCATGGCCGAGGGGCGGTCGAACGCTGCGATCGCGGAGACGTTGTTCCTGTCGGGCGGGACGGTCGAGAAGCACGTGACGGCCGTCTTCGCGAAGCTCGGGCTCGAGGCGACGACCGCGGACCACCGGCGGGTGCTGGCCGTCCTGCGGTTCCTCTCCGCGTAGATCCGCCACCGGGCGTCGAGCTACTCAGCCGGGCCCTGGCACGGTGCGCTCTCCGTGCTGCTCTTCGCGCGCAGGGCGACGACCAGGGTGAGTGGGACGAGAACGCCAGCGCACACGAGCACCGCCGCTTGACCGACGTGGGCGAGGAGCATGCTCGCGAGGGCGAAGCCGGCGTTCTGCGCGGCGAAGGCCCAGGAGAGGTAGCCGGCGCGCTGTTCCGACGGGAGGCCGATGTCGATGCGGTGCGAGCGCAGACCGAGCAGAGCCGCGACGGGAACGCCGCTGAGGAGCAGCCCGAGGACAGCCCACGGGAGCGAAGCGGCCGACGAGACGAGCATGCATCCGACGCACATCGAGGCGGCGCCGACGAGCGCCCACCGATCCTCGCTTGCACCTGGAGGTCGGGAGGCATCCGCCCACCCGCCGAGCACGCTGGTGACCGAGAGCACGAAGAAGATCACCCACGCGACGCTCACGTCGAAGCCGTGGACGGCCACGAGGGCCGGCGCTCCGACCTCCATGGCCCCGAAGTAGAGGCCGATGGATGCGCTGAACACGATCCACGACACACCGTGAGCATCCCACCGGAGTCGTCCCCGGTCCGCGCTCCTGCGGCCTCGCTCCGAGGAGGTGACCGCGAAGCTGTCGTTCGACAGCAGGGAGACGGCGACAGCCGCGGACAGACCCACCACGGCCACCGTCGCGACCGGCGCCGTCGGATGGAGGAGCGATGCGAGCGCCGCCAGCAACGGCGCGAGGAAGACGAGGAGGTCGAGGAAGGTCACGTCCACCGTGGACGCGGCCCGTGCAGCGTCCGCGGGCACGGTCCCGGACATCAACACGCGCACGGCACCCGCATTACCTGCGATCACCGCCCCGGCGGCCGCTGCGAGCAGCGGGGCCACCCAGGAAGGACCCTGGTACGTCCAGCACGCCGTGATCCCGATCCAGAGGACCGCGTGGGCGAGCATCTGCCACCGGAGCACCTGACGCAGCGGCAGCGACCCGACCAGCTGCGCCATGATCGGCGTCGCCGCGACCGTGCCCACCACGTACCACGCCGCCAGCGCCGCACCCGTCGCCAAGGTCCCCGTCACGAGGATGCTCGTCGTGGTCAGGGCCACCGCGGCCATGAGGACAGGTGCGCGCATCAGCGATGCGACGGCGGAGTACCTCCAGAAGGCTGGCGACCGGAGGACCGCGAGGAGCGGGGAGGTGCGCGTCATGCCCCGAATGTAACGGGTTCTACCCGTAGCGTCCGTTACCTGCGATGATGGTCGCATGGAGATGCACCCCATCGATCGCGAGGAACTCCGCCGTGCCGTCGCCCTGGTGGCGACGCGGGAGATCGGGCCGTGGCCGGAGGAGCTGCTGACGATGGCGGATGTCGAACGGATCTTCCCCGGCAGCCGCACGCGGCAGCACACGAGCGACGCTGGCCCGGCGGCTCTCCAGGGGATCCGGGCACTCCGCGACACGCTCGCTGCCGTGCTCCTCGACCCACACGCGCCGGACGCGGCTGCTCGTCTCGACGGCCTCGTGGCCGAGTACGCCATCACCCCCCGCGTCCCCGCCCTCGGTGAACCGGTCACGTACCGCAGCTCGAGGACAGGTGTCGTCGGTCGCGTCGCCGGACGCGTCATCGGCGCGAGCATCGCTGCGTACTCCACGGGCGAGGTCCGGTACCTCCACGAGTGCGGGGCAGACGGCTGCATCACCCCGTTCCTCGACACCTCGCCGCGCCACAACCGCGCCTACTGCTCCGACCGGTGCTCGACGAAGATGCGCGTACGACGTCATCGTCAGGCCTAACCGGCGTCCACTTCGTCCTCTCCGAGGATCGGATGACGGAGCCGGAAGTGCGATCCACGGCTGCGATGCGGTGCATCGACTCGCGCGGCATGGACGCCCGTGATGTCACCAGCCGGAGGCAGGACCACGAGCCGATAATGCATATTATGTCAACTCAACCCGGTATTATCCAACCAGACGCAAGATCCTGGCCTCGAGCCACTCCGACCACTGGCCCGAGCCACCTTTGCTCGTCTACGGGCATATTTGGGGCGCTCGCTCCCTGCGGGCGGGCCACGCGACTCGTCGCGCGAAGTCTAGACGCGCCGATCCGAACCCACTGCTTGCGCGCATCCTTCAGCTGATGCATGATTCTCGCGTCTAGTGAAAGGATCGGAATGACTGTTGACGACCGGGGCCTGTTCGTCGTAGACCCTCACCGACTCCCCCTTCTCCGCCCTGATGCGCAGACGTTCGAGGAGATGCTGCATGGTTTCCGAAATCAGCAGCTTGCCCGGAGCCTCGCCCTCAAGACGGTTGAGCAGCGCGAACGGTTGGTGCGGATCTTCGTCGATCACGCTGGCACGTACCCGTGGGACTGGACGCTGCAGTCAGTCGATGAGTTCTTCGCCGATCGTCGATCGGTTCACCACAACCTCCACACCACAATCCGTAGCTACCAAAACGCGCTGAAGCTCTTCTGCGACTACGTTTGCGACCCTGGCTATGGGTGGGTCGAACGCTGCCTTGAGCTCTTCGGGACTCATCCCGTACGAGTGATCAACGACTGGAACACCGCGCGCCATGTGCAGGACGTCGAGCACGGTGGAGGTAGGCGCGCGTTCACTCGAGGCGAGCTCCAATCCCTCTTCGACGTGGCGGATGACGACGCCGACCGAATCGCGCGTCTTGGGCGCAAGGGGTGGATGACGGCCTTCCGTGACGCCACCGTGCTGAAGACTGCCTATATGTTCGGACTCCGCATCAACGAGGTCCGCCACCTGCAGACCGTCGATTTCACCAGGAACCCCTACGCGCCGGAGTTCGGCAAATACGGGCACCTCAACGTGCGCTTTGGCAAAGCCATGAAGGGCAGCGGTTACAAGCAACGAAACGTGCTCGCGGTCCTGCCTTGGGGGTCTGAGATTCTCTCCGAATGGGTAGAGCGAAGTGCTCGGTTCCGCGGCGAGTCGCTCGACCTCTTCCCCACTGAGCGATCAACGCTTGTCTCGGAGGCGACGCTGCAGTCCAAGTTCCGCCGGGTCCGCGCCGAGATTGGACTTGGCGAGGAAGTCACGTTCCACTCCCTGCGACGCTCATACATCACACATTTGATCGAAGACGGTTTCGATGCGCTGTTCGTGCAGCAGCAGGTCGGACACGAATACGCTTCGACCACGGCGATCTACACCGGCGTCTCGAGCGACTACCGAACGTCCACGTTGCGGGCTGTGCTGGACGGCATGATGGGAGATGCCCTTCAAACGACGACGGGAAGCTCATGAGACGCGATACCGATTACACCTGGCACCTTGCCGAGCTGATGGCACGCAACGGCATGCACAACTCCACGGACCTCGCGCCCCATCTCGTTGAACGGGGCATCAACCTGTCCGCAGCCCAGATCTGGCGCCTGGTTAAGCAGCGCCCCGAGCGCATCTCCCTGCCTGTCCTCGCCGCAATCTGCGACGTGTTCAAGTGCACGCCCGCGGACCTGATAACCGTCACCGCGGTGGATGCGGCGCTGACGAAGGCCGTCAACGCGGCGCCGCGGTACGACGCACCCGACGCGAAGGCCCGACCGCGGCGGGCGCGGGTGACCCGAGATGACTGAACCCCCTGCTCCTCGTCGAGGTCGTGGAAGACCTCGAGCGGCGGGCGCCGTCGACTGCCCTCGATGCCACGAGATGGTGCCGCGGGTGAAGTACTCGTTTCCCGAAGGGCGGATCTGTGGCCGCTGCTTCGACGAGGCGATACATACGTCCGGACGCTGCGCCAGGTGCGGCATCGCCCGGCTTCTCCCCGGGCGAGACAGTCGAGGCGCAGCAATCTGCGGTGACTGCGCAGGGATTCGCATGTCGTTCCGATGTGGCACGTGCGGCGAGGAAGGGGCCCTGAAGCGAGCCGGGCAGTGCGAGAGGTGCGTGAACCGAGTCGATCTGAGCGAATACCTCCGGCTCGACCGTCCCGCGGCAGACCCGGCCCTAGACCGTCTTCGCGACCGGCTTTTGAGTGCGGACCGGCAGGCAAGTATTTACCAATGGCTTCGGTTGAAGCGGCCCCGGGATTTGTTGCACGCGCTCGGATCGGGAGAATTGCCCCTAACGCACGAATCGTTCGATGCGCTCCCTCAAGACGCTGCCGTCCGGCACATGCGCGCTCTTCTGGTCGACGTGGACGCACTCCCCCGGCGTGACGAACCCCTTGCGCAGTTCGAGATGTGGATCACGTCGAAGATCGCGTCCATTGACGACAAGACAGCACGGGATGCCGTGGACCGGTTCGCTCGATGGCACCACTTGAAACGGCTGCGCGCAGGGACGGAACGATGGGATAGCCAGCGAAGCGTGCATAACGCGAAGCAGGAGATCACGGTCGCAGTCGACTTCGTCGGGTGGATTTCTAGCCGGGGCATGCCCCTGGCTCAGTGCAGTCAGGCCGATGTCGACGAGTGGCTCGTTACCGGGGCCACGACACGCTACACCGTTCGCCAGTTCCTGCTGTTCGCCTCACGCGCTCAAGACACGGTCCCTCTCGACGTCCCCCGCCGGCCTGCTCGGAGCACGCGCCGGATTAGTCAGGAAGAGCGCCTTGCCGCCATCGGCTCGTTCCTGCAAGATGAAACGGTCACCCCGGCCGATCGCGTGGCGATGTTACTTCTGCTCGTCTTCGCGCAACCCGTCGCGCGGATCGTCGAGTTCCCTCTAACAGTCATCCGAGAACTGGACGACTCGAGACTAGTTCTCGAGGTCGTCTCCGATCAGGTCCCCATCCCCGAACCGTTTGCAAGCCTTGTCCGCGATCACCTCGCGGCGCGATCACGAGATCGGACGGGGAACGTGGCTCGGAATCCGTTCCTGTTTCCCGGAACCCGTGCCGGCTCGCATGTGACGCAGAACCACCTCCGCACTGTCATCGCCGGCCTTGGCGTGAATGTTCTCGCGGCAAAGAACGGCGCTCTGGACGAGCTCGTCGCGGCGATGCCTGCTCCTATGGTCGCCGATGCGCTGGGGTTCAGTTACACCGCCCTTGGGCAGCACGAGCGCTACCGTGGCTCACAGTACGAACGGTACGTCTCCGCGCGACAGGGCCTAGAGGCGCGGCGCCCGCGTCGGTGAACGGCGCCGAAGTCACGCGTTGATCGAGGCGCGGAGTTTCCGGGCGCGCCTGTCAAACGGCACCTTGCCTCCCTCGAGATGATGCAGCGCAAGCGTATTGACGTCGTGCCGTTCCAGCGATCCGCGAGCTTCGACCTCACCTCGCGTGGCCGTCGCTTTCATGGTCACCAGTTGCTCCGCGTCCGCGCTGACCACGAGTCCTGCGCTTCGGGTGGCGAACAAGTACTGGCGGGTGCCTCGGAGATCGCGGAGCCGATCGACAAGGTAGTCCTCGATCCATGGCGCGTGAAGGGCATCCTCGGGTTGGTCAACAAGAACGGGCGTGTCACCGTCAGCAAGGAGGATGACCAAGACCGCGGTGCATTTTTGGCCGTGGGAGAGGTGTTCGATTGGAACGTAGTCGTCGCCTTCGGGCTTCTTGAATTTAACGTCTAGCTTGTCGGGGAGATCGACGATCTGCATTGCCAGGAGCTCCGACCATAGCGCCTTGTCGGCGATATTAGTCTGCAGTCGGGCAATGTCGGTGGCGTTAACGCCGTCTGGGAGCGGCCCCAGCAGTGAATGGTCGCCGGACCAGATCGCCCGAGCGAGCGAATACGGGTGGATCTTCTCGGAGATGGTGTCGAGGACTGGCCCCTGGAGATGCGACCCGACCTTGATCTCTTCCAAGCGGGCGCGGTACTCGGTGCGATCGGATCCGTTCGGCACGTCCAGCTTGACGATCCCGGCGGTTTCCTTGTTCAGTACCTTGACGCGGCGGCGGCGCAGGTCACGTCGGTCATCACGGGCACCCTTCAGCTGCGTGAGGAGTCCTTCTCGCTCGACCAAGAGTCGGGTCAGTTCCGGTGCCGCGGAGTCGCTGAGGTCCTTGGCTGCGCTGTTCGCCAGCGTGAGCGCCGCCTGCACGGCCTGCAGCTCGGCCAAGAGGCTCGCCATGGTGCTTTGACCGGACTGTGCGAGCCGCTCCTGGAGCGTGTTCTCGAATGCGGCATAAGACCCGTCCAGTTCTTGCCGGACGGCGATGAGTTCGTCTAGCAGCGCCCTCCGCGCGGAGGCAGTATCACTCCTGGCGCGTGTGATCGTAGTTTTGAATGCGGCTTGTTTCTGAGTCAACCTTTGGAAGGCTGCTTCGTGACCGTCGATTCGTGCGGCGGGTACCACCGGTGCGTCCGGGAGTTGGAGACTCCAGCCGTCGATCTCCGTGCGAAACGCAGACAGGTCAGAGCGCTCACTGGACCACTCTCGCTGCTCGTTGACAAGATCTTGATCGAAGAAACCGGAGAGTTCACTCTCGCGTGTAGTCAGGGTCGGGGCTGTCGACGACTTTTTGCCGAGGTCTTCGTACCGCTTCCGTGACTCGACGAGGTCCGTCGCGTTGGCGGCGAGGGCGGCCTCGGCAGCTTCGATTCGGCTGTCGATCTCGACGAGATCGATGTGCGCATCAACGAGTCCGACACGCCCCACGGGTTGGCGGGAGTACTCAAGGATCTCGCCCTGAGAGAAGGCGGCGATCGGCAGGATGAGAGCCGGGCCGCGTTCGATGGCAACCCACTCATCCCCCAGCCGTTGTGCGACTTCTGGCGCGGACGGCGTGGCGGTGAGCCGTCTACTGAACCGGTACGTCTCACCTCCCACGGACGCGGTTACATGCACCGTCGTTCCGACACCGAGAGCGAGCGAGAGGCGGAGGTCGACTTCTTCGCGGATGGCGGCAAACGCCGCGGCGTCCACCTGCTGGTCGACGGCGAAGCGGATGCTCTCAAGTACAAGGGACTTCCCGGCGCCCGTACCTCCGAGCAGACAGTTCAGGTCTGGGCTCAGGTCGATGATCGTACCGCCGAGAAAGCCGGCGGTGATCTCCACCCGCTCGATGGTCGGGTGCGCCTCCGACGCGGTTGGGTCGACCGTACGGATTCGCAGTCCCGGGTCTTCGAGTGCGTAGCGAACGCCGAGGAGATCCGGGCGGGCCGCTTTGTACCAGGTGCGACGGTGCCCGATTTCCGAGAGCGCGTGGTGGCCCAGTTCGGCGCTGAAAGTGTCAGAGTGCCGCACCATTGCTGGCGTACGGCTGTCGCCGAGTTTGGCCACGACCGTCGCCACCGTCTCGGCGCGAACGTATTCGAACCCGGCGATGTGGGGGTGCGCGAGAAGCTCATTCACATAGGTCTGTACCTGCTGGCGTAGCAGGCCGCGCTCTTTGTCAATGTGGGCCGCGATCGCGAGACCGTTCGCGGCCTCAATCTGCGTTGCGCACTCCCCCATCCCGTACGCCGCGGTCACGTTAGTTGCGCCGAAGTCGCCGCGGCTGATGCCGAGCTTGAGGAGAACGTCCTCAATCTGCTGAGCGGGGGTGCCCTCTTCCCAGATCCCGAGCAGGTGTCCCTCGCGAGTGCTGAGCTCAACCCCGGGGAGGACAACGAGAGGTGTGTCGCGCGCGGCATCGGACATGCGATCACACCACGCGGCGGTGTTGTGGTCTGTCACGGCGATCGCTGCGAGTCCCTGGTCGAGCGCCGCCTGAACGACATCTTCCGGAGTGCCGTAATGCGCGTCGTTGGCGTCTTGCGAGCCAGGGGTGTGGACGTGAAGGTCGACAGCCCAGAATCGGGCCCAGCTCTCGTCGACGTGCTCCGTCATGATGTTCTCCCCCAGTTCGGTGCGCTTGAGTGCTCAAACCGCTTCTTTATCCCCCTAAACGAGGACTTCCTAAGTAGAGCACGAACCTGGCGGGAACGACAAGTCCGAAACTACTGTCGGTGCTTCAACCGGATGGCTACTCGCCCGAGGAAATGGTCCTCCCTGATGACATGAACCATCTGCAAGGCGGAAGATGACACGACGATCAGATCGACGCCATGAGGTTCCCGCCTACCTACCTGCGCCGACGTTTGTGCCAATACTGGAGCACTCAGCGATTTCACCCTCGGCCTGAGCTTCGACGGCGATGCACATCTCGAATCCCTGCGGATTTCGAAAGATGTTGTGCACGGCGCAGGATCAGCTCGTTGCCCGCTTCGGACCTGGTTTCTTCGAGTCTTCTACTCGACCGGTCCCGAGAGATCAATAACTCAGGCGCACTCGCTCACTCGGCTGGCCAGCTAGAGAATGAGTCAGGTCGCCCGCCGAGTGTCTTATCCACCTGGCAAAGGACCTGTCCTCAAATTCGGAGGTGAACATATTAGTTGACGGCCCCGCCGGTGTTCCTCAATGCAACTGACTACGCGGCGGCGTGACCGCTACGCACCGTGGTGCTCGCATAGGGTGATTCACCCCTACTCTGCATCAAGAGAGCCCAGCGCTCAGGTCGTCTCGCCGAACTGCGCGTCGTCGATGCTCAATACTGACTCCGTCAGTGAACAGGTTGATGAGGACCAGTAGATAAGCCTCGTACCATGCATCTGCGATCTGTTCAGCGCGGCGGATGCGCTGGAGATCCTGCTCGGCGAAGCTGATGAGCTCGGGATGTTCGTCTTCGTCGACCGGTTCGTAGGTGGCAGCATCCAACCATCGACGTTCGTCTGCTTGCCAGATCAGGCCAACCCAGTCGTCTTCTTCGCCGGACAGGGGCTCAAAGTCGAACTGCCAGTTGTCAGCCCATGCCTTTCCAGTCGAGCAAGCGGCGTAGCCGTCGGGTTGCGGCGTCTCGTCCGGAATTGGTTCGTGGGGGTACCGCATGATCGTGTTTCCGTATGCCGCGTAAAACAGGACCTCACCGGTCAGCAGGGCGTCGACAACCGATTGATGTTTACCTCTGCTGGCGAGGTCGCCGCGGAACATCCATAGCGCCGTGTCCGCTTGCTTCTGCCAGTGGTCCCATGCCT
This sequence comes from Curtobacterium sp. HSID17257, assembly GCF_003989515.1. GTDB lineage: Bacteria > Actinomycetota > Actinomycetes > Actinomycetales > Microbacteriaceae > Curtobacterium. Next base: position 21,164 of record NZ_RBLU01000002.1, read on the forward strand.
CCTCGGGCCCCGGCAGTGTCTCGCCGGGTGGCTCGATCGTCCACGTGGTTCGGTTCCCGAGGACCCATGTCAGAGTGGCCCGTTGAGTCGCATCGGGTTGGAACCGCAACGTCTCTGGCCCGTTCTCCTCGCCGGCGACGGTCAGACGGGGAGCGTTGAAGTGACGGCGGACTGCAGAGTGGTCGACCTGATGCGATGGCCATTGATAGCGGATCTCTAGCACTACCGTGGCCACGCGAACCTCCCGCGACGTCGTACTGGTCGCTGACTCAGCGTGCCGTCTCTGTGGACGGGCACGGTAGTAGTGATCGCCGCCAGGGTCCCACGCCTTAGCGCTTTGCTGGACGCGGGTTTCGATCGTTCGATCAGAATTGGATGTAGCCGTTCCAAGCTGCCTTTGCCTTTGCTTCGTCCTCACCGAAGATGTCAGGGTCAACTGGGAAGTGCTCGTTCCGGAAGTGGTCCAGCTCCAGCTGCGCACGATCTCGGAGTGTCGCTCGGTCCTCGTCAGGATGTCCCAGAGCAAGCATGGCGGTGCGCCGCTCGATGACGGCATCCCACAGTTGTCGTCGGCTGACTTCCGCGATCAGTTGCGAAGCAACGAGCATCGAGTTGAACTCAAGCGACCCAGCGAATCGGTCCATCAAGGTGACGAGGTCCCTGTCCTTCACCTCGGTGAACACCTTCGGCTGCTTGCGTTGCTCCTCCATCATCCAACGGATCTGTGCACGGGCGTCCGCGATTGGGTTGGATTCTTGCTCGTCGGTCATGTCTTCATCCTCACCGTGCGGAGGCTTCGTCGCGAGGCGAGTTGGTGATCAGCGGGTGGGTGAGGTGAGCAGTGCCGCGACCGACTCGAGGGCACCGGGGACGAGGGAGAAGTAGGCCCAAGTGCCGCGCTTCTCCCGGTGCAGGATGCCGGCGTCGACGAGCACCTTGAGGTGGTGCGACACGGTCGGCTGAGACAGCCCGAGCGGTTCCTGCAGGTCGCAGACGCATGCTTCCGCACCCTCGTGCGCGGCCACCATCGAGATCAGTCGGAGCCGCGCCGGGTCCGCGATCGCCTTCAACGACTTCGCCAGGACTTCCGCGGACTCCTGCGTCATCGCTTCGGTGGTGACGGGCGAGCAGCATGCGGTGACGTCCTGGATGGGGAGCAGCTCGATCGTCGTCATCACCCCATCATCCCACGTCCTTCGATGCACGTCTATATTTGCGCTCATCGATATCGACGTGCTTCGATGTCCCTGCTCGCCTTCCGATCGATCTGTAGAGGACCGACCCGATGACTCACCTTGTTGCCGTTGGTGGCAGTGACGCCGGCATTGCCGCGGCGCTGCGCGCCCGTGAGCTCGACCCGTCGACCGATGTGACCGTGGTCCTCGCCGACGAGTTCCCGAACTTCTCCATCTGTGGCATCCCCTACTGGGTCTCCGGCGACGTCGCCACGGAAGCGTCCCTCGCGCACCGCACCCGCGCCGACCTCGAAGCCGCCGGGATTACTGTCCGCTCCTCGACGTGGGCTTCCGCCGTCGACATCGACCGCCGGCTGCTGAGTGTCACCGGCCCGGCCGGCGATGAGCAGATCGGGTACGACGAGCTGCTGATCGGGACCGGTGCGGAGCCGGTCCGCCCGGCCGGGATCCCGTTCGGTGAGCCCGGGATTCACCTGCTGCACTCGATGACCGACGCCGAGCAGGTCGTCGCCGCCTTGGAGCTCCTGCCGGCCGGAAGCCGCGTCGCGGTCGTCGGCGCCGGCTACATCGGCCTCGAGATGACCGAGGGGCTCGTCGCCCGCGGCTTCGACACGACGCTGATTCAGCGCAAACCGGAAGTGCTCTCCACCCTCGACCCGGAACTCGGGTCCCTAGTCACCGAGGAGGTCCGTCGGCACGGCGCGACGGTGCTGACCGGTGCGACCGTCACCGGAATCACCCCCGCTGGCGGCGGGCAGTGGAGCGTCGCGACTATCTCCACGTCTGGTGACGCAGCCGGAACGTTCGCGCTCGTGGTGGTCTGCGTCGGGGTGCGGCCGGTGACGGATCTCGCGGCCGCGGCAGGCGCGCAGCCCGGCCAGGCCGGCGCGATCGTCGTCGACGAGCAGATGCGTACCGGGGTGCCGCACGTGTGGGCAGCGGGTGACTGCGTCGTGACACACCACCGCTTTCTCGGGACGACCTGGCTGCCGCTCGGGACGACCGCGCACAAGCAGGGACGCGTCGCCGGGGAGAACATGCTCGGCGGGTCCCGGACCTTTGCAGGCTCGGTGGGGACGCAGGTGGTGAAGGTGTTCGACCTCGTCGCCGCCCGCACCGGCCTCCGCCACCACGAAACCGCCCCGCTGGACGTGTCGCCGCTGACGCGTGTGACGGTCGCGGACGACCACAAGCGGTACTACCCGGGTGCGGTGCCGTTGACGATCAGCGTCACCGGCGACCACACGTCCGGACGGCTCCTTGGGGCGCAGATTGTCGGGAAACGCACCGCGGAGATCAGCAAGCGGATCGACACGTTCGCCACCGCCCTGCACGCCGGCCTGTCGGTCGACGACGTCATCGACTTGGACCTCAGCTACACGCCGCCGCTCGGGTCCCCGTGGGATGCCGTGCAGGTCGCCGCGCAGGGCTGGGAACGCGCCGTAGCGAACCAGGCCGGGGTGGGCGTCTGATGGTGCTGGCGGTCGTCGCGGCGGCGATCTTTGTCGCGACGCTCGTGGTGGTGATCTGGCAGCCCAAGGGCTTTCCGATCGGCTACACCGCGCTCATCGGCGCGGTCATCGCCCTTGCGACCACGGCCGTGGGGCTCGGTGATGTGCCGACGGTGGTCGGGATCGTGTGGAACGCGACGCTGACGTTCGTCGCGGTGGTGCTGATCTCGTTGATCCTCGATGAGGCCGGGTTCTTCGAGTGGGCCGCGCTCCACGTGGCCAAGTGGGGTCGCGGGAACGGTCGGCTGCTGTTCGTGCTGATCGTCGGCCTCGGTGCGGTCATCGCGGCCGTGTTCGCCAACGACGGGGCCGCGCTGATCCTCACCCCGATCGTTGTCGGGATGCTTCGCGCCTTGAACATGCCGGCGAAGGCTGCGCTAGGGTTCATCCTCGCCACCGGGTTCATCGCCGACACTGGCAGCCTGCCGCTGGTGGTGTCGAACCTGGTCAACATTGTCTCCGCCGACTACTTCGGCATCGGGTTCGCCGAGTACGCCACCGTCATGGTGCCCGTCGGCATCGTGTCCGTGCTGGCGTCCCTCGGGATGCTGCTGGCGTACTTCGGCCGGTCGATCCCGAAGCGGTACGACGTCCTCGCCCTCACCCGGCCCGCCGCCGCGGTGAAGGACCGAGCGACGTTCCGCGCCGGATGGGTGGTCCTCGCCGTGCTGCTGGTCGGCTACTTTGCCGCCGACCCGCTCGGGGTGCCCCTCGCCGCCGTCGCTGGTGTCGGCGCGGTCGTGATCCTTCTCGTCGCTGCCCGGCAACCCGCATTCCTCTTCGCCTGTCAGGCTGCGTCCCCGGTCCTCGTCACGACCGGCGGCACCGCCACCGTCACCGGCGGCAGTGGTGGCACCGTTGGCGGGTCGGGGCGGGTGATTCCGGTGTGGAAGACGATCCGGGAGGCGCCGTGGCAGATCGTGCTGTTCTCGATCGGCATGTACCTCGTCGTGTACGGGCTGCAGAACCAGGGCCTCACCGACTACCTCGCCCGCCTGTTCGACGTGTTCGGGGACCACGGGGTCCTCGTCACCGCGCTCGGGGTCGGGTTCGTGATCGCGATTCTCGCGTCGCTGATGAACAACATGCCGACCGTCCTCATTGCCGCCCTCGCGATCGGCGGAGCCGGCGCGACCGGCCTGACCCACGAGGTGATGATCTACGCCAACGTCATCGGCTCCGACCTCGGCCCGAAGATCACCCCCATCGGGTCGCTGGCGACCCTGCTGTGGTTGCACGTGCTCGACCGGAAGGGCATCCACATCGGCTGGGGGCAGTACTTTCGCACCGGCATCGTGCTCACCGTCCCCGTCCTCGCCGTCACCCTGACAGCCCTCGCCGGCTGGCTCACCCTCATCCGATGACCACGCCCACCCCTACCGAAAGCACCGCCATGACCGCGACGCCCACGATCCTGTTCGTCTGCGTCCACAACGCCGGCCGCTCCCAGATAGCCGCCGGCTACGCCCAGGCCCTCGGCGGTGACCGCGTGCAGGTCCTCTCCGCAGGCAGTGCGCCGAAGGACCAGATCAACCCCGTCGCGATCGAAGCGATGGCGGAGGACGGCATCGACATCGCCTCGAACCAGCCGAAGATCCTCACCACCGACGCCGTCCGCGAGTCCGACGCGGTCATCACGATGGGCTGCGGCGACGCGTGCCCGATCTTCCCCGGCAAGCGGTACGAGGACTGGAACCTCACCGACCCCGCCGGGAAGGGCATCGACGACGTCCGCCTCATCCGCGACGAGATCAAGACCCGCGTGCAAGCGCTCCTGGCCGAGCTGCTGCCCACCGAAGCATCCGCCTAACCACCGGAAGGACCACTCCCATGACCCTCACCCTCACCGTCCCACCCCGAGCCGACGCGGACCGCCTGACCGGGCTGCCCGTCGCGGTCATCGGCGCCGGCCCCGTCGGGCTCGCAGCCGCCGCGCACCTGCTCGAGCAGGGTCTGCCCGTCGTCGTCTACGAAGCCGGCGACCAGGTCGGTACGTCCGTCCGGGCGTGGGGGCACACCAGGCTGTTCTCCCCGTGGCGGTACGTCATCGACGACGCCGCCCGCCGGCTCCTCGAACCCACCGGCTGGACTGAGCCGCGCCGGTCGTCGCTGCCGACCGGCAACGACCTCGTCGCCCAGTACCTCGAACCGCTCGCCCAGACACCCGAGCTGGCACCGGTGATCCGGTACGAGGTCCGCGTCGACGCGGTGTCCCGGCAGGGCATGGACCGCACCCGCTCCGCCGGCCGCGCCGACACCCCGTTCCTCCTCCGCCTCCACACCGCGGACGGCGTCGAGGACGTCACCGCCCGCGCCGTCGTCGACACCTCCGGCACGTACACGTCCCCGAACCCGCTCACCGCCGCCGGCCTCGCCCCCGCAGCGGACCTCGGCGACCGCATCGTGCACGCTCTGCCCGACGTGCTCGGCGCGGACCGGGCTCGGTTCGCCGGGAAGCGGGTCCTCGTCGTCGGGGCCGGCCACTCGGCAGCGAACACGCTCATCAAGCTCGCCGCCCTCGCCAAGAACGAACCGGGCACGACGCTGCTGTGGGCGATCCGGAACGCCGGCACCGCTCGCCTCGGCGCGGACGCTGCCGATGGGCTCGCCGCACGCGGGCAGCTCGGCTCGAACGTGCACGGCCTCGTCGAGTCCGGGCACATCGAGCAGCTTGCCTCGTTCGAGATCGACGACGTCCGTCCCGTCGGCGACCAGGTCGCCGTCACCGGCCGCCGTGCCGGGGAGCCGTTCGCGGTGACGGTGGACGTTGTGGTGAACGCGACCGGGTTCCGGCCCGACCTCGACATGCTCCGCGAGATCCGCCTGGGCCTGGACGACATTGTCGAAGCACCGCGGGCGCTCGCGCCACTGATCGACCCGAACCTGCACTCTTGCGGCTCCGTCCCGCCGCACGGTGTCGCGGAGCTGGCGCACCCGGAGCCGAACTTCTTCATCGCCGGGATGAAGTCCTACGGCCGCGCCCCCACGTTCCTGCTCCTCACCGGCTACGAGCAGGTCCGCTCCATCGCCGCGGAACTCGCCGGCGATCATCAGGCCGCCCGCGACGTGCAGCTCGTGCTCCCCGAGACCGGCGTTTGCACCACCGATGTTGGCGGCTCATCCTCCTGCGGCGTTCCCGCCACGAACGAAGCGGCCGAGGGGTCGTCCTGCTGCGTTGCACCCGCCTCGGCCGCTCCGCCCGCCAGCAGCTCCTGCTGCACGAACTGAACCGGACCCCACATGACCACCAAGCCCACCGTGCTGTTCATCTGCAAGCACAACGCCGGCCGCTCCCAACTCGGCGCAGCCCTCCTCGAGCTCGCCGCCGACGACCGCTACACCGCCACCTGCGCCGGGATCGCCCCCGCCGACGAGGTGAACCCGTCGATCGCCGCGACCGTCGCGGAACTCGGCCTCGACATCAGCGACCGCGCCCCGCGGAAGGTCACCCCCGAACTGCTGGATCAGGCCGATGTGGTTGTGCTGATGAAACCCGGCCTCGACCTTCCCGCGACGCCCCGCGGGAAGGTGTTGCAGTGGTCGTTCCCGGACCCGGACTCCTGGGCCCCCGACGACGTCCGCCCCATGCGCGACGCCGTCGCCGCCCGCATCCAGGACGAGCTCCTGCACCCATGACCGATCCCACGGTCCTCGTGCGGCCGATGGCCGCCGCGGACTGGCCCGCCGTGGAAGCGATCTACCGGGAGGGCATCGCCACCGGGAACGCGACGTTCGAGGCGGCACCGCCGACGTGGGAAGCATTCGACGCCGGGAAGCTGCCGGAGCACCGGTTCGTCGCAGCCGACGGTGACGCGGTTCTCGGCTGGGTGGCGGTCTCTCCGATCTCCGCCCGGCCGGTGTACCGGGGCGTCGTCGAGCACTCCGTCTACGTCGCCGCCGCAGCGCGTGGTCGCGGCGTCGGACATCTGCTCCTCGACGCCCTGATCGCGTCGACCGAGGCCGCCGGCATCTGGACCATCCAGTCCGGGATCTTCCCCGAGAACGCCACCTCCCGCGCCCTCCACGCCCGCCACGGGTTCCGCGAACTCGGCACCCGAGAACGCGTCGGCCTCATGACGTTCGGGCCGTGGGCCGGGCAGTGGCGCGACAACGTCCTCGTTGAACGACGTAGCCCACGGGTTGGCTGCTGAGCAGCAGCGCTGTCAGTCGCTGACCGATGCCAGGCTCAGTGCGTCAGCTTCTTCACCGTTGAGCTCACCAACGAGTTCGGCGATCTTCTCGGCGATGACCGCCAACGAGTCTTCCTCCGTGCTCAGGCCACCGCGAGAGGCGAGCATCGGGCTTACCTGGTCAAGTTCCTCGAACGACACCCCGTGCAGCACCGGCACCAGCAGGCTCCGGCGCAGCAGAGCGCTGAGTTCACTGCTCGCCACACTGCGGTCCGTGCGGAGCTTGTCGAGCATCGCGGGCGTTACGAGCACGATTCCGATGCGGGACGTCACGAGCCCCTTGTCGATGGCTACCCGCATGTCGGTGCCAAGCTGAAGAGTGACCTCGCTGAACCAGACCGACACGTCCTCGCCGCGGAGCAAGTCGTAGAGGTCCTTCGCGTCTGCCTGACGATCCGGCCACGCGTGACAGAGGAAAACGTCGTGCACCTGCGTCCGCGTCGCGGCTGCTGCGCGCACCGGCTCCAGGTCGCGAACTTCCTGCGCTGTGTACGAGACCGAGGACGTGCTCGGCTGCCAAGACGGCCGAGCGGCGCGTCGGGCCCCTCCTCCACCGCCGCTGCTACCCCGACTGATGCCGGCGCCACTCCGCACTGATGCGGCTGGAGCGGGGAAGGATGGGTGCGAACGCGGCGGCGAGTAGCTGTACCGTCCGCGCCGTCCGCAAGACGGGCACGCAGCAGCAGCTGCGGAGGACCGATGACCCCGTACGGGCGCGGTGCAGTACGACATGCGGCTGATCGTATCCACAGCCACCGACACCGATGAGCCACCTCATCAGGCGATGAGATATGGACCCACCTCGACGGAGTCAGCAGCAGTCGCAGGCGTCGACTTCTCGCTCGCCGGTGAGCGCAGAGACGGGCTGCTTGCACGCGTCACCGCGCCACGCTTCCAGACCTTCCCGGACCGCGAAGACGACCACGACGAGCCCCGCCACCGGGTCTGCCCATGACCATCCAAACAGGGTGTTGCAGCAGGCCGATGAGGACGGCAGCCGAGAGGTAGCTGCAGACGAGGGTCTGCTTCGAGTCCGCGATCGCGGACGCGGAGCCGAGTTCCTTCCCGATGCGCCGTTCCAACAGGCTGAGGAACGGCATGACCGTGAGGCTGACCGCAGCGAGGATGATGCCCACGGTGCTGTGCTCCGGCTGGCGGAGCCCAGCGAACGTGAGGCCGGCGTTGACGGTGACGTACAGCGCGAGGCCGAAGAACGACACCGCGATGACCTTCAAGGCGGTGCGCTCTCGCGCCTCCGGGTCACGTCCGGCGAACTGCCACGCCACCGCGGCGGCGGAGAGGACTTCCACGATTGAGTCGAGGCCGAACCCGATCAGTGCCGTCGAGGACGCCACCGTGCCGGCGGCGATCGCTATCACGGCTTCGATCACGTTGTAGGTGATCGTCGCGGCGACGATCCACCGCACCCGCCGCTGTAATACGCTCCGGCGCGTAGCCGACAAGGGCGCAGCGAGCTGCACGGCGGCGCTCATGCGCCGGCCCCGCAGCACAGCGGTACGTCGCAGTCCTCGTCCGCGCATCCGGCGCCGTCGTCGACAGCGAGCACGACGTCGACCAGCGCGTCTATCGCACGTGTCAGGTGCGGGTCCGCGATCTCGTACCGGGTGCTTCGCCCCTCCTGGACGGCGACGACAATGCCGCACCCACGCAGGCACGCGAGATGGTTTGACACGTTCGTGCGCGTTAGATCCAGCTCCTCCGCCAGCCGCGCCGGGTAGCCAGGCTCGTCGAGCAGTCGGAGCAAAATCCGGGCTCGCGTCGGATCGGCCAGCGCCCGGCCGAGACGGTTCATCACGTCAAGCCGCGAAGCAATGGTCAGCATACGGTGACTATACAGCCGACGATGAGCATAGGACGAGAGCCACCCTGTCTCGATAGCCGATGGCGCTCCGGACATTGGCGTGGCTGACGTCCTAGAGGGTGCGTCCAGCGTTCGCGGTGAGCCACGGGATCGGGTTGACGGGCGTGGTGCCGCCGGGCATGACTTGGAGGTGCAGGTGCGCTCCGGTGCTCGCGCCGGTGTTGCCGACGAGTCCGACGAGCTGCCCGACCGCGACGGTGTCACCTGGTCGCAGCGGTGAGGAGCCGAAGATCATGTGCGCGTAGAGGGTGGAGACGAGGCGGCCGTCGATCTGGTGGTCGATGATGACGTACTGCCCGTACTCCGGGTGCGTTGTCGACACTCGGACGGTGCCGGCAGCAATAGCGCCGATGGGGGTGCCAGCACCGGGAGTGAGGTCGACGCCCTGGTGGATGGAGGAGCAGGTCGCGCATGGTGCGCTGCGCGGGCCGAACGGTGAGCTGATGGTGATGGCACCGGCGATGGGCCAGCGAATGTCGCCGGTACCCGTGTTCACGATCGTGCCGCCTGTGGTCACGGGGACGCTCTGCTTCGTCGACGGGGAGGAGCCGGTCGACGTCGTTCGTGGAGCGGGTGTGGTCTTGGTGATGACGGGCTTCGGGGCCGGCTTGGTGATCGTGTATCCGTCGCGGTCGACCGCGACGGTCAACCCAGACGCGGTGAAGCTCTGCCCGGCAGCGGTGGGAGCGACTCCGGGCACGACGGCCGCGGGGCCGGTCGTTGCCTGCGCGGGCAGCGCTGCGGCAGCGGTGAACAGTGCCATCGCGGCCGCAGCGCCGGTGATCGGGACCGCGGCGAGAACGCGTGACCGCAGCGAGCGGATCGGCGTTACCGGTGCGAGCGTCGCGGTCGGTAGTGGCCGCGGTACCGGCTGATTAGCGGCGGTGGTCGTTGCGCGACCAGTGCGGTTGGTGGTCAGGGTTGCGGCGGCTCGTTCGGCGGCGAGGGCTTCGCGGCGCGTCAGGGGTGCGGGAATGGCGGGGGTCTGGTGGTGCTGCTGGGGCACGGACAGGCTCCAAGAGTGGTGGTGGCCGGCAGGCCTAAACATGGGGTGACCCGAGCGGGAGTCGGGCAGAGGGGAAGGGGTGGAGCCGGTCGTGGGCCGCGGCGGGAAGGGGGGAGCCCGCCGCGACCCACGCCGGGGTTTAGAGGGACGCGAGCATGTCCTGCATCTGGGTGATCTGCTCGGTCTGGCTCGACACGATCGACTTCGCCATCGCGACGGCGTCGGTGTTCTTGCCCTTGTCGACTTCGGTCTTGGCCATGTCGACGGCGCCCTTGTGGTGCTGGACCATCTGCTCGAGGTAGAGCTTTGCGGCGTCCTTCGCGGACGCCTGGTCGAGGTCGTTCATGTCGGAGTCGGACATCATCCCGGACATGGAGTGCCCCATCCCGGAGTGCTCCGACTCGGTCGGCTCATCCCAGCCCTTCAGCCAGCTGGTGAGCTGGCTGATTTCCGGGGACTGCTCGGCCTTGATCTGCTTCGCGAGGTCGGTGACGCCGGTGTCGACGCCGGAGCCCTTGGCGAGGAGCATGTCGCTCATCTCGACGGCCTGCTTGTGGTGCGGCAGCATCATCTGCGCGAACATCACGTCCTGGTCGTTGTGCGCCGATGCAGCCGACGTCGACGACGATGCGCCAGCGTCGGAGCTGCTGTTGCCGGCGGAGCAGCTGGCGAGGGTGAGTCCGAGGGTCAGTGCGGCCGCGACCGCGAGCGTGCGCGTGGTGGTGGTGTGCATGATCTTCCGTTCCCGTGGATGCGTCAGGTGTTCCGGGCAGGCGGACGCCTGCCGGATCTGGGCATGCGGGAGCCACCCTTCGGGGGTGGGGTCCCGCAGGGGCGGATCAGATGCGGATGATCTGCAACGCCGTCAGTGACGGCGGTTTCGGTGCCGCGATGCGGCGCGGCAGCCGGTCAGCCAGCGCGAGCAGGCGCGCGAGCAGGTAGAGGATGCCGCCGGTCCGTGCGCGCAGCAGCGCCCACGTGAACAGGGCGACCGTCAGCGCGCACGCCATCCCCATCAGCGAGCACATCAGCGCACAGAGGCCGCTGTCACAGCCTGCATCGGTGAGGACGGTCATCACCGCTGTCACGGGAGCTGCGTGCTCACCGTGGCTGGCAGCCGCGACGTGGCTGTGCTCGGCGGTGGCCGCGGGAGCAGCCATCGGGTGCTCGTGGCCGGCGGTGTGCCCGGCCATCGTGCGCATCAGGAGCGTGAACCCGACCAGCAGCAGCAACGCCAGCGTCGCCGTGGCCTGCAACAGCAGCCGGCGACGCGGGGAGACGGTGGTGGTGAGCATCAGTCTTTCGAGCAGACGGGTCGGAGGAGCGCTTCTATGGTGCGGTACCCCGAACGGCGGCGGCAACTCGGTGTCCGGATTCACACCGATCCCGCCGCGACCGACTCACTCGGGAACACCGCGCGGGGCCCCGCGTTACAGCGCATGGTACCCCCCAGGGGTATACGTGAACTGTTGACGTCAGCAGCGTCAGATCGGAGCAGCATGAACACGCACGAGCACCACCAGATGAGCGGACACGAGCACGCCGGCCACGCCACCGGGCACGGGACGACGACGTGGTCGATGGCGGCGCAAGCGACGCTGCACTGCCTCACCGGCTGCGCGATCGGTGAGGTTCTCGGCATGGTCATCGGCACCGCAGCCGGCTTCCATAACGCCGCAACTATCGTTCTGTCGATCGTCCTGGCATTTATCTTCGGCTACGCCCTCACCATGCGCGGTGTCATCAAGTCGGGCCTGACGCTCGCGGCGGCGTTCAAGGTCGCTCTCGCGGCGGACACTGTCTCGATCGCCGTCATGGAGATCATCGACAACACGGTCGTGGTCGCGATTCCGGGAGCGATGGACGCGCAGCTCAACCAGTGGCTGTTCTGGGGCTCCCTCGCCCTGTCCCTTGCCCTGGCGTTCGTGGTTACCACCCCGGTGAACCGGTGGATGATCAGCCGCGGGCTCGGCCACGCCGTCGTTCACGGCCACCACTGATCGTGGCAAGGAGCGCCGCCGGGAATCATCAGCCCGGTGGCGCTTCCTGCCGTTCAGCGCGTCTCGATGGACGATGGCGGTTTCAAGGGGTCGTTGCAACGGGTGGTTGTTTCGGGTCTGACAGTAGCTGCTGAAACGCTTCCGCCGGGGTGCGGTGGCCGAGAGTCTTGCGGGGTCGACCGTTGAGTTCGGCGGCGACCTCGAGGAGCCGTTCGGGTCTGCGAATGGTGAGGTCGGTGGACTTCGGGAAGTACTGCCGGAGTAGGCCGTTGGTGTTCTCGTTCGAGCCGCGCTGCCACGGCTTGTGCGGATCGCAGAAGTAGATCGCGAGGTCCGTGGCGAGGGTGATGTCCTTGTGCCGGGCAAGCTCCGTGCCCTGATCCCACGTCAACGACCGACGGAGATGCTCGGGCAGGGCCTGGATGGTGGGGATCATCGCGTCGCGGACCGCGTCGGCGCTGTGTCCATTGGGGAGGTGGAGCAGCATCACGTATCGGGTGGTGCGTTCGACGAGGGTGCCGATCGCGCTCCTGGCGTTGATCCCGACGATCAGATCGCCTTCCCAGTGCCCAGGAACAGCCCGGTCGTCGACCTCGGCCGGGCGTTCGCTGATCAGGATCATGTCGCGGATCTTCGACCACGACGCCCGCCGGGGCTCACCCCGGTGCCGGCGGATGGCGCGGCCGGTGCGGAGGTGTTTGTGCAGGTCAGCGCGCAGGTGCCCGCGGCCCTGCACGAACAGGGACTAGTAGATCGTCTCGTGCGACACGTGTATCTCCGGCCGGTTCGGGAAGGACCGGATCAGGTCATCACGGATCTGCTCCGGGGACCAGTTCCTCACCAACCGCAACTCGACCTGCAGCGCAAGCTCGACCCGGTCCAGCTTCCGGGGCTTGGGGCGCCGCGCTCGAACTCGGCACTGCTTCTCCGCCGAGTACGGCCGGTAATTCCCGCCAGCTGCAGCGTTCCTGCTGAGCTCGCGACTGATCGTCGATGGCGCCCGGCCGAGGGCTTTCGCGATCGCGCGCACGCCGACACCGTTGAGGCGCAGGTCCGCGATCTGCAGCCGCTCTTCCTGACTCAGGTACCTGTCCGAGCGAGGCTTGTGGGCGAACGGGTTTCGCCCGCCGGCTGCTTTGACCCATCGGTATCCCTGACGTCGATCCACGCCGACAGCATCACAGGCCGCCGTACGGCCAAGGCCCTGTCTCAATAGCTCCCAGAACCGAGCCTCTCGAGCGCGGTGTTCCAGCCTCGATCCCATCTGCAGCACTCCGATTCACGGTGGTGTTGCAACGACCGGCTGAACCCAAGGATCCCTCAGCGGGCTAGGACGCGAGTTAGGCCTCTGTTCGGCCGGGCTCAGTAACACTCAAGGAGTGGAAGCAACGAGTGCGCGAGCGGCGACCATTACCTCCATGAGTTCACCACTGGGGGCAGCCGGGCACTCCTGAGCGGCCAGGGCGTATGTCGCCGCGTTTTTCCCCGCAGCGCCACGACCGCTGTCGACGATTGACTGCCGAGTGCTGTTCCACTCGCCCCACTCGTTGTCGATTACGTCCTCCAGCCGGTCTGCCCACACGTGGAGAGTGGCGCTGACCTGTCCCTCGGGGTTATCTACGACGGTCTCTCCCAGGTACGCGAGTAGCCGTCGGTTCGTGCGGATCTCATTCACCTCGGTTGCAGCGGCATCGTGCTCTGGCTTGCCGTTGGCCCGTAGCCGCGAACCGCCGCCCTTGTCGTTATCGAACACGACGAGCGTCGGGATGGACAGTTCCGCCAGGATCGCGTGGGGTATGAAGAGATGCTGTTTTCCGCCGGAGTAAGCGACGGTTATGCCCTCCACCTCCAGAGCGGTCTGTCCTTTGCGTGCGGCAATGCCATCAAGGATGCCCTTATCGGTGTCGCCCTCGACCAAGACGACGGCGTCAGCGAAGAACGCCTCAGCCAGGTTCTTCGTCCACACCTGATCCCATCTTGACCGCAGGGCGTCATCGGTCACCTCGGAGCCGTTGAGTCGCTTGGTTACGGCATCAAGAGATGCGAGGTGAACGCTGACCGATGGATGCTCGTCCGGCGCGTGCTGGCGACGAGTGACACGACGAACCTGGTCAAAGAATCGTGGGTCAATGAAGTATGGGGAATGCGTCGCGTACATGACCTGGAGCCCGCCTGTGAGGTTATCTGCTAGATCCCGTAGCACTTTCGAGAATACCCGCGCCTGGGTTGGGTGTTGAAACAGTTCGGGCTCCTCGATGGCGAGGCAGATGACACTGCCGTCGTTACCTTGGGCGCCGCGGGCGGCGAGTAGTTTGAGTGATGAGATCAGCAGCGCTCGCTGGAAGCCGTGCCCCTGGCGATCCACGCTGGTTTCGTTCAGAGCGTCACTGATGGCGACGCTGATCGATGCCGGGCTGGGGCGTAAGTCTGAGGTGCGCGGGTGAAGTCGAATACCGCGGCCGGCGGTGAAGGCACGCACCTCGGCGGTCAGCGCGTCAGCCAGATCGTTGAGCTGCTCGCCGAGGTGTTCCTTGTTGATCGCCGTTTGCTTCTCGCTGACCTCTTTCGCAAGAGCCTCGAACGCTGCGTTGGCACTCTTCCGGTCAATGGTGCGTTCGAGGATGCGTCCGATGATCGTCTTCTTGCCCTCCACGCTCTCCTCGCTAGCGCGAAGATCAGCCGTCACGAGCACGAAGTCAAACAGCCCAGACAACTTGTTTTGTCCGTTGAACCCGAACAGGTGCGTGACTCCACTCTCCGTCTCTTCAAGACGATCGGGGTTGTGACTCTCCCATAGCGTCATCGCCTGGTCAGCAGCACCTTGGTTCTTCCAGTTTGGCAGCCCGGGTGCTTCACCGCGCGCAATCAGATCATCCCAGAGACCTCTCTTCTCCTTCGCTGATCCCGCGTTCCGGATTTCCTCGAACGCTGGAAATGACCGGGCTCGCGCAGTCATCTTGTCGCTGCCGTTATCCCAGATTCGCCAGGCCGTGAAGGTCGTGGAGCCGGGGGGAGCGTAAGTCGACCCGAGGGCTTCGCGATCCGCAACGCTGAGATCGGAGAACTTGACCTCGACGCTAATCCGCCGGTCCTCGACTGCCCCGGAATAAACATCCTCGTCGACCAGGCGTGTTTCACCGTTGAAGAACCAGTCCAGCGCGCGAAGGACTGTCGACTTACCTGCTCCGTTCGGCCCGACGAACGATGTCAAAGTTTCCATATCGACGCACACGTCCTCGAGGCACCGGAAGTTCTTGACCCTGATCGACTTGATGCGCATCTCTACCCCCTGATCGCGGCCGCGCGGCCGAAACTATTGTTACAGCGGCGGGTCTCCAACGCTGGAGCGACACGGTAGACGGGCTCGACGACGGTGCGGCACGGCAGGCATGTCGAGCGTGGCTGGCCGCTCATCATCCTCGCTTTGCAGGTTTGAATTCAGCGCTTCGCTCGTCGATCCTGGATCAAAGCGATGGGCACGCAGATCGCAAAAGCTATGAGAATCGGTTCCGCCCAACGCCCCGCTCCAGGGGTGAATGTGACGCTAGCCTCCGCCGTAGGGAAGCGGCGGTCCCTGCGAAGGGCGACAGAAACCACCGGTCGGCCGCGGACGGGCCGTCCGATAGCCGGTCGTGAACCGGACGTCCAATATTCAGGATGGGATCCTTCGGAGGGTGCACCCACGCGCTGTCCTGTGAGCAGCTCCGCTCAGTGTCGCCCTTCAAGCTTCTCTCCCTGTCGTCCCGCGTCACGAAGCGGACCGGTTCTCGAGGTGCGGAAGATCGTCGGTGCGGGCATGGGGTGGTGGGTGCATACTGGTGGTGTCTTCGGACCCGGCAGTGGGGCTTGCCGGACCCAACCTCGACACTCGTCGACAACAGTCCCTATCTCAGCTGGTTGCGCTTCTGTGCGCCTGAGGTAGGGAGATGTCATGGTCGAGTCGAGCACTGCCGGTGTTGTCGTGGTCGGTGTGCAGTCCGGGCAGGGGCACGACGTCGTCGGTGTCGCGGCTGCCGTCGCTGAACGCTTCAGCGCCCGCCTGGTGTGTGTGGTCGTCGATCCGGCGCTGCTGTCAGCGGGGGTGCGTGCGGACGGGTCGGAGATCATCGAACCGATCGACCCGGACACGGCGGACAGCGACCCGCAGCAGCTCCCCGACGAAGACATGCGGGTCATCAGAGATCTTGCTGCGGCGCGATCGGTCGACGTGGACTTCGTCTCCCGCGTCGGGGACCCGAGTCACGCACTCGCTGCGGTGGCTGAGGAACGTGACGCGGTGATGATCGTCGTCGGATCCCAGGCTGGCCGACGCCGGATAGCGGAACTGCTCACCGGGTCCGTCGCCGCGCACCTGACGCATCAGCAGCACCGGCCGATACTGGTCGTCCCGCACGACCCGGTCGGCGCCACCGTCCTCCTCCCGTCGGAAGCCCCGTGACGGGCATGCTGACGCTCCTGCGGCATGGGGAGAGCACCGCGAACGAAGCCGGCACCTTCACCGGGCTCCTCGACGTCCCGCTCACGCACCGCGGCGAACGGCAAGCATCCGCAGCCGGACAGCTCCTCCGGTCGAACCACATCACGCCGGACGTCGTGGTCACCTCCACATTGCGCCGTGCCGTCCGCACCGCCGAACTGGTCTGCGACGCCCTCGGGACACAGCTGCCCACGGAAGCGGTGTGGCAGCTCAACGAACGCAACTACGGTGCCCTGACCGGGATGACGAAGACCGACGCCCGTCGGATGCTCGGTGACGACGAGTACGTGCGGCTCCGCAGGTCCCGTACCGGCACACCGCCACCGATGTCGCTGCACCTGTGGGAGGAACTGCGGTCGAGCTCCGCGCTGCGCGGCCTGCCCGACGGCGCCCTCCGACGCACCGAGGCACTCTCGGACGTCATCAAGCGGGTCCGCCCCGTCTTGCACGACCGGCTCCTGCCGATGGTGCGGTCAGGGCGGAGCGTCCTCGTCGTCGCGCACGGGAACTCGCTCCGCGCACTCTGCGCATGCATCGACGACCTCACCGACCCGGAGCTCGAGCAGCTCAACCTGCCGACCGGGCAACCCGTGCAGTACCACCTCGCCCCGACGGGTGCTCTCGTCCCGCGGGGTGGGGCGTTCCTGGATCCGGTAGCAGCACAGCACGCCGCGGCGCTGGTCGCGGCAGAAGGCGGAACATGACCACCCGAACGGACACCCCGATGCCCGACGACCAGCTCCCTCCCGACCCGGACGTCGACGTCTCCGACCCGGCAACGACCATGCGGCCGGTGCATCTGCGGTGGCGGTACGTCGGCCTCGTCGCCGTCGGTGGGGCCGGCGGTACTGCCCTCCGCGACGTCATCAGTAGCGTGCTCCCTGCCGATGGCGGGGTGAGTTGGTCGATCTTCTGGATCAACATCACCGGGGCGCTGGCCCTCGGTGTGCTGTTGGAAGCGCTCGCGCACCGTGGGCCCGATGCCGGTCGCCGGAGGGTGCTGCGGCTGCTCCTCGGGACAGGGGTCCTCGGCGGGTTCACCACCTACAGCACCCTCGCCGAGTCCACCGCCGCCCTGTTCCTCGACGGCCACGGCCTCGCTGGCACCGGCTACGCGCTCCTCACTGTCCTATCCGGCGCGATCGCGACCGCCTGCGGTCTCGTCGTCGCCGGCTGGTTCCGTCCCCGAACGGAGGAAGCATGAACGCCGCCCTCATCGTCGTCGTCGCCCTCGGTGGCGGTGCCGGCGCTGCCGGTCGGTTCCTCCTCGACGGGCTGATCAACACCGGCCGGGAGTTCCGGCTCCCCGTCGGCACGCTGACGATCAACATCACCGGGTCGCTGCTGCTGGGGATCATCGTCGGCGCCGCCACGCACCTCGGCGCGGTGCCGGTCGCGGTCCTCGGCACCGGGGTGATGGGCGGCTACACCACGTTCAGCACCGCCAGCTTCGAAACCGTCCGCCTCGCCCGCAGCGGACGGATCACCGCCGCCGCGATCAACGGTCTCGGAATGCTCGTCGTCTCCGTCGCCGCCGCGACCGCCGGCATCCTCCTCGGCGGCACCCTGTGACCACCCCACTCACTGACCACACACCCGCTCCAGCACCGGAGGTACCCATGCTGTTCGACGTCACGATCGAGATTCCCCGCGGCAGCGGCAACAAGTACGAGGTCGACCACACCACCGGCCGGATCCGGCTCGACCGGGCGGTGTTCACCAGCATGGTGTTCCCCCAGGACTACGGCTCCATCGACAACACCCTCGGCGATGACGGCGACCCCCTCGACGCCCTGGTGCTCCTGCCCCGTCCCACGTTCCCCGGCGTCGTCATCACGGTCCGGCCGGTCGGGATGCTGCGCATGGTCGACGAGAACGGCGGCGACGACAAGATCCTCACCGTTCCCGCTGGCGACGACCGCTTCGCGCAGCTGCGGGACATCACCGATGTGCCGGAACACACGCTGGCGGAGATCGAGCACTTCTTCGCCCACTACAAGGAGATCGAGCACGGCAAGCACGTCACCACCAACGGGTGGGCCGACCGTGCTGCTGCCGAAGCCGTCATCCGCACCGCACAGAACGCCCACACCCGACACCCGTGACCCACGGGTCCACAGACTGCCGCGGGGAGGCACTGGCGCAGAGTGATCGCCAGCAGGTCGTCCCTCCGCCTCCCCGCGGCTTCCCCTTCCAACCACAGACCAGCTCGACGCATGACCCGAACCGAACCGAAGGAGCGTCACCATGAACGACTACATCAGCGGCATCCACCACCACGGAGCCCATCAGGGTGAGTACGTCACCCACCACGACCACCCCGTCACCATCGACGCCGTCCACGGCGCCCGCATCCTCGACTCCCGCGGCTACCCGACCGTCCGCGTGTCCCTCGAGCTCGACGACGGCCGCACCGTCACCGGGGACGCCCCCGCGGGCGCATCCACCGGCGCCCACGAAGCCGTCGAGCTCCGCGACGGCGGTTCCGCGTTCGGCGGCCGCGACGTCACCCAGGCGCTCCACCTGATCGACACCGACATCTCAGGGCTCCTCACCGGCCGGTCGTGGTCGGCGATCGGGCAGGTCGACGCCGCCCTTGCCGAACTCGACGGCACCACCGGGTACCGCCGGCTCGGCGCGAACAGCGTTGTCGCCACCTCAATCGCCGCATCCAGGGCCCTCGCCCATGCCGCGGACCTCCCGCTCTGGCAGTGGATCGCTGAGATCACCGGCTCGACGCCGCGGATGCCGGTCCCGCACTTCAACGTCCTCAACGGCGGCGCGCACGCAGCGAACGAGCTGGACTTCCAGGAGTTCATGATCGCTCCCGTCAACGCAGGCTCGATGGCAGACGCCGTCCGAATCGGCGCAGACGTGTACCACGCTCTCGCGGCGCTGGTTCGGGACCGGTTCGGCAGCCTCGGCCTCGGCGACGAGGGCGGTTTCGCACCGTCGATCGCTGCGCCCGAGGAAGCGCTCGACCTGCTCGTCGACGCGATCCGTACCGCCGGCTACGAGCCGGGCGTCGATCAGGTGGCGATCGCGCTCGATCCGGCCGCGAACGAGTTCTCCCAGGGCGACGGCTCCTACCGGGTGCTCAACGACAGCCTCGACCGGGACGGGCTGGTCGACTACTACCGGCACCTCATCGACACGTATCCGATCCGGAGCATCGAAGACGGGTTCGCGGAAGACGACCATGAGGGGTTCCGCCGCATGCAAGCGGCGCTCGGCGACCGGATCCAGATCGTCGGCGACGACCTCTACGTCACCGACCCACAGCGGATCCGCGACGGCGGCGAGCAGCAGCTGACGAACGCGGCACTGATCAAGCCGAACCAGATCGGGACCGTCTCCCAGACCCTCGGCGCGATCGCCACCGCCAAGAGCATCGGGATGGCCAGCATGGTCTCCCACCGTTCTGGGGAGACCACGGACACGTTCATCGCGGACCTCGTTGTCGGGACCGGCACCGGGCAGATCAAGTCCGGCGCACCCGGCCGCGGGGAACGCGTCGCGAAGTACAACCGGCTCACCGAGATCGCCGAGCAGCACCCGGAGCTGCCCTACGGACTGATCTGACCACCGGTACTCGAGCTGCGAGCAGTGTCCAGGAACGCCGTCACAGCGGGCCCCGGGCGGCCTGACCAGATCGCTCGCAGCGGCCGGATCAGTGGCGGGCCGAGCAGTAGCGCCCGGACGAGGGCACCGTCTTCGAGGTCAGTGTCGACGGTGCGGAGACTCATCACCGCGGGCGCGATGCCCGCTCGAGCGTTGGCGCGGATGATGCCAGTCGTTTCCAGCACTGCAGCCGGCGGGACCAGGGTCAGACCCGCGTCGTCGAGCCACGCTTCGACCGTGGAGCGGGTGCCGGACCCTTCCTCACGGAGCAGCAGGGGCGTCTCCGCGAGGTCATCCGAGGTGATGGCCGAAGCGCTTGCCCAAGGATGGTGCGGGGCGACGACGACCACGAGTTCGTCCTCATCGACCACCAACGATGAGAGGCCAATCGGCGCAGCAGGAGTCTCCGTGAACCCGACGTCGGCAGCGCCGGAACGGACGAGGTCGGTCACGTCGGCGGAGTTCCCCGCGATCAAACGCACCGACGCATCCGGCGTGGCAGCACGGTGGGTGAGCAGCCATCCGGGCAGCAGGAGTTCGGCGATCGTCTGCGACGCTGCGATCACGAGGGATCCCGCCGGTTCCCGCAGCGCGGCGACGCCTGCTTCAAGCCGCCGGGAGGCCTCCAACACCGGGACGGCGAGACCGAGCACCACCCGGCCGGCGTCGGTCAGCGCGGTCCCGGATGCCGTCCGGTGCGCCAGCGGCTGACCGGTCGCCTGCTCCGCCGCACGCAAGCGCGCAGACACCGCCTGCTGTGTCACCCCCAACACCTCGGCCGCGCGGGTCAACGACCCGGTCTCCGCGACGCGGACGAGGACCTCGAGGGTGTCGAGGTCCAGGATCCGGTCCGTCAACCGCCGCAGTGCCACAAGCAACCATTGTGCCCTGCCAACGAGTCCGCCGTTCCCGAACCACGGGGCACACGCGCACGATGGGTGCATGTCCGCTCACCTCGCCCACGCACCCGCAGCCTCTGAGCACGGTGTGCGCGACCGGCGGCTGTTCCGGGAGCTGGAGCGGCCCGGCCTGATCGTGTCGAACCTGACCCCGAACTGGTTCGCGTCGATCATGGGGACCGGGATCGTCGCCGTCGCGGCCGCGTCGTTACCGCTGCAGTTCCCCGGTCTGCGCACGGCGGCGACGGTCGTCTGGGCGATCGCGGCGGTCCTGCTCGTCGCCCTCACCATCGCGACGGTCCTGCACTGGGTCCGCTACCGGAGCACCGCAGCGAAGCACCACCTCAACCCGGTGATTTCCCACTTCTACGGCGCACCGCCCATGGCGTTCCTCACCGTCGGCGCCGGCACGATCCTCCTCGGCAAGGACTGGATCGGCCTCCCCGCCGCCGTCACCGTCGACTGGGTCCTCTGGACCATCGGCACCATCGGCGGCCTGCTCACCGCGGTCCTGGTGCCGTACCTGGCGTTCACCCGCCACGAGAACACGCCCGAATCCGCGTTCGGCGGCTGGCTGATGCCGATCGTCCCGCCGATGGTGTCCGCCTCGACCGGTGCGCTCCTCCTGCCGTATGCCCCCGACGGGCAGGCACGGGAGACCCTGCTGTGGTCCTGCTACGGCTTCTTCGGCCTCAGCCTCATCACGTCCCTGGTCGTCATTACGCTGATCTGGAACCGTCTCGCGCAACACAAGGTCGGTGCCGCCGGTATGGTGCCGACCCTGTGGATCGTCCTCGGACCGGTCGGACAGTCCATCACCGCGGTAAACCTCCTCGCATCGAACGCCCCCGCCGTCGTCGACGCGTCGACCGCCCACGCACTGCTGGTCGTGGCGCTGGTGTACGGGTTCGCGATGCTCGGCTTCGCGCTGCTGTGGACCGTCATCGCCCTCGCCATCACCATCCGCACCGCCCGCGAACACCTGCCGTTCAGCCTGACCTGGTGGTCATTCACGTTCCCCGTCGGCACCTGCGTCACCGGCCTGAACGGCCTGGCCCTGCACTCCGGACTCACCGTCGTCGCCGTCCTCGCAGTCGTCTACTACGTGGGCCTCGTCGCCGCGTGGATCACCGTTGCCGTCCGCACCTTCCACGGCTCCGTCATCCGCGGCACACTCCTCGCACCACCACAGCCGGCATGAGCACCCCCGACGAACTCGCGGACGAGGTCGCGGACGTTCGATCCCTGAACGCCCTCGCCGAGGCATGGCGCACCGCACCCGACGGTTCACGGCGGTTCGTCCCGAACTTCGACCCGAGATCCGGCGGCACATCCAGCCGCGTCCTGGTCCTCATGCAGTCGCCCGGCCCCCAGACGATCGCCGCAGCGCACACGGCGATCTGCAGCGAGGACAACCCGGGCCCGACCGCGGCCGCGTTCCGCGCAGCCCGCATCGAGTCCGGACTCGCACGCAACGACTACCTCCGCTGGAACCTCATCCCGTGGGAGATTCTCGGCCGCGTCCGACCTGTGGACATCGACGAGGGGCGACACGCCCTCGAAACTCTGCTCAAGGTGCTCCCCGTGCTCGATGCCATCGTCACGTACGGTACCGCCGCCCTCGACGGAGTCATGCGGCACCTCACCCTGGACGAGCACCCCCGACTCGTACCCGTCATCGCGGCACCACACCCCTCTCCGGCCAACGGCCGCCATCGCGCGGAACAACAACGACGTTCCGTCCGAGCGCTCCGGCTCGCGGCGCTGACTCACCGGCTGTAGCAAATACGAACGACTCCGCTACAACTGCCCGTGCCGACGGTTCGGCAGCGTGTGAGGCGGCGTGTCTTGTAACGGAACCCAATCCCGGAATCTACGTGCCGCCACTACCCCTCCTGGTCGAGTTTCGCTACGTTCTCTCCATGGGTCACCTCCTCGGGTACGCGCGCGTGTCCACCACCGACCAGGACGCGTCGCTACAGATCGACGCGCTGGGCGCCGCCGGCTGCTACCGCGTGTTCGTCGACACCATGTCCGGGTCGCTGCAACACCGGCCCGAGCTCGACAAGCTCCTCGACCAGCTCCGCCCCGGCGACACTCTCGTCGTCTGGCGACTCGACCGGCTCGGTCGATCCATCCGGCACCTCATCGACCAGCTGCACGCACTCGCCGAACGCGGCATCGGGTTCCGGTCGCTGCAGGAGACCATTGACACCACCTCACCCGGTGGCCGGCTTGTGTTCCACGTCTTCGCTGCGCTGGCGGAGTTCGAACGGGACCTCATCAAGGAACGCACCAACGCCGGCCTCGCCGCCGCCCGAGCCCGCGGCAGAACCGGCGGCCGACCATCTCGGCTCTCCGCGGACCAGGTGCGCACCGCACGCCGGCTCTACGAACAGCAGGACATGACCGTCGCGCAGATCGGCGATGTCCTCGGCGTCAGCCGCACCACCATCTACCGGACGCTCGCGAAGCACGCCGAACCCGTCGCCCGCCGACGCGCAAAGCCCTCACCGACGATGTAGCCGGTCATGGACGCGAGCGAGCGGTGGCGAATCCTTCGACTGCACGTCGAGGACGCAATCCCGCTTGCCACTCTGGCCCGCAGCACGGGCGTCACCGAGCGCACCCTGCAACGCTGGCTCGCCCGCTACCGGACAGGCGGATACGCCGCCCTCGCCGACGACGCTCGCGCCGACCATGGCGTCCGACGCACAGCACCGGAACTCGTCCGCCTGGTCGAAGGGCTTGCGCTCACCAAGCCGCGGCCGTCGATCGCCACCATTCACCGTCAGGTTGGCGTCCACTGCGCTGAACGGGGACTGCCGTCGCCGTCGTACTCCGCCGTGCGGTCGATCGTGAACGGGCTCGATCCCGGAATGGTGACGCTCGCACTCGAGGGGCCAGCGTCATACCGTGACAAACACGAGCTGCTGCTCCGACGTCGCGCGGACCGCCCGAACGCGATCTGGCAGGCGGACCACACGATGCTTGACCTGCTCATCGTCGGGCCCGACGGCAAGCCCGCACGGCCGTGGTTGACGGTGATCCTCGACGACTACTCCCGCGCGATCTGCGGGTACATGGTGTTCCTCGGTGCCCCGTCAGCGGCGAACACCGCGCTCGCGCTGCGCCAAGCGATCTGGCACAAGCCGGAACCGGACTGGCCCGTCTGCGGGATCCCGGACGTGCTCTACACGGACCACGGGTCCGACTTCACCAGCCATCGTCTCGGCGACACCGCCGCTGTGCTGCACCTCCGCATCATCCACTCGCAGGTCGCCCGGCCCCAGGGGCGCGGGAAGATCGAGCGGTTCTTCGGCACGATCAACACCGAACTGCTCCCAACGCTCCCCGGCCATTTCGCAGCCGGATCCTCGGCGCCGACGCCGGCGCTGGATCTCGGCGGCGTCGACAGTGCCATCAGCACGTTCATCCGCAGCTACAACGCCCGCACCCACCGCGAGCTCCGGACGAGCCCACTGCACGCGTGGATTGCAGACGGGTGGCTGCCACGGCTCCCGAAGTCCCTTGAACAGCTCGACGGGTTCCTGCTCACCGTCCCCACGACGCGGGTCGTGCAGCGCGATGGCATCCACTTCGAGGGCCTCCGCTACACCGCGGCCACTCTCGCGCCGTTCGTCGGTAGCACCGTGAGTGTCCGGTACGACCCACGCGACGTCACCGAGATCCGCGTCTTCCACCGCGACGTGTTCCTCTGCACCGCGATCAGCACCGAGCACCAGACCGAGACGATCAGCCTCAAGCAGATCCAAGCCGCCAGGAACGCTCACCGCCGGGCTTTACGCGGGCAGATCCACGAACGCATCGCGATCGTCAGTCCCAAACTCGACGACACCACCACACCGGCAGCCGTCGAGACGGATCGGCCGCGACTGAAGACCTACGAGGAGGACCGGTCATGACGAGCCAGTTCATCGTCACCAAGGAGCACCGCCGGTTCGCAGAGTTTGCCGACGCGGTCCGGAAGCAGAACACCATCGGCGTCTGCTTCGGGCCCGCCGGCGTCGGCAAGACCCTCTCAGCGCGCCGCTACGCGCACTGGGACAGCATCGGCCCGTTCATCGCCAGGTGGGCCGCACGCAGTGAAGACGACACCAAGATCTATGCCGCGGCCCACCGCGCCCGGACCGTCTTCTACACGCCCGAGGTCTCCGCGACGATGCGCGCCCTGCAAGAGGACCTCCGGCACGACATGATCCGCACCGAACGCTGCATCGAGGAACACCTCGTCCTCCACGGCGGCCACGTCGACCACGCGCACGGCCCCAACCCGTCACTGCTCGAGCTGATCATCATCGATGAGTCCGAACGCCTCACCGGCAACGCCATCGAGTGGCTCCGCGACCAGTACGACCGAACAGGCATCGCGATGATCCTGATCGGCATGCCCGGCATCGAGAAGCAGTTCACTCACTACCCACAGCTCTACAGCCGACTCGGGTTCGCCCACCAGTACCGCCCCCTCGGCCACGACGAGCTGCTGTTCGTCCTCGAACGTCAATGGCGCAAGCTCGGCAAGACCCTCGACCCCGACGACTTCACTGACGCGCAAGCCATCGCCGCCGTCGAACGCATCACCCGCGGCAACTTCCGTCTCCTCGAACGTCTCCTCCCACAGATTCAACGTGTCCTGAAGATCAACGAGCTCGACGTCATCACCAACGACGTCGTCGAAGCCGCCCGCAGCACCCTCGTCATCGGCACCACCTAACCCGACACGGAACGCAGCGAAAACCGCGACACAGAGCGAAGCTGCTCACACTGTCCGGATAGATGGTCCGGAATAGGTTCCGAAGAAGGCCCCCTGAGCGGGACGGTCAAGCAGCTGAGAAGGCCTGCCCGTCGGCCTTCATTCGCCGAAGAATCCCGCCTGGCCAGCGAGGGAGATCATGTCCTCAGCTCGCCCGGTCGCAGGGTAACGAAGGGCTCCGGAATGAGCACCTTCCCGACGGTCCCGACATCCTCGGCGAGGACCGGTCAGATGCGGAACAGGCGCGGAACGGACACATCGAGTTCCAACTCGACAACCTTGAGCTTCCGCCGCCGCCGGCGCAGCATCAGGAGTACGACAAGGTGCGTGCTGCTTCAGAGTGTGAGGTAGTGCGCCAGGGGATCGAGGAGCTCCTTACCCGAAGGAGCTATCTCAAGCGCCGGGTTTCGAGCAGCTCCAGCAGCGGCTTCACGTCGCGGCCTGCAGTGAGCCACTCAACCGGCGTCGCCGGTTCGCCGTCGAAGGACGTGTACGAGTGCGGAGTCGTCATGAATCCGAGGATCGACGTCGGGTGCATGTCGTCATCGAAAGCTCCGACCAGCGACGTCATGTAGTTCAGCGATGGTTGATCCGGATCGTCGGTGAACTGCCATGTCGGGAACAGAAGCTCGTCGTCGCACACGAACGCGAACAGGTCGCCGAACGCGAGATCTGTGAGGACCCGGCCAGTTCCTGTGTCCAGCCAGTCGGCTGCCTGTTCCAAGGTGAGTGAGGCGCTCAATCCGCGCTGCCACGATCGGCGTTCAAGTGCGTCGAGCTCTCCACGCGCGACAGCAGCCTTCGCCGCTTCATACCGCTCCCGCGTAACGAACACGGCCTCGATCAGGACCCCCTCCTCGTCAGGGGTAAGGTCCCGGCCGGTCTGCGTTCGCGGCGGGTTGTGGCGAGGCCCAAAGTCGTGACCGCCGGCGTGGACGCCGATGAGCCTCCGGAAGGCGCCATCGAGCCGGGGCGAGTCGAGCTCGCGGTCCCGTGCAACTTGGACCGCGTCGTCGGCGTCCGCGAAGTCCATCGCGGCAACCTCTCGGACGCTTTCCAGCAGCTCCTCACCGGTCCGGACGGCGAGAGCCACACGTGCGCGAGCGCGAGCGATTTGTAGCCGTGACGTCATCGGGGGTTCACAGTGGTTGCTTCCTCTGCTTCAGCCGAAGTGTGGACGCCGTTTTTCCCCAGCCGATCTCACCGATCATCCCGTCCTCCGAGAACGAGATCTGGGAGGCGTGAAGCGGACCCTTCGAGCACAAGCAGCAAGGTCCGCACCACGGGCCAAGGCGATCCGCCCGCGATTAGATGTTCTCGTGGGCTGCACCGCGAGCCGCCCCGCTGCAAGTGCGGGTCTTCGGAGCACATCAGGCGAGTAACTAGTGCCGGCGGCGCGTCCGGGGGTATGCACTGCAGCACCGTCGGGAGGACCTCGGAGATGAGCTCCAGAGTCCGGGCGCCGGCGTCGATGAACTGCCACGAAGGGAACAGCAAGGCTCCAGCCCGTTCGAATCCCCAAAGCTGTCGAGAAACCATGTCAGCCCGAAGCTCACGGAGAGTGCTCCCCCGTCGTCGGGCCACGTCATCGGCCTGCAACACCGTCGCGTGCTCGATCGATATGGCTCGGATCAGCACGGTCATGAGATTCCGGTCGCTCAGCTCCGCTTCCCATTGGAACTCGTCACCGACGGCGCCGATCCACTGAAGGATGAGGGCTCGCTTCGCCGTTCCCAGCGGACTCGGCCGGTTGAGCGCCGTTAGCGAGTCCGCGATCTGCGCCACTGTTGCGTCGAACTCGAGGCCAAGCGATTGGATGGCCGCTTCCAGCGCGGCGACCGACGTTTGATGCGAGCCCGCAGGCTCCAACGACGCAGGGGCCGCCCCTGATACGTCCGACGCCACTTCCCCACCTTCCAGCCGCTTGCGACCCGACTCATGCCGCGTGCTGATTATAATCAGCGCATGGGAGAAGGCGAGCAGGGCGCGGGTTCTGCTTCACCGCGCCTCACGATCGAAGCCGCAGTCGGCACCAGAGTTGAACTCTCTTGGCTGGACGCGGTCGTGGTTCCCGAGGCCGCGCGTATCGACTATCGAACCATCGGGCGTCGCGGTGACTTCGTCGTGACCGTCGGAGCTGCCGAACTCGCCGCTGTCTGTGACCTCGACTCCGGCGAGTACGTCATCAGCGGAGAGCTTGGAGGGGACGAATCGGCGGCGGCGCTGATGCGCGAACTCCTGAGGCGCCGCCTCCAACACCTTCATGAGGCTCCCATCGAGTCTCGGCAACGCTTCGAGGGACGCCTCCGTTCCCTCGCTGAGATGTCGGGCGGAACCTGGTTTGCTTTCGAAACGGTGATCGACCCCTAACGGGCGGGTCGTCGCCACAGTTCGGCGTCGAGGGCAAGCTCGAGCCGAGCGAGCGTGGCGAGATCCGGCCAGGAACGGCCGGCCAGAACACCGAGCAACGTTGTGTGGTGCACTCCAGCAGCCGTCGCGACAGCGCGTGTGCTCTGAGTTCCCATCGCCTGTCTCAGTCGCACCACAAATGTACGAGCCGCTTCTGCGATCGCGTCGTCGGCAGGAATCTCCGGCCAGGGTGCCGGAGCGAGCTCGAACGGTCGCTGTCGGGGAGTTCTGCTCACGCGTCCCAGCGTAGAGCGCGAACCGTCCATCATGAGGATCGCCAACTGCCTCTGCGGCCTCGGCTCCTCCGAACAACCACCTCTCAGACGCAGATCAATATCAAAACGAATATTGACGTCCACCAGCAAGCCGGGCGTCCAGCACGTTCTCCCTCGTCGCTCCGCCCCCACCGCCACCGCCCGGTACCCCAAGGAACACGCGGCGACGGCGCCAGGGCGCGCTCCTCACGGCCGTGCCCGACCCCGAGTGTCGTGACGGCACCGCCGCGTCTCGTACTGACGGTTGCGCTCGACCGGCAGCGAGGTAGCATGTAGCACACCACGTTGCAGCCGGATCTCCCGTCGGCCGCCGCCCGTGAACGGTCCGGGTCGGCGCTGGCACAGTGGCCCTCGTGACCGTGCAACCCGAACGACCCGGAAGGACACCCGTGCCCTCGACTCCCCCCGCCACGACCGTCCCGGCTGGACCTGCGTTCCCCGCGAGGATCGCGAACCGGACGGCCGCTACCGTCGTCACGCTCGTCTTCGTGGTGGTCCTCCCGCTGGTGCTGCTCGGCGTGTCCGCGATCCTGCCCGGTGTCGACGGCAGCCCGCTCGGGTCCGAGGACGCGCTCCTTCGACAGACCGCGGGTGACGCCATCGCTCTGCTGGTCGTCGCAGCGCTCGTCACGCTGCTCGGCGGCTGGCGCAGCGTCGTGTCGGAACGGCGGACGCGTTCCCGGTGGGGTGTCGTCCTCCTCGTCGGCTACGCGCTCGTCGCCGCGGCCACCTTCACGACACCGCTCCGGCCGGACAGCGGTGACTACCTCGGCGCGCTCGCGGTCGCCGTCGTGGCGGTCGCCCTCGTCGAGGAACTCGTGTACCGCGGCACCCTGGTCGCCGGCTTCCGACGAGTCCTGCCGGAGTGGGTGGTCTGGCTCCTGTCGACGGCAACGTTCGCGCTCGCCCACGCCCTCGGGCAGGGCCTCGACGGACTGTTCCAGGTGCAGATGACGTTCGTGCTGGGATCCGCCGCCTACCTCGCACGCCGCGTGACCGGTTCGATCGTCGGGCCCGTCGTGGTGCACGTGCTCTACAACGCCGTCCAGGGGTTCCGCACGCAGACCTCGGACGGTGTCCCGTTCCTGCTCAGCGCCGGGTCGACGCTGTTCCTGCTCGCGGCGGCCGTCGTCGGCCTCATCGTGGCCATTCGGCACCCGCGGGACCACCATCGGGCCTGATCGGCCCGGTGTCCTGATCGGCTCGGTGTCCTGATCGGCCCGGTGTCCTGATCGGCTCGGTGTCCTGATCGGCTCGGTGTCCTGATCGGCCCGGTGTCCAGATCCGCCCAGCCGACGGGCCCGGGACTCACCGGCCCGACCCTGACCTCGAGCCCGCGCACGCTCCGGTTCAGAACACGGCGACCGTCATGCCGGAGCCGGTCGCAGGACGGTCCATCGCCTCGAGCGCTCCCGGCAGGTCGTCGAAGCCGATGGTCGACCCGATCGACTCGGCGGGCCGCAGCCGCCCGGCGACCACGTCGTCGAGCATCGCGGCGTACTCCCCCACGGCGATCCCGTGGCTGCCGAGCAGTTCGAGCTCGTCCGCGATGACCCGGCCCATCGGGATCGCCGGCGCGGCCTCGTCGTCGAGCAGCAGCCCGACCTGCACGTGCCGGCCCCGGGGTCGGAGCGAGTCCACCGCCGCCACCGAGGTCGCCCGGCTGCCGTAGGCGTCGACGGACACGTGTGCGCCGCCGCCGGTGACCTCGCGCACCGTCGCCGTCACGTCCTCACCCATCTGCAGGGTGGTCGCGCCGAGGGCCGCTGCGCGTTCGAGCGCTGCCGGCGAGACGTCGACGGCGACCACACGTGCGCCCGCTGCCACGGCGACCAGGACGGTGGACAGACCGACACCGCCGCAGCCGAAGACCGCGACCCACTCCCCCGCAGCGACACGTCCGCGAGCGTGCAGCGCGTGGTAGGCGGTGCCGAACCGGCAGCCGAGCCCCGCCGCCTCGGCGAAGCCGACCTCGTCGGGCAGCGCCACGAGGTTCACGTCGGCGTGCGGCACGACGACGGACTCGGCGTACGACCCGGGCAGCGTGAAGCCGGGTTGCTGCTGTCGGGTGCAGACCTGCGTGGCCCCGTCGCGGCACTGCTCGCACGTGCCGCAGGCGAAGACGAACGGCGCGGTCACCCGGTCGCCGACCGCGAACCCGGAGACGTCCGACCCGACGGCCGCGACGATGCCGGAGAACTCGTGACCCGGGACGTGCGGCAGCGCGACAGAGTCGTCGTGCCCCTTCCACGCGTGCCAGTCGCTCCGGCAGACGCCCGTCGCACGGACGGCCACGACGACGCCGTCCGCGGGTGCCTTCGGCGCCGGGAGCTCGACGATCACGGGCATCGATCCGAAGCGGTCGTACTGTACTGCGCGCATCCCGTCATCCTGGCAGAGCCACCGACGGCCGGTGGTCCGCCGACGACACGCACCGATCTGTCACACGAGTCGCTCCCCCGACACCTCATGATCGGAGGCAACAGTGAACAGACCGAGGGGGCCGGGCACCATCCCGGAGACGACCAGCACGACGACCAGGACGACCACCGGCACCACGAGCGACAAGGCCCTGGTCGCGGCGATCGCCACCGGCGACGCCGACGCGTACACGACGCTGCTCGACCGGCACACGCGGTCGGTCTTCCGCTACGCCTGGGGACTCGCCGATCAGCGGTCCGACGTCGACGACATCGTGCAGGAGACCTTCGTCGTCGCATGGCGCCGACGCAGGGACCTGCGCATCGTCGGGAGCTCGGCGCTGCCGTGGCTGCTGACGACCGCGCGGTTCGTCGCGATGAACACGAACCGGCAGCGTCGCGCGCACCGCGTCGACGAGCTCGACGAGCACAGCGGCGCCGACGAGGCCTGGTACCGCCAGGTGTCGCACGACGAGGCCGTGCAGCAGCTGCGGTGGGTCCGCGCGGAGATCGCCGCGCTCGACTCACCGGACCGTGAACTCTGCGAGCTCTGCCTGCTGCAGGACCGGTCCTACGACGAGGCCGCCGCGATGCTCGGCCTCTCCCCCGCCAACGCGCGCAAGCGCATCCAACGATCCCGCGCCCGACTCCGCTCGAGCCCTGCGGCGCAGGGGATGGAGCAGACGTCATGATCACGGTTCCGCCGCCCGAGGGGACGGCCCTCGACGACGCCGTCGCACCGATCCGCCGCGAGGTGCTCGCCCGGACCGTCGGTCACCGCCGCGCCAGGTCCCGGTGGACCCTGGGCGTGGTCGGCAGTGTCGCCGCGGTGACCGCGCTCGCGACCGTCCTGGTCGCCGGCGACCTGACGGGGACGACCGAGCACGTTCCCGTCGTCGGCTCGGCGCCGCAGGCCGCGACCGCCGCGGAGGTGTTCCGTCGTGCCGCCGACGCCACGGTGCAGACGAGCGACCCGGTCGTCGGTCCGGGCCAGTACCTCGAGGTCGACGTGCAGGAGCAGAGCCAGGTGTTCCTCGGTCCTGACTCCTCAGCCCTCGTGCCGTACTCGCTGACGGTCTACCGCTCGGCGGACTCGTCCGCCGAGTGGACCCTGGTCCGCACCTCGGGGGAACCGGTCGCGTACTTCCCGACGGACCGGGCGGCCGAGGTCGAGGCGGCGTGGGATGCCGACCCCGCCGGGTACCCGACCGGCACGGTCCGTGCGCTCGACGGCGCCTTCTCCGGACACCCCTGGGTTCCCGAGGACCTCGCCGACATGCCCCGCGACCCGGACGCCCTCCTCGCGTGGGTCTCCGCGCACGCCTCCGGCTCGATCAGCCGCGAGGAGGCGATGACGGTGCTCATCACCGATCGGCTCGCGACCGGGATGGTGCCGGCGGACCTCCGCAGCGCCATGTACCAGGTGCTCGCGAGGATCCCCGGGGCGACGATCACGCACCACGCCGTCACGCTCGACGGCCGCACGGGCGTCGGCATCGGGCGCACCGATGCCGGACGCGGCGACGAGTACACCGAGATCGTCGTCGACCCGACCACGGGCGACTTCATCGGGATGCGCTCCGTCGCAGGCAGGGCCACGCGCGCCTTCCCCGCAGGGACGGTGCTGGACTCGACGGCGGTGAGGACCTCGGTGGTCGACACCGTGCCCTGAGGGCGACGCGGGACGGACGGGAGGCGCGTGGCGGGGTCACCACGCGCCTCCCGTCCGTCCGCTGGCCGGGTCAGTACTCGATGCGCCCGGTGCGGTCGTGGAACTCCCCCGTCGGCCCGTCCGGACCGACCAGGGCGAGCGCGACCGTCGCGTCCGTGCCCTCGGTCACGGTCTGGTGCCCACCGTGGCCGTTGAAGTCGGTCGCCGTGTAGCCGGGATCGCTCGCGTTCACGCGGAAGCCGGGCAGGTTCTTCGCGTACTGCACCGTCGCCGCGATGAGCGCCGCCTTCGACGCCGCGTAGGGCACCGCGGCGACCGGGTACTCGTCGTGCCCCGGCGTGGTGAGCCAGCGCGCGAAGCCGACGCCGGACGCGACGTTGACGATGACGGGGTTCGACGACCGCCGCAGCAGCGGGAGGGCCGCCTGCGTCACCCGGACGACCCCGACCACGTTCGTGTCGAGCACCGCGGTGATCGCGTCGGCGTCCAGATCGTCGACACCGAAGGACGTCCCGAGGACGCCGGCGTTGTTCACGAGGACGTCGAGCTCCGGCAACGACGAGAGCGCGGCGTCGACGCTCGCCTGGTCGGTGACGTCGAGCTGCACGAGGTGTGCGCCGAGCGCTCGGACGGCGTCACCGGAGGCGGTGTCGCGCATGCCGGCGTACACGGTGTGGCCGGCCTCGAGGAGTCGGCGTGCGGTCTCGAGCCCGAGGGAGCGGTTCGCTCCGGTGATGAGAGTCGTGGTCATGCACTCCACGATGCCCCCGCCGTTCCCGTCCTCCCAGGCACCGCTCGACGGTGGGACCGGCAGTACCAGGACCGTTCGCCCGACGGAGGCGATGATGGACGCATGAGCGAGTTCGCGGAGGTGTTGCGCGCCTGGCGGGACCGGGTGCGTCCGGCCGAGGTCGGGTTGCCCGCGGGGCCGGGGCGGCGGACCGCCGGGCTCCGGCGCGAGGAACTCGCCGCGCTCGCCGGGGTCAGCGTCGACTACGTCGTCCGGCTCGAGCAGGGTCGCGCGACGAACCCGTCACCGCAGCTGCTCGGCGCCCTCGCGACCGCGCTCCGCCTGACCGAGGCGGAGCGGGACCACCTGTACCGGGTCGCGGGTGCTGCGGTGCCGTCGCGGGCCGAGGTTCCGCGGCACGTCCCGCCGGGCGTGCACCGCATGGTCGACCGGCTCGGTGACGTCCCGTTGGCGGTCTTCACCGCGGCGCACGACATCCTGCTCTGGAACGACCTGTGGGCGGCCGTGTCCGGCGATCCGAGCACCTGGACCGGGGTCGAGGGGAACCTGGTGTGGCGGCACTTCACGCAGGGGCACGACGGCGTCGAGTGGGACGACACGCACCAGGAGGACTTCTCGAGCGACCTGGTCGCCGACCTCCGCTCCGCTGTGGGCCGCTACCCGGCGGACCGGCGGCTCGCAGAGCTCGTCGCCCGGCTCCGCCGCGGATCCCCGGAGTTCGAGCGGCGCTGGCACGGCGCGCGCATCGCCGAGCACCGGACGAGCCGCAAGGTCGTGCACACGCCCGTCGGTCCGATCGAGGTCGACTGCGACGTGCTCAGCGTGCCGGGCAGCGACCTGCGGATCGTCGTCTACACCGCGGTCCCCGGCAGCAAGGACGCCGCGAAGCTGGACCTGCTCCGGGTCACCGGACTGCAGGAGTTCGCGACGTCCTGACCCGGCGGTTCCCGCCGCGCCCGCCCTGCGGCGGGCGCGGCGGTCGTCGTCACTCGCCGAAGCCGGAGCGGACGAGCGCGACGAGGGTGTCCACGGCGTCCCGCGCGTCGGGCCCGTCGGCTTCGATCGTCACGGTGGCACCCTTCGGCAGGGCGAGCGCCATGATCGCGAGCAGGCTCTTCGCGTCGACGCCGTTCACGCGGACGCGCGACTCGTGCTTCGCGGCGGCCTTCACGAACTCGGCCGCCGGACGGGCGTGCAGCCCGCTCTCGTTGACCAGCTCGACGGTCTCGGTGACCGCCCCGTCGGCGGAGCCCGCGTCGTCGACGGAGGACGCGCCTCCCGGCTGGTCACCGGTCGGGTCGGAGGCTCCCCCGGCGTCGTCCGCGGACCCTGCGGCCGACGCGGCGGCGGCCAGGACGGCACCGACGTCACCACCGGTCTGCGCGGCGACCGCCGCCGCGACCGTGCCCTCGACGAGCGGGGCCTGCGAGACGTGCACGCGCTCGCGGTCGGCGTCGTCGAGGAAGTCCAGCGCGGTGTCGGTGGTCAAGTAGGCGGACCCGAGGTCGCACAGCACGACGACGGCGTCGGCCGCCGAGAGCTCGTGGATGCCGTCGGTGATCGCCTCGAACGAGGTCCCGATGCCGCCGTCGTCCGTGCCGCCCGCGGCGACGAGCGGGACGTCGGCGGCCATCTGGCGGGCGAGCTCGACGGTGCCGGTCGCGATCGCCGCACTGTGCGAGACGACCAGGATGCCGACGGTCACGCGGCGTCCACCGCGGCGCGCAGGATGTACGCCGTCGACTGGGCGCCCGGGTCGCGGTGCCCGACCGCACGGTCGCCGAGGTAGCTCGCGCGGCCCTTGCGGGCGACGAGGGAGTCGGTGGACTCGGCACCGGTCACGGCGGCGTCGGCGGCGGCCTCGAGCACGCGCTCCGGACCCTCACCCGCCGCGGCTGCGGTGCCGGCGGCGTCGACGGCGGCCGACCAGGCGTCGACCATGGTCTTGTCGCCGACCTCGGCCTTGCCGCGCGAGACGACGCCGTCGCGGGCTGCGGTGAGCACGGCGACCAGGGTGTCCGCGTC
The DNA here is from genome assembly GCF_003989515.1 of Curtobacterium sp. HSID17257. Classification (GTDB taxonomy): domain Bacteria; phylum Actinomycetota; class Actinomycetes; order Actinomycetales; family Microbacteriaceae; genus Curtobacterium. The sequence goes on from NZ_RBLU01000002.1 coordinate 56,272, forward strand.
GAGCTCGGTCGCGTCGCCGGCGGCCTGCGCGGCCTTCAGGTACGCGGTGCCGAACAGCGGGCCCGCCGCGCCGCCGACCGTCGAGATGAGCTTCGTCGCGACCGTCTTGAAGACCGCGCCGGGGGTGTCGAAGGACCCGGCGTCGACGGCCTCGAGCACGGCGCGGAAGCCACGGTCGAGGTTCTCGCCGTGGTCTCCGTCGCCGATCTCACGGTCGAGCGTGACGAGTTCGGCGCGGTGGTCGTCGATCGTCGCGGCGGTGCGGCGCACCCAGTCGATGGCCCATGCGGTGTCGAGCGCCAATTCGTGTTCCTTCCTGGATGGTGGACGGTGGTCAGCGACCCCAGCGCAGCGCCGGGGTCTCCACCGGGGCGTCCCAGAGGGCGGTGACCTCCTCGTCGAGCACCGTGACGGTGATCGAGAAGCCGGGCATCTCGAGGGACGTGACGTAGTCGCCGACCACGGTACGCGCGACGTGGTGGCCGCGGTCCGTGAGCACCTCGGCGGCGCGTCGGTAGACGATGTAGAGCTCGGAGAGCGGGGTGCCGCCCATGCCGTTGACGAGGAGCAGCAGCTGCGAGCCCGCCGGCGCGTCGAGGTCGGCGAGCACCGGTTCGAGCACGCGGTCGACGAGCTGGTCGGCCGGGGCCATCGCGATGCGCTCACGGCCCGGCTCGCCGTGGATGCCGATGCCGAGCTCGACCTCGTCGTCCGCGAGGGTGAAGGACGGCTCCCCTGCGTGCGGGACCGTCCCGGAGCCGAGGGCCAGGCCCATCGACCGGGTCACCTCGTTGACCCGTCGGGCGACCGCGGCGACGGCGTCGAGGTCGTCACCACGCTCGGCAGCGGCACCGGCGCACTTCTCGACGACGACCGTACCGGCCACGCCGCGGCGCCCGGCCGTGTACAGCGAGTCCTGCACGGCGACGTCGTCGTCGACCACGACGGACGCGACGCGGATGTCCTCCATCTCGGCGAGCTCGGCGGCGGTCTCGAAGTTGAGCACGTCGCCGGTGTAGTTCTTCACGATGTGGAGCACGCCCGCTCCCCCGTCGACCGCCTTCGTCGCGGCGAGGATCGGGTCGGGGGTCGGGCTCGTGAAGACGGGACCGGGGACGGCCGCGTCGAGCATCCCGTGACCGACGAAGCCGGCGTGCAGCGGTTCGTGCCCGCTGCCCCCACCGCTCACGATCCCGACCTTCCCGCGCACGGGGGCGTCGGCGCGGTGCAGGTGGATCGGGTCCTCGACCAGCACGACGTGCCCCTCGTGCGCTCGGGCGAACCCCCGGACGGTCTCCGTCACGACGTCGTGCGGATCGTTGATGAGCTTCTTCATGACGGACCTCCACGGGTGCGGGGGCCGACCGCCGGCGGAGCCGCACCGCCGTCGTCGACCGGAGTGCGTTCACCCTACAGCGGCCGCCCGTTCGCCTCCGGTGCACGTTCGTGCATGAGGGTGCTGTCGTGGCCTGGTCCTCGGATGCCCCTCCGCACACCAGGCGTGCACGTTCGTGCAGTTTCGCGAACTCGGCTCGTTCCGCGATCGCGTCGCGGTGACCGGCCTCACTATGCTCGGCCCCAATCACTCGACGGGGAGTGCCGGACGCAGCAGCCACCGGACCCCCACCACTCGCACTGGAGGTCACCGATGGACGGCATCGGCGTCAATTTCATGTCAGAGCTCGTCGGTACGGCGTTGCTCATCATCCTCGGTGGCGGAGTCGTCGCCGCCGTCTCGCTGACGAAGTCCAAGGGCTTCGGCGCCGGCTTCCTCATGGTCACGATCGGCTGGGGCTTCGCGGTCTTCGCCGGTGTGCTCGTGTCCTACAAGTCGGGCGGCCAGCTCAACCCCGCCGTCAGCCTCGCGCAGATGCTGCTCGGCAACATCAGCATCGGCACCATGCTCATCTACTGGGTCGCACAGCTGCTCGGCGCCTTCATCGGCGCGGTGATCGTCTGGCTCGCCTACAAGCAGCACTTCGACGAGGAGCCCGACGCCGCCGCCAAGCTCGGCGTGTTCTCGACCGGACCGGCGATCCGCAGCTACGGCTGGAACCTCGTCACCGAGGTCATCGGCACGTTCGTGCTGGTCTTCGTCATCCTCGGCATCACCAACGGCAAGGCCCCGGCCGAGCTCGGCGCCGTCCCCGTCGCCTTCCTCGTGATCGCGATCGGTGTCTCGCTCGGTGGCCCCACCGGCTACGCCATCAACCCCGCCCGTGACCTCGGCCCCCGCATCGCCCACGCGATCCTGCCGATCAAGGGCAAGGGCTCGAGCGACTGGTCCTACGCCTGGGTCCCGGTCGTCGGCCCGCTCATCGGTGCCGCCCTCGCCGCCGGCGCTTCGACCTTCCTGCTCCCCGTCGTCTCCTGACGGCTGCAGACCGAACCCCCAGCACACACCGAACACACCCGTAAGGAGCACCAATGGCCGACTACATCGTCGCCATCGACCAGGGCACGACCTCGACGCGTGCCATCGTCTTCGACCACTCCGGTTCGATCATCTCGGTCGGGCAGAAGGAGCACGAGCAGATCTTCCCGCGCGCCGGGTGGGTCGAGCACGACCCGTCGGAGATCTGGGACAACACCCGTGAGGTCATCGGCCAGGCCCTGTCCCGCGCCGACATCACCCGCCACGACGTCGCAGCGGTCGGCATCACGAACCAGCGCGAGACCGCGGTGGTCTGGGACAAGAACACCGGCAAGGCCGTCTACAACGCCATCGTCTGGCAGGACACCCGCACCCAGGCGATCGTCGACAAGCTCGCCGACGGCGACACCGACCGCTACAAGGCGATCGTCGGCCTGCCGCTCGCCACCTACTTCGCCGGCACCAAGATCGCCTGGATCCTCGAGAACGTCGAGGGTGCACGCGAGAAGGCCGAGGCGGGCGACCTGCTCTTCGGCACCACCGACACCTGGGTCCTCTGGAACCTCACCGGTGGCACCGACGGCGGTGTGCACAAGACCGACGTCACGAACGCGTCCCGCACGCTGTTCATGGACCTCGAGACGCTGCAGTGGCGCGACGACATCCTGGCCGACTTCGGGGTGCCGAAGTCGATGCTCCCGGAGATCGTCAGCTCCTCCGAGGTCTACGGCCACGTCGAGTCGTCCAGCCTCCTCCGCGAGGTCCCGATCGCCGGCATCCTCGGCGACCAGCAGGCCGCGACGTTCGGCCAGGCGGCGTTCGACCAGGGCGAGTCGAAGAACACCTACGGCACCGGCAACTTCCTCATCTTCAACACGGGCACCGAGATCGTCCGGTCGGAGAACGGGCTGCTCACCACCGTCGGGTACAAGCTCGGCGACCAGGAGACGCACTACGCGCTCGAGGGCTCCATCGCCGTCACGGGCTCGCTCATCCAGTGGCTCCGCGACAACCTCGGCATCATCGGCAGTGCCCCGGAGGTCGAGGCCCTCGCCAAGACCGTCGAGGACAACGGTGGCGTGTACTTCGTGCCGGCCTTCTCGGGTCTGTTCGCGCCGTACTGGCGTCCGGACGCCCGCGGCGCCCTGGTCGGCCTGACCCGCTACGTCAACAAGGGGCACATCGCCCGTGCCGCCCTCGAGGCGACGGCGCTGCAGACCCGCGAGGTCCTCGACGCCGTCAACGCGGACTCCGGTGTGGACCTGACCGAGCTCAAGGTCGACGGCGGCATGACCGCCAACGACGCGCTCATGCAGTTCCAGGCGGACATCCTCAACGTGCCGGTCGTCCGTCCGGTCGTCGCGGAGACCACCGCCCTCGGTGCGGCCTACGCCGCCGGTCTGGCCGTCGGGTTCTGGGCGAACCTCGACGAGCTCCGCGCCAACTGGCAGGAGGACCAGCGCTGGGAGCCGTCCCTCGACGACGCCGAGCGCGACCGTCAGCTCCGCCTCTGGAAGAAGGCCGTCACGAAGACCTTCGACTGGGTCGACGAGGACGTGCGCTGACGCGCAGCTGAGGTGACCGACTGGAGGCGCGGTGCCGGTCCGACGGGCCGGCACCGCGCCTCCAGGCCGTTGCGGTGGCACGCGCGGTGCGGGCCGGGCGCACCGGTCCGGCCGCGAAACGCAACGTCGGCGGATCCGCGCAACGCCACAGCGCTGCGAGCATCCGCCGACGTCGCGACTTGCGGGGTCGCTCAGGCCGCGGGGGCGGCGCCGACCCAGTCGGCGAGCTTCTGCGCGGCGGCGCCGGAGTCGACCGCCTCGGCGGCGACGGCGAGCTGCTCACGGAACCGCTGCAGGATCGGCCGGTCCGCCTGCTCGGGATCCTCGGCCAGACGGAAGGACACCAGCCCGGCGGCGGCGTTGAGCAGCACGATGTCACGGACCGGGCCGGTCTCCCCCGCGAGCACGCGGTGCACCACGGCGGCGTTGTGCTCGGGGTCACCGCCGAGCAGGTCCTCCGTGCGCGCCCGGGCGATCCCGAGGTCCCGCGGGTCGAGGTCGTGCTCGATGACCCGGCCGCCGGTGACCTCCCAGATGTGGGAGTGCCCGGTGGTCGTCAGCTCGTCGAGGCCGTCGTCGCCGCGGAACACGAGCGCGGTCGCCCCACGGGTCTGGAACACGCCCGTGATGATCGGCACGAGCTCGAGCTGCGCCACGCCCACCGCGTTCGCCTCGCACCGGGCCGGGTTCACCAGCGGCCCGAGGAAGTTGAAGACGGTGGGCACGCCGATCTCGCGCCGGACCGGGGCCGCATGAGCGAAGCCGGGGTGGAACGCGCTCGCGAACGCGAAGGTCAGCCCGACACGCCGGAAGGTGTCCGCGACACGCGCGGCGTCCATCGTCAGGTCGAGGCCGAGGGCGGCCAGCACGTCGCTCGAGCCCGACTTCGACGAACTCGCGCGGTTGCCGTGCTTGACGACCGGCACGCCCGCGGCGGCGATGACGATCGCGGCCATCGTCGAGACGTTCACGGTGCCCACGACGTCGCCGCCGGTCCCGACGATGTCGAGTGCCATCGGGTCGACGTCCAACGGGACGGCGGCGTCGAGGATCGCGTCGCGGAAGCCGACGACCTCGTCGACGGTCTCGCCCTTCGCCCGGAGCGCGACCGCGAAGGCCGCGATCTGTGCGGCGGTCGCGCGCCCCTGGACGATCTCCTCCATGGCCCACGTGGACTGCCTGATCGAGAGGTCCTCGCGCGCCATGAGCGCGCTGATGACTGCAGGCCAGGAGAGTGTGAGGGACATGGCTCGATGGTACTGAGTTCGAACGACCCGCCAGTGTCCTGCGAAAACACTGTCAGTGGTTTCGGCCATAATGGAGGACGTGACTAGCACCCCTCTCTCCAGATCCGCCAGCGGTCCGGTCCTGAACAGGCCGAACGCCGTTGCCGTGGGGACGATCGTGTGGCTGGGCAGCGAGGTCATGTTCTTCGCCGGCCTGTTCGCGATCTACTTCACGCTGCGCAGCACCTCGCCCGAGCTCTGGGCGACCGAGACCGCCAAGCTCGAGGTGCCGTTCGCCTCGGTGAACACGATCATCCTGGTGCTGTCGAGCTTCGCCTGCCAGTTCGCGGTGTTCGCCGCGGAGCGCTTCCAGGTGCACCGCACGAGCTGGAACCCCAAGGACTGGGGCATGACGGAGTGGTTCTTCGTCACGTACTGCATGGGTGCGATCTTCGTCTGCGGCCAGATCTTCGAGTACGCGAACCTCTGGCACGAGGGCGTCACGCTCTCGTCGAGCGCCTACGGCTCCGCGTTCTACATGACCACCGGCTTCCACGGCCTGCACGTCACGGGTGGTCTCATCGCCTTCCTCCTGACCCTCGGTCGCGGCTTCGCCGCCAAGAACTTCGGGCACAAGGAGGCGACCACCGCGATCGTCGTGTCGTACTACTGGCACTTCGTCGACGTGGTCTGGATCGGCCTCTTCGCTGTCATCTACCTTCTCAAGTAGGAACTGGACACCCCCCACCGCATGTTCACCAGAAGCAAGTCCAAGAAGGGCCGCCGTTCCCCGATGGCGACCGTGTCGCTCATCGTCGTCGGTCTCATGACCACCGGCGGTGCGTACGCGCTGTTCAGCTCGACGGCGAACGCCGACGACAGCACCACCTCCGCGGTGTCCAGCCAGTCCAAGGTCAACGAGGGCGAGAAGCTCTTCGCCTCGAACTGCGCGACCTGCCACGGCCTCGACGCCCAGGGCACCAGCGAGGGTCCGTCCCTCATCGGTGTCGGCGCCGCGTCGGTCGACTTCCAGGTCGGCACCGGCCGCATGCCGATGGCCGCGCAGGGCCCCCAGGCCGAGGAGAAGCCCGCCCAGTTCACGGACGAGCAGATCGATGCCATGGGTGCCTACGTCGCCTCGCTCGGCCCCGGCCCGTCGGTCCCCTCCTCGTCGCTGACGGACGGCAAGGGCGACGCAGCCGAAGGCGCCGAGCTCTTCCGCATCAACTGCGCCATGTGCCACAACGTGGCGGGCGCCGGCGGCGCACTCACCGAGGGCAAGTACGCCCCGAACCTGCAGTCGGTCTCCGGCAAGCACATCTACGAGGCCATGGTCACGGGCCCGCAGAACATGCCGGTCTTCAACGACCTCAACCTGACGCCGGAGCAGAAGGCCGACATCATCACGTACCTGAAGTACGTGCAGGACAACAAGTCGCCCGGCGGGTTCGCCCTCGGCTCCCTCGGCCCGGTGGCAGAGGGTCTGTTCATCTGGATCTTCGGACTCGGCGCGGTCGTCGCGATGACCGTCTGGCTGACCGCGAAGTCCAACTGATCGTCCGTGTCGAACGACACTGAAGGGAACACCATGGCAGAGCACGACGACGAGGCACTGAACTCGTCCTCGGCTGTCGAGAAGCACGGCGCGACCAGCACGTCGGCCGGGATCGCGGTCGTCCCCGCGGACCCGTTCGAGAACCCGGGTGAGCCGCCGCACCGCGCGCGCCGCACCGACGTCGACCCGAAGAAGCAGCGCCTGGCCGAGCGTCAGGTCGCCACGTTCTTCTACCTGTCCATCGTGGGCAGCGTCCTGGCGATCGCGGCGTACATCGCCTTCCCGATCGACCCCGAGGACTTCGGCACCGTCCGGTCCGGCAACCTCTGGCTCGGTCTGGCGATCGCCCTGGCCCTGCTCGCGCTGGGCCTCGGCGCCGTCTACTGGTCCAAGTCGCTCGTCGTGGACCGCGAGATCACGGAGATGCGCCACAGCACCCGTGGCACCGACGCGACCCGCGCGAAGGCCGTCGAGGCCTTCCAGCTCGCCGACAAGGAGTCCGGCTTCAGCCGTCGCAAGCTGATCCGCAACTCGATGATCGGCGCCCTGGTGGCGTTCCCGCTGCCGGGTGTCGTCCTCGTCCGTGACTTCGCCCCGGCGGAGGACCCGAACGAGCTCCTGCGCCACACCTTCTGGAAGTCCGGCATGCGCCTGACGAAGGACCCGACGGGTCTGCCGATCAAGGCGTCCGACGTCACGATCGGTTCGGTCTTCCACGTCATCCCGGACGGCATGCTCGACTCCGAGCACATGCTCGAGGAGAAGGCGAAGGCCTCGGTCCTCCTCATGCGTCTCGACCCGAAGGACCTCAACCCCTCGAAGGGGCACGAGGACTGGGGCTACGACGGCATCGTCGCCTACTCCAAGATCTGCACCCACGTCGGGTGCCCGGTCGCGCTCTACGAGCAGCAGACGCACCACCTGCTGTGCCCGTGCCACCAGTCGACGTTCGACGTCTCGAACAACTGCGAAGTCATCTTCGGCCCGGCTGCACGTCCCCTCCCCCAACTTCCGATCGCGATCGACGACGACGGCTACCTGGTTGCCCAGAGCGACTTCCACGAGCCGGTCGGACCGTCCTTCTGGGAGCGTGAACGCTGATGACCAGCACCACCACCACGAGCGCGCCGTCCACGGCCACACGGCCCGAGCCGACGCGCGGGTCCCGACTCATCGGGGCCACCGCCAACTACATCGACGAGCGGACGAGCATCTCGGGTCTGGTGAAGGAGGTCGGGCGCAAGATCTTCCCCGACCACTGGAGCTTCATGCTCGGCGAGGTCGCGCTGTACAGCTTCGTCGTCGTCCTGTTGTCGGGGACGTTCCTGACGTTCTTCTTCCAGGCGTCGATGACCGAGGTCGTCTACAACGGCTCGTACGTCCCGCTGAAGGGCGTCGAGATGTCGACCGCCCTGCAGTCCACCCTGAACATCTCGTTCGACATCCGCGGTGGCCTGTTCGTCCGGCAGATCCACCACTGGGCAGCCCTGCTGTTCGTCGCCTCGGTGATGCTGCACATGGCCCGCGTGTTCTTCACCGGCGCCTTCCGCAAGCCGCGTGAGCTCAACTGGGTCTTCGGCTTCGTGCTGTGGGTCCTGGCGATGGCCGAGGGCTTCACCGGCTACTCGCTCCCCGACGACCTGCTCTCGGGCAACGGTCTCCGCATCATCGTCGGCATGATCGAGGGTGTCCCGGTGATCGGCGTGTGGATCGCCTACCTGCTGTTCGGTGGCGAGTTCCCGGGTACCGACATCGTCGGCCGCCTCTACACGCTCCACATCCTGCTGCTGCCGGCGATCCTCGTGGCGGTGCTCGGCGTGCACCTCGTGCTCGTCGTCATCAACAAGCACACGCAGTTCGCGGGCCCCGGCAAGACCAACGAGAACGTCGTGGGCGTCCCGATCCTCCCGGCGTTCGCCGCGAAGGCCGGCGGCTTCTTCTTCATCGTCGCGGGCATCCTCGCCCTCATCGCGTCGCTGTTCACGATCAACCCGATCTGGAACTACGGCCCGTACGACCCGTCCCCCGTGTCCGCCGGCACCCAGCCCGACTGGTACATCGGCTTCGCGGACGGTGCGCTCCGTCTGGTGCCGCCGCACTGGGAGGTCGTGTGGTTCGGCTACACGGTGTCGTTCAACATCCTCGTCCCGATCGCCGTCCTCATGGCGCTCATCATCGCGATGTTCGCCTACCCGTTCCTCGAGGCGTGGGTCACAGGCGACAAGCGTGAGCACCACCTGGCCGACCGTCCGCGCAACGCCCCGACCCGCACCGCGTTCGGTGCTGCGGGCATCACGCTCTACGCGTCGCTCTGGGCCGCCGCCTCGTCCGACATCATCGCCACGCACTTCATGGTGTCGATCGAGCACGTGATCCACGTCATCCAGGCCACGACGGTCCTCGGCCCGTTCGTCGCCTTCTGGATCACGAAGCGCGTCTGCCTCGCGCTGCAGAAGAAGGACCGCGAGATCGTGCTGCACGGTTACGAGTCGGGCCGCATCGTCCGACTGCCGCACGGCGAGTACATCGAGGTCCACGAGCAGCTCGACGAGTACGAGCGCTGGAAGCTCCTGCAGTTCAACGAGTACAAGCCGCTCATGGTCCGTCCGGACGCCAAGGGTCGGATCACCGGGGTGCAGAAGGTCCGTGCGAACCTGTCGCGCTTCTTCTTCGAGGACCGCATCGCGCCGGTCACGAAGGCGGAGCTCGAGGCAGCGCACGCCGCGCACCACGGTCCGGAGCTGGAGGGCGACCACCAGGCCCAGGCCCCCGCGCTCGGCGCCGCCAACCACTAGGTCCCGCAGCGGGAACGACGGAGCCCCTCGACCACCACGTGGTCGGGGGGCTCCGTCGTTCGCTGTGGACCGACGTGGATCCGCCACTCCCGGTTCACCGTGCATTCAGAGTGGCGTGCTGGACTCGTCCTCGACGGTGTGGCAACGTGTTGCACCACGCATCCGCCAACGGAACGAGAGACCGATGGACAGCCGGACGGCCGAACACCCCAGGCCGAACCACTTCCTCCTCCACCTCAGCGACACCCACCTCGTGGCGGGTGACGGCGCGCTCTACGGTGACGTCGACTCCGCAGCACGTCTCTCGGCGATCGTCGCCGACATCGAGGCCTCCGGCACTCGCCCGGAGGCCATCGTCGTCACGGGCGACGTCGCCGACAAGGGCGAGCCGGCCGCGTACGCCAGGATCCGCGACATCGTCGAGCCCGCGGCCCGCCGCATCGGCGCGCAGGTCATCTGGGCGATGGGGAACCACGACGAGCGCGGTGCGTTCCGCCAGGAGCTCTTCGGACTCCAGCCGACCGATCGCCCCGTCGACTTCGTGTACGACGTCAACGGCCTCCGCATCATCACCCTGGACACGAGCGTGCCCGGAGCGCACCACGGCGAGGTCTCCCCTGCGCAGCTCGACTGGCTGGCTGAAGTCCTCTCCGAGGCTGCACCGCACGGCACGATCCTCGCCATGCACCACCCGCCGGTCCCGAGCGTGCAGGACCTCGCGGTCCTCGTCGAGCTCCGCGACCAGGCCGCCCTCGCCGAGGTCATCGAGGGGTCGGACGTCATCTCGATCATCGCCGGGCACCTGCACTACTCCACGAGCGCCGTGTTCGCCGGGGTGCCCGTGTCGGTCGCGAGTGCGACGTGCTACACGCAGGACCTCACCGAGTACCAGGGCGGTACCCGCGGGCAGGACGGCGCCCAATCGTTCAACCTCGTGCACGTCTACGGCAACAACGTCGTGCACTCGGTCGTGCCGATCGGTCACTACTCGACGGTCGGCGAGCCCGTGTCGTCGGAGCAGACCGAGGCACGGCTCGCCGCTGCAGGGGTCACGATCGCGTCCGCGGTCGAGCCGGCGCCGGTCACCGCGAGCATCCCGGTGTTCACCCTCGACGCGGTGCCCACTTCCCCCATCCGCCGCTGAGGGTCGGCGCCCGCGTGGCACGACCGCACGCTGTCGAACGAGCACGACATGCCGTCGGGCGATCGGCGTGGGGGTGGGATCCGTCGCTCAGCGCCATCGAGCGTGCCAGATCGTGCCCGCTCAGTGCCGAGGGCCGGTCGTGCCCGGACGCCACCAGGCACGGACGGCCGGCCGCAGCGCTACTCCGCGTCCCGCTCCCACGGCGCCGGGAACGGGAAGTACTTCTCGAGGAAGTCCGTCACCCGGCGCGTGCGCTCCTCGTCCGAGACCTCCGGGAAGCTGCCGTCGTTCAGGCAGAAGAAGTCGACGTTCCGCTTCTTGAGCAGGTCCTCCAGCGCCTTCAACCCGGACTGCATCGTCGTGTCGACGTACCGGACCGGAGCGTTCTCCTGCACGATCGCGCGACCGGTGAGCAGCGCGTAGTAGTGGTACAGCGAGTTCGTCACCGAGATGTTGTCCGCCGCACGGAACCGTGAGGCGGCGGTCGCGCGGAACTCCGCCGCGAACTCGTGCTCCATCTCGGTCAGGATCGAGGCGCGGAGCGGCGTGGGCGCGTGCTCGAGGTGCCGCGTGGTCACCGCGCCGAACCGCTGCTGCAGCAGCTGACGGTTCACGCGCGCGGAGTTCTCGAACCCGCTGCGGGCCGGGTTGTTCGACCCGAGCCCGATGCGGGTCGTCGCGAGGATGAACTTCGACACCGAGCCCGGGCTGAAGAACACCGACGGCTCGACCATCCGCCCGAAGAACATGTCGTCGTTCGAGTAGATGAAGTGCTCGCTGATGCCCGGGATGTGGTGCAGCTGCGACTCGACGGCCTGCGAGTTGTGGGTCGGGAGCACCGAGGGGTCCGCGAAGAACTCCTCGCTCCGGACGATCCGCACCTTGGGGTGGTCCGCGAGCCAGGCGGGTGCCGGCGAGTCGGTGGCGATGTAGATCTGCCGGATCCACGGCGCGAAGGTGTGCACCGAGCGCAGGGCGTACTTCAGCTCGTCGATCTGCCGGAACCGCGCGGGGGCGTCGTCGCCCTCCCCCAGCACCGCGTTCGCCTGCGCTGCCTGGCGGGCACGCTGGTACTCGATCGCGTTGCCGTCGACCCACGAGAAGACGATGTCGATCGGGAAGCGGATGTCCGACACGTGGTCGTCGAACATGTGCTCCACCGTGCGCCAGGTGCGGCCGTAGCGCTCGATGTCGACGAGCACGAACTCGTCGACCGGCAGGCTGCGCCGCATCAGGGCGTTCTCGACGGGCGCGAGCACCTCGGTGTCGGTGACCCGCCAGAACTCGAGTTGGACGCTCGTCTCGGCGCCGTAGCGGAGCCGACCCATGGGTTCGAGCCGCGGTCGGAAGACCCGCAGCACCGGTTCGTCGACCGATCCGAGGCCGTCGTCGAGGACGAGCACGGCGGGCTGTCCCGGCGGCTTGGCGTAGAACGGCTCGTTGGCGGCGGCTGCCATGATCGCGCTCTCGGCGCGCTGCCGGTCGCGTTCGTCGACGGCGATGACCGGCCGTCGGTCGTTGCCGCGGATGAGCAGGTGGTCGACGTCACCGGCGGTGAGCGCGTCGTCGAGGAACAACAGGTCCTCGATCATCGACTGCTGGGGCGTCAGGTGCCCGTTGACCAGGGTCAGGCGTCCCTTGCGGACGACGACGTCAGGTCGGTCGAGACCGCCGGAGGACGGTCGAGGGTTCAGCAGAGGACTCTCGGTCGCCGGCTCGGTCTCGTGGCTCATCCATGCCCTTCGCATCACGTCAGCCGGGCCCCGTGCCCGGCTCCTGCGATCCTACCGTCCGGCGGACGAGCGCCGCGCGGTCACGGACGGGAGGCGCGCCCTGCGTCCGCCCCGCGCGGCACCTTGACGGTGATCCCGACGACGATGAACGCCGCGGCCGCCACGAGTTGCAGACCCGCCCACACCTGACCGGGGATCGGCACGACCACAACCGGGTTCCAGCACACCGCGATCGCCGCGGTGAGGGCGACCGCCCACCAGGCGCGGCCGCGGAACGCGAAGACGAGGACGATGAGCGCGAGCACCGTCACGCCCCACCGGACGAACACGAAGCCCGAGGAGTCGATGACGGCCACGAACGCGATGAGCACGACGGCAGCGAGCAGCCCGGGGGCCAGGGCGGGGCGGGTGAAGGGCGGTGTGCCGTCGGCGTCCGGTCGCGCGCCCTGCGGACGGCGCTCGTCCTGACGCCCCGAGGGGACCCCCTGCAGCGACGATCCTGCCGGGGACCGACCCTTCCGTGCCATCAGGCGCCGGCCTCCTCGAGGTCGATCGCCTGGATCGGACGGGACATCGGCGGGAGGCCGCGCACGCGCTCGAGCGCCGGCTGGAGTTCGTCGACCACCGCGCGGTAGCCGTCGGCGTTGAGGTGCAGGCCGTCCTCGGTGAACCGCTCGGCCAGGTGGTCGTCCTCGGCCAGCGCGGGCCAGAGGTCGAGGTACTGCGCGTGGCAGGTCGCGACGAACTGGCGGAGGTGCCGGTTCGCCTCCTCGATCTTCGCGCACCAGTCGGACTGGCGCGGCAGGATCGACACGAGCAGCAGGCGGACGCCCGGGAGCTCGCGGCGCAGCGTGACGAGGATCGACTCGACGCCGCGGACGACGTGCTCGACGCTCGACCGGTGGTTGCCGAAGTCGTTCGTCCCGATCAGGAGCACGATGACCTCGGGCTGCTCGGCGATCACGGCGTCGAGCCGGGTGAGCACGCCGTCGGTGGTGTCACCGCCGACGCCCTGGTTGCTCGTGCGCTCTCCGGGGAGCCACTGGTCCCAGGACCCCTGCTCGGTGATGCTGTCGCCCAGGAACAGGACGGTGGGGTGTTCGGTGGTCATGCTGCCTCCTCGTGTACCGGTTCCTGCGGCCCATTCTGCTGGGTCCAGTTCCGCCCCGTCGACTCCGTGTGCTGCGACTCGCGCTCCGCCGCCGCCGTGATGCGTTCGACCATGCCCGGGAAGATGATCCCGTGGAACGGCAGGATGCCGTACCAGTACAGGCGTCCGGGGAGCCCCTGCGGGAAGTAGATAGCCCGCTGGTGGTAGTCGCTGCCGCCGTCGTCGCTCGGGGTCACCCGCATCTCGAGCCAGGCGCGTCCGGGCGACTTGAACTCGGCGCGGAGCCGCAGGTAGCGCCCGCGCTCCAGCCGCTCCACGCGCCACCAGTCGAGCGCGTCGCCCTGCTCGAGGCGGTGCGGGTCGCGCCTGCCCCGGTTGAGTCCGACCCCGCCGGCGACCTTGTCCATCCATCCGCGGGCGACCCAGGCCAGGGGGAACGAGTACCAGCCGTTCTCGCCGCCGATCGACTCGACGACGCGCCAGACGTCCTCGGCGCTGGCGTTCGAGTGGCGCTTCCGGTCGTCGACGTAGACGGTGTGTCCGGCCCACTCCGGGTCGCTCGGCAGCGGGTCGGCCGGGGTCGACGAGAGCGTCGCGCTCCGCCAGCTCGTCTGCACCTCACCCTTCCGCATCTTCGTCAGGGCCAGTCGCACGGCCCGTCGGTACGAGGTGAGTCCGCCCTCCGGACGCGGGACGACCTCGTCGATGTCGTGCTCGCGCTGCACGCACTCGAACTGGAGCGACTCGATGATCGGCGTCGCAAGCTTCTTCGGGATCGGCGTCACGATGTTGAACCAGTGCGCGGAGAGCCCCGGGGTGAGCACGGGCAGCACGGTGAAGCGCCGCTGCGGCAGCTTCGCCTCGACCGCGTAGCCGTTCAGCATCTGCCCGTACTTGAGCACGTCCGGCCCGCCGATGTCGAACGTCCGGTTGACGTCGGCGGGGATGTCGAGCGCCGCGACCAGGTAGTACAGGACGTCACGGACGGCGATCGGCTGGATGCGGTTGCGGACCCACCGGGGCGCGGGCATCCACGGCAGCACGTCGGTCACGTGCCGGATCATCTCGAACGAGGTGCTCCCCGACCCGATGACGACGCCCGCCTGGTACGCGATGGTCGGGACACCGGAGGCGAGGAGCACGTCCCCGACCTCCTTCCGGCTCCGGAGGTGCTTCGACAGCTCGCCGTCCGGGTGCAGTCCGCCCAGGTAGACGAACCGGCGGACGCCCGCATCGCGGGCCTCGCGGGCCATCGTCTCGACGGCGTCCCGTTCGGCCTGCTCGAAGTCCCCGTCCGCACCCATGGCGTGCGCGAGGTAGTAGACGGCCTCGATGCCCTCAACAGCGGAACGCACCGCGTCGGCGTCCTGCAGGTCGCCTGCAGCGACCTCGACGTCGTCGTGCCAGGGCACGTCCTGGAGCTTCCGGGGCGTGCGGACGAAGACGCGGACGTCGTGTCCGGCCTCGAGGAGGCGGGGGACGAGACGACCGCCGATGTACCCGGTCGCACCGGTGACGAGGACCTGCATGGAGGGCACGGTACGCGCGTCGCCTCCGGGTAGGCTTTCCGGGTGGACAACGCAGCGACCCCCGCACACCAGGACCGGGCCGACCAGCACGAACTCGGCGCCGACGCCGTTCGTGCCCTGATCGACCACGCGCTCCTCAAGCCCGAGCTCACCCGCGCCGACGTCGACGCCCAGCTCGACGAGGCCGCCGCCCACCGGGTCTTCAGCGTCTGCGTCCGGCCGAGCGATGTCGCGCACGCCGTGGAGCGACTGCAGGGCACCGGCGTCGGCGTCGGCACCGTGATCGGGTTCCCGCACGGCACCACCACCACCGCCGCCAAGGTCGCCGAGTCGCTGCAGGCCCTGGCCGACGGCGCCTTCGAGCTCGACATGGTGCAGAACATCGGCGCCGCGCGGTCCGGTGACTGGGAGCGTGTCGAGCAGGACGTCCGCGCGGTCGTCGACGCCGCGGGCGACACCGTCGTCAAGGTCATCCTCGAGACCGCGTTCCTCACCGACGACGAGATCGTCGCCGCGTCGCGGGCCGCACAGCGTGCCGGTGCCGCCTTCGTCAAGACGTCCACGGGGTTCGCCGGCGGCGGCGCCACGGCCGAGCACATCCGCCTGATGCGCGAGACGGTCGGGCCCGACACGGGCGTCAAGGCGTCCGGGGGCGTCCGCGGGCTGGACACGCTGCTCGAGATGGTCGAGGCCGGCGCCGACCGGATCGGTACGAGTGCCTCGGCGCGCATCCTCGACGAGGTCGCGCACCGCGCCACGACCGGCGCCGCGTCCGCACTCGGGGACGACACCTCCTCGTACTGACGGCCCGGCCGCCCGCTCGCGGGCGGCCCCACCCGGACGGGCCGCGGCCGGTCCGGCACCACCCGACCCGACCACACCGCCCGGGCCGGCTCGCACCGACGCGAGGTCGCGTCGCCACGGTGAGCCGAGCCTCCAGACCGCCGCATCGGAGCGCGCATGTCCAGCACCGCAGCCCAGTCCCCCTCGTCCGCGCTCGCACTGGCCGTCGATCTCGGCGGCACCAAGGTCGAGGCGGCCCTCGTCACCGACCGCGGCGTCGTCCTGCCGGGGACCCGGCACCGGCAGCCGACCGGACCGCAGCGGAGTGCTGCCGAACTGCAGGCGGCCGTCGACCAGGTCGTGACGGCGACCCTCGCAACGCTGCCGACCGACGCGCAGCTCGTCGGCGTCGGTGTCGGTGCTGCCGGCCCCGTCGACGAGGAGCACGGCCTCGTCTCCCCCTTGAACATGCCGGTGTGGCGCGGTTGGCCGCTCCGTGACCGCGTCGCAGCCCTCGTCCCCGAGGGCGTCCCGGTGACGCTGCGGATGGACGGCCTCGCGATCACCCTGGCCGAGCACTGGGTCGGGGCGGCGCAGGGGTCGGACCACGTCATGGGCATGATCGTCTCCACCGGTGTCGGTGGCGGGCTGATCCTGCACGGCCGCACCGTGAGCGGGCCGACCGGCAACGCCGGCCACATCGGCCACGTCGAGTGCGGCGGGTTCGACGACCCGTGCGCGTGCGGCGGGACCGGATGCCTCGAGGCGATCGCCAGCGGGCCGAAGACCGTCACCTGGGCGCAGCGGCAGGGGTTCGCCGGGACCACCGGCGAGGAGCTCTCCGCCGCCTACGCTGCCGGGGACGAGATCGCGGTCGCCGCGGTCCGGCGGAGCGGGCGCGCACTGGGACAGGCCATCGCCGCGGCGACGAGCCTGGTCGACCTCGAGGTGGTGGCGATCGGCGGCGGCTTCTCGCACGTCACCCCGGACCTGTTCGAGTACGCGCGCGAGGCGGTGGCCGAGCGGGTCGAGTTCGGCTTCGTGACGAAGGTCCGGATCGTGCCGACCGGACTGTCCCAGGATGGACCGCTCATCGGGGCCGCGGCGCTGGTGCACCGCGCCGACGTGCTGCGCTGAACCCTCGGGCGCCGTACGCGTCCGGCACTGGACCACCGAGCGCTGCGTCGTCGCACGGTGCTCTCCACAGGCCGGGCCGTGACCGACGTCCGTCCGGCAGGATGAGCGGGTGCCGACGCCCCGCCTGCTGACCAGCGACGACTGGCCGGAGGCGGAACTCCGCGCCGCCGTGCTGGCCGGCGAGCTCGTCGCGGTCGGGTGGTGCTGGGCCTCCCCCGCAGAACCGCAGACGCCGGCACTCCGCGCCGCCGCGCACGCGTGGCGTGTGCCCGACGGACGACTGGTGGCGAGCGGCCGGTCCGCCGCGTGGATCTGGGGCGCCACGTCGCGTCCACCGTCGCCGGTCGAGGTGAGCGTGCCGCCGACCGTCCGCGTCCGGGTCGACCCCGACGTGCGGCTCCGCGAGGTGCGACTCCCCGCCGCGGACACGGTGCGGCTCGGGTCGGTCCGGGTGACCTCGCCGGAGCGCACGGCCGTCGACCTGCTCCGCGCGCCCGACACGTTCGACGTGACCGCACGGGACGCCCTGCGCGGCCTCGTGGCGATCGGCGCGGTCCGGGCGGACGACATCACCCGCCGCCTCGACGCGCTCGGGACGATCCCCATGGTGCGGCAGGCGGCGCGTCGGCTCGACCGCGCGACGGCCGGGTGGACACCGCCCGGCGACGCTCAGCGCTGAGGTGAGCGGGGTCGACCGGGTCGGCCCGAGCTGACGCGACCGACGTCGACCGCGGTCAGCCCGCGCTGACGCGACCGACGTCGACCGCGGTCAGCCCGCGCTGACGCGGTACACGTCGTACACGGCGTCGATCCGCCGCACGGCGTTCAGCACGCGGTCGAGGTGCGTCGTGTCGCCCATCTCGAACACGAAGCGGCTGAGCGCCAGTCGGTCCGACGAGGTCGACACCGTCGCGGACAGGATGTTCACGTGGTGGTCGGTCAGCACCCGGGTGACGTCGCTGAGCAGCCCGGAACGGTCGAGCGCCTCGATCTGGATCTGCACGAGGAACACCGACTTCGACGACGGGGCCCACTCGACCTCGATCATCCGGTCCGGCTCGTTCATCAGCGACTTCACGTTCGTGCAGGACGCCTGGTGCACCGAGACGCCCTGACCGCGCGTGATGAAGCCCACGATCTGGTCGCCGGGCACCGGGGTGCAGCACTTGGCGAGCTTCACCAGGATGTCGGGCGCGCCGCGGACGAGCACGCCGCTGTCGCTGTTCCGGAGCTGGCGGCTCGTGACCTGGCGCGGGAAGGCCAGCTCGGGCTCGTCCGTCTCGGTCTCGGCCTGGACGTTGCCGAGCACCTTCTCGATGACGGACTGGGTGGACACGTGGCCCTCGCCCACCGCCGCGTAGAGCGCGGAGACGTCGTCGTACCGCATCGACGACGCGACCTCGGCGA
The DNA here is from genome assembly GCF_003989515.1 of Curtobacterium sp. HSID17257. GTDB lineage: Bacteria > Actinomycetota > Actinomycetes > Actinomycetales > Microbacteriaceae > Curtobacterium. The sequence goes on from NZ_RBLU01000002.1 coordinate 74,631, forward strand.
TGGAGTCCTGGCTCATGATGCGCTGCAGCGGCAGGTTCTGCTTGCGCATCGCACGCGCGATCGCGTCGCGGCCCTGCTCGATCGCTTCCTCGCGGCGCTCCTTCGTGAACCACTGCTTGATCTTGTTGCGGGCCCTGGGGCTCCGCACGAAGGTCAGCCAGTCCTGGCTCGGCCCGGAGTCGGGGTTCTTCGACGTGAAGATCTCGACGACGTCGCCGCTCGACAGGGAGCTCTCGAGCGGGACGAGCCGCCCGTTCACCTTGGCACCCATCGTGCGGTGCCCGATCTCGGTGTGCACCGCGTAGGCGAAGTCCACCGGCGTGGCACCGGCGGGCAGGCCGATGACCTTGCCCTGCGGGGTGAAGACGTAGGTCTCCTTCGCGCCGATCTCGTACCGCAACGAGTCGAGGAACTCGCCCGGGTCGCTCGTCTCGGCCTGCCAGTCGGTGATGTGGGCGAGCCACGCCATGTCCTGGTCGTCGGTGGTCGACGAGGCGTCGACGTCCCGACCCTGCGCACGCTGCTTGTACTTCCAGTGCGCCGCGACACCGAACTCGGCGCGCTGGTGCATCTCGTGCGTGCGGATCTGGATCTCCACGGCACGGCCCTGCGGCCCGAGCACGGTCGTGTGCAGGGACTGGTACAGGTTGAACTTCGGCGTCGCGATGTAGTCCTTGAAGCGCCCGGGCAGCGGGGTCCACCGCGCGTGCACGGACCCGAGCATCGCGTAGCAGTCGCGGACGGTCGGCACGAGGACGCGGATGCCGACCAGGTCGTAGATCTCGTCGAACTCTCGACCGCGCACGATCATCTTCTGGTAGATCGAGTAGTACTGCTTCGGCCGGCCCATGACCTCGCCGCGCACCTTCGCGGCCTTCAGGTCCTTCTTGAGCGTGCCGATGACGTTCTGCACGAACTGCTCGCGCTTCGGCTGCCGTTCCTTGACCAGGCTGTCGATCTCGACGTAGAGCTTCGGGTGCAGGACCGCGAACGACAGGTCCTCGAGCTCCAGCTTGATCATCTGGATGCCGAGGCGGTGCGCCAGCGGCGCGTAGATCTCGAGCGTCTCCTTGGCCTTGCGGGTCGCCGAGGCGGACTCCACGAAGCCCCACGTCCGAGCGTTGTGCAGGCGGTCGGCGAGCTTGATGACGAGCACGCGGATGTCCTTCGACATCGCGATGACCATCTTGCGGACGGTCTCGGCCTGCGCGCTGTCGCCGTACTTGACCTTGTCCAGCTTGGTGACGCCGTCGACGAGCATGGCGATCTCGTCACCGAAGTCCGACCGGAGCTGGTCGAGCTGGTAGTCGGTGTCCTCGACCGTGTCGTGCAGCAGGGCAGCGGCGATCGTGATCGTGCCGATCCCCAGGTCGGCGAGGATCTGCGCGACCGCGACCGGGTGGGTGATGTAGGGCTCGCCGGACTTGCGCTTCTGCCCGTCGTGCGCCCGCTCGGCGACGCTGTACGCCCGCTCGATGAGCGTCACGTCGGCCTTCGGGTGGTGCGACCGAACGGTCCGGATCAGGGTGTCGACCGCCCCCGCGGGTTGCGCCCGCGAGAACAGCCGGGGCAGCAGCGACCGCAGGGATCCGAGGTTGCCGGTGGTCGTCGCGTTCAGCGGGCTGGAGGGCCGTGGTGCGGAAGCGGGGCGGCTCGCGCCGGGCGTGGGCGCACCCTGGGACGAGGACTCACGGGTGTCCGTCATGATGCGCCTCCTGCGACCGGTGTCCGGGTACGGTCTGGCAAGCCTACGCGCGTCCCGTCAGTGCTCGTGACGCGGTTCGCCCTGGGCGTCGTCCGACGCTCCCGCGCGCACGACCGGCTGGCCGGACTGTTCCCACGCCACCATGCCGCCGGTCAGGTTCACCGCCGGCACGCCCGACTGCTCGAGGGCGGCGACGACCCGCGCCGACCGGGCGCCGGAGTGGCAGACGACGATGGCGGGCTGGTCGCCGCCGTCGATCTCCTGCCAGCGGGCGACGAGGTCGGACATCGGGACGAGCGTCGCCTCCGGGGCGTGCACCTCGTCCCACTCCCCCTGCTCGCGGACGTCGAACAGGCGGGCGCCCGCGTCGAGACGACGTCGGGCCTCGGCCACGTCGACGTCGTGCACCTCGACCGCCATCAGGCGACCTCGGCAGCGGCGTCGACCTCGCGCTGACGCTTCTCGGCGGCACGCGTCTTCTTGGCGTCGGCCTCCTTGACCTTCGGCTCGTTCTCACGCAGGTGCGCGTACATCGGCGACGCGATGAAGATCGTCGAGTAGGTGCCGACGATGATGCCGATGAAGAGCGCGAGCGAGATGTCCCGCAGCGTTCCGGCGCCGAGCACGTACGACCCGATGAAGAGGATCGCGGCGACGGGCAGGAGCGCCACGACCGACGTGTTGATCGAGCGCACCAGCGTCTGGTTGACCGCGAGGTTGACCGACTGCACGAAGGTGCGGTGCGACTCCTGCGACGTGTTCTCGCGGACCTTGTCGAAGACCACGACGGTGTCGTACAGCGAGTAGCCGAGGATCGTCAGGAAGCCGATGACGGCGGCGGGGGTGACCTCGAGCCCCACGATGCCGTAGACGCCGGCGGTGATGAGCAGGTCGTGCAGCAGCGCGACCATGGCGGACACCGACATCTTCCACGTGCGGAAGTAGACGGCCATCACGACGGCCGCCAGCGCGAGGAAGATGACCAGACCGCGGATCGCCTGCGCGAGCACGTCCGCGCCCCAGGTGGCGCCGATGTACGTCGAGGCGACCTGGTCGTCGGACACGCCGTACGCCTTCGCCAGGGCGTCCTGCACCTCGCTGGTCTCACGGTCGGTCAACTGCTCGGTCTGGACGCGGATGCCGTCCTGGCCGACCTGGGAGACGCGCGGGATCCCCTCGGGGACGATCGACTCCACCGTTCGGGTGGCGATCGACTGGTCGAGGTCCTTCGCGTTCGAGATCGTGAACTCGGAGCCGCCGGTGAACTCGATGCCGAGGTGGTAGCCGCCACGGAGCCACGGCACCGCGAGCGACACGACGATCGCGATCAGTGCGATGAGGTACCAGGTCTTGCGCCGCCCGACGATGTCGTAGGAGCGCTTCCCGGTGTAGAGGTCGCTGCCGAACTGGCTGAAGCTGGCCATCAGTCGTCCTTCCCGTCCGGCGTGGAGCCGTTGTCGCCGGAGGCCTGCTGGGCCTTCCGCTCTGCGATCGTCTGGCGGCGCTGGGCCTCGCCCGCGCTGCGCTGGCGCTTGCCGTCCACGACCGGCGCACGGAACTGCGCCCGGCCGCGGTAGACGGCGCCGAGGGCGGACGGGTCGAGTCCGCTGAACTTGTGCCCCTCGCCGAAGAACCGGCTCCGGGCGATGAGCTGCATCATCGGGTGGGTGAACAGCACCACGACGACCACGTCGATCAGGGTCGTGAGCAGCAGCGTGAACGCGAAGCCCTTCACGTCACTCACGGCCAGGACGTACAGCACGACCGCGGCGAGGAAGTTGATCGAGTCGGATGCCAGGATCGTGCGGAGGGCACGCTTCCAACCGGACTCCACGGCACTCTCGAGCCCGCGGCCGTCGCGGAGTTCGTCGCGGATGCGTTCGAAGTACACGATGAACGAGTCCGCCGTGATGCCGATGGCCACGATGAGACCCGCCACACCCGCGAGCGACAGACGGTAGTCGACGCGCCACGACATGATCGCGATCACCAGGTAGGTCAGGACCGCCGCGACACCGAGCGACAGCACGGTCACGAAGGCCAGCGCCCGGTACTGGATGATCGAGTAGATCACGACCAGGATCAGGCCGATCAGGCCGGCGACGAGCCCGCCGACGAGCTGCGCGGTGCCGAGCGTGGCCGAGATGTTCTCGTTCGACTGCACCTGGAAGTTGATCGGCAGCGCACCGTACTTCAGCTGGTCCGCGAGGGTCTTCGACGACTCGGCGGTGAAGTTGCCGGTGATCTGCGCCTTGCCGTTCGTGATCGCCGCGTTCGAGGCCGGTGCCGTGATGACGGTGCCGTCGAGCACGATCGCGAACTGGTTCTGCGGCGAAGGGAGCTTGACGAGGCGGCTCGTGACGTCGCGGAAGTCGTCCGAGCTCTTGCCCGAGAACGTCAGGTTGACGGCCCACTGCCCGGTGGTCGCACCCTGGGAGTCGGTGGCGAGGCCCGAGGTCGCGTTGCTGATGCCCGCACCGGAGACCTCGACGGGACCGAGGATGTACTTGGCGGCGCCGTCCTGGTCACAGGTGACGAGCGGCTCGTCGTCGGGCGCCGTCGTGACGTCGTCCGGGGCCGCGCAGTTGTAGTTCGTGTACAGGTCCTGCAGCGCCGGCGTGACCTGGGACAGGTCGCTGCCGTTGGTCGGCTTCGTGCTCGGGGTCGCGTCGAGCGATGCCGGCGGTGAGTACGGCGTCGGCGATGCGGTCTTCCCGTCGCCGCCGACCGCGGTGTTCGTCGCCGCCTCGGTGTAGAGCACCGGACGGAAGGTCAGCTTCGCCGCTGCCTCGATCCGGTCGATCGTCGCCTTGTCCGGCTTGCCGGGGATGGACACGACGATGTTGTTCGTGCCCTGCGTGTTGATCTGCGACTCGGAGACACCCGTGGCGTTGATGCGCTGACGGATGATGTTGACCGCCTGGCTCAACTGCTGCGAGGTGACGGACCCGCCCTCGGTGTTCTGCGCGGCGAGGGTCAGCTGCGTGCCGCCCTGCAGGTCGAGCGCCAGTTCGGGCACCCAACTCGCGCCGGCGAACCACTCGTTCGTGTCGTCCTTGCTGTTGGCCGCGAGCACCGACGCAGCGGTGTTCAGGCCAGCGAGGGCCGCCATGATGATCACCAACCAGGTGAGTGAACGCAGCGCCTTCTTGACGGGTGTCGATCGTGCCACCGGTCGTCTCGTCTCTCTGTTCAGGACCGACGGCGTCTGGGCCGGCGGCGGTGTGTGGTCGCCGGGTCGGTGGACCCGGCGACCGAGGGCGTCAGTCTTCGGTCTTGCGCTTGTTCGGGTCGGTCTCGTCGACACGCTCGCCGTAGACCGGCTCACCGTTGAGCTCGGCGACCGGCTTCGGCGCCACGGCGTCGTCCTCGGGCACCACGGTGGTCTCGACGTCGGATGCGTTGTCGTCGACGACGCGCGAGAGCGTCTGGCGGTGGACCGTGACGACCGTGCCCGGGGCGATCTCGACGTCAGCCGTGACCTTCTCGTCGTCCACCGAGAGCAGCGTGCCGTACAGGCCGAAGGACAGCATGACGCGGGCACCCGGGACCATCTTCGTCTGCAGGTCCGCCTGCTGCTTCTTGCGCTTGCGGCTGCTGTAGAACATGAAGGCGGCGAACGCGACGATGATGACGATGAGGAAGAGTGATTGGTCCATGGGGGCGTTGCCTTCTCTGGTTGCTCGGATCCAGCCGGAGCGGTCGTTGCTCGGCTTCGGGCCGTAGCAGTCTAGGGCACGGGCGTGCCCGCGATCGGGCAGCCGCCTGAGTGTGTGCAGACGGGCCGGGGCACCCGGACGACGCCGCCCAGAATACCGTATACGAGATCAGTCGTCGAACAGCCCGGGCTGCCCGCCGACGCCCTCCCCCGGGGTGATGCCGAAGTGCCGCCAGGCCTGCGGCGTCGCGATGCGCCCCCGGGGTGTCCGGGTCACCAGTCCCACGCGGACCAGGAACGGCTCCACGACCGACTCGATGGTCTCGGACTCCTCGCCCACCGACACCGCGAGGGTGTTCAGCCCGACGGGGCCGCCGTCGAACCGCGTGAGCATCGTCTCGACCACGGCGCGGTCGAGCCGGTCGAGACCGAGCTCGTCGACGTCGTACAGGTCGAGCGCTCCCTGCACAGCGGCCATGCCGTCCGACGTGCGGTGCACGAGCGCGTAGTCGCGGACCCGGCGGAGCAGGCGGTTCGCGATGCGCGGGGTACCCCGGGACCGCCCGGCGATCTCGCGCAGGGCCGTCCGGTCGATCTGCAGGTCCAGCAGGTGTGCGGCGCGGATCAGCACCTGCTCGAGCTCGTCCTTCTCGTAGAACTCGAGGTGCGCCGTGAAGCCGAAGCGGTCGCGCAGCGGGTTCGGCAGCAGGCCGGCGCGGGTGGTCGCCCCGACCAGGGTGAACGGTGCGAGGTCGAGCGGGATGCTCGTCGCGCCCGCACCCTTGCCGACCATCACGTCGATCCGGAAGTCCTCCATCGCCAGGTAGAGCATCTCCTCCGCCGAGCGCGCCATGCGGTGGATCTCGTCGATGAAGAGGACCTCGCCCGGCACCAGGGAGGACAGCACCGCAGCCAGGTCACCGGCGTGCTGGATCGCGGGACCGCTCGACATCCGCAGGGGTCGGCCGGACTCGTGCGCGACGATCATCGCGAGGGTGGTCTTGCCGAGTCCGGGCGGACCGGCCATCAGGATGTGGTCGGGCGTGCGCTCCTGCAGCGCCGCGGCCCGGAGCAGCAGGTCGAGCTGCCCGCGGACCTTGCGCTGCCCGACGAACTCGTCGAGGGACTTCGGACGGAGCGCCCCCTCGAACGCCAGCTCTTCCTGCGACTCGGCGCCCGCCGAGGTGATCCCGCTCACCGACCGGCACCCGCGGGACGCAGCGTGCCGAGCGCGGCGCGGAGCAGGGCCTGCGTGCCCATCGCCGCGGCGCCCGGGTCGTTCGCCACCACGGCGTCGACGGCGGACTGTGCGGCGTCCTCACGCCAGCCGAGCCCGACGAGCGCCGACACGACGTCGACGGTGGCCGGGTGCGCGACCGCGCGCGCTCCGGCGGCGGCCGCGGGGGCCTGCTCGAAGGCGACGAGCTTGCCCGACAGCGCGACCGTGATGAGCTTCGCGGTCTTCGGCCCGATGCCGGAGACCTTGCGGAACGCCGCGTCGTCCTCGCTCGCGACGGCGTTCGCGACCTGTGCCGGGTCCATGTGGGCGAGGACCCCGAGCGCCGACTTCGGCCCGACGCCCGAGACGCTGCGGAGCAGGTCGAACACCTGGAGCGCATCGGTCGACTCGAACCCGAAGAGCAGGTGCTCGTCCTCGCGCACGATCATCGCCGTCCGCAGGAAGACCTCGGACCCGTGGCGCATCGTCAGGGCGTGCGCAGGGGTCACCGTGACGGCGTACCCCACTCCCCCGAC
>NZ_RBLU01000033.1 GCF_003989515.1 Curtobacterium sp. HSID17257
GGCCAGCGACGCGGTCGCCGCGTGCGGGTTGGTCGCCTTCGAGTCGTCGACCCACGTGACGCCGTCGGCCGTCGCGACGTGCTCCGTCCGGTGGTGGTCGGCGCGGAAGCCCTGCACCGCGGCACGGGCACTCGGGCTCGACGTGCGGGCGACGACCGAGCTCCCGGTGGTGACGAGCGGGCGCTTCACCGGCAGGACCCCGGGCGGCTACGCCGAGCACCTCCGTCGTACCTACGGCGACGCGGGCTGACCCGCGCACGGTGGTCGCTCGACGCGCTCAGGCCACCGGGTAGTCGCAGTACGCGAACCAGCGCGAGTCCGGCGACCAGGGCGGCACGTTGACCGTCCCCTGACCGCCGTCGAGCGCGACGAGGGTCTCGGGCACGACGGCGATCCGTGCACCACGCGCCAGGACCCCGGGCAGCAGCCGCAGCTCGACCGGGTGGTCCGCGGGGTGCCCCTGCACGCCGGGCTCGTAGGACAGGTAGAGCAGGTGCGCGCCGTCCGGTGACAGGTGCGGGAACCAGTTCACACGGTCGTCGGCGGTGATCCGCACCGCGTCGCCCGCAGCACCGTCGGACGCAGCACCGTCGCCCACACCGCCGTCCCCCGCACCACCGCCGTCACCACCGAGCCGGAGCGACGCGAGCTGGGCGGTGCCCGGCGTGAAGCGCTCGGTGGTGAACAGGAGCGTCCGCCCGTCCGGCGTGATCGTGCAGCCGTCGTCCGGGTGTTCGTCGCGGGTCAGGAACGTCGTGGCCCCGGTCAGCGGGTCGACGAGGGCGACGTCGGTCGTCCAGACGCCCTCCGGTGTGCGCTCCCCGACGATCGCGGCGAGGGCCGAGCCGTCGGGGGCGATGCCGTGCAGGTAGTACTTCCGCACGACCGGGAGCACCGACGCGGTGTCGGTGATGCGCGTCGCCGATCCACCGTCGGGCAGCGGCACGCGGTACAGCTCGCCGTCCCGGGCGCTCACCACGACCGATCCCCCCGCGGGGTCGAGCACGTGGTCGTTGTTGATCTCGGCGACGCCGGGCATCGGCACCGGCACCAGCGCGGTCTCGTCGAGCACCGCCCCGCTCTGCCGGAGGAGCCAGAGGTCACCCCCGCCGTTGAGGACGATCGTGCCGTCGTGCAGCACGTTCGGCGCCTCGACCAGCAGTTCGCTCGACTCGAACACGAGTCGGCTCGTCCGTGAGGCCACGTCGTACACGTGCACCCGGCTGGTCTGTCCGGGCAGCAGCTGCCGCCCACGGGTCCCGGTCATGCTTCCATCCTGTCTGATCGATCGCGCTGCACACGTGACGAGACTCGGGCTGTGCGACGTCTCTCGGCCCGACGGCCGCGAGGAGTGTCGCCCAGCCCGAGTCTCGGGTCGGCAGGCGGGCCTGAGCGGCGCCTACTTCACCGCGCCCGCAGTCAGACCGGCCACGAACTGGCGCTGCACGATGAGGAACGCCACCACGACCGGGATGCTCACGACCAGGCTCGCCGCCATGATCTGGTTCCAGTACACGTTCGTCTGCGTGGAGTACTGCTGCAGACCCACCGCGAGCGTCGACCCGTTGCCGTTCGTCATCACCGAGGCGAAGAGGACCTCTCCCCACGCGGTCATGAACGAGTAGATGCCGACCGCCACCAGACCCGGACGGGCCGACGGCAGGATGACCCGGAACAGCGCGCCCATCGGGCCGGAGCCGTCCACCATCGCGGCCTCGTCGAGCTCGCGCGGGATGGTCTCGAAGTACCCTGCGAGCATCCAGATCGAGAACGGCAGCGTGAACGTCAGGTAGGTGATGATCAGGCCGAGCCACGACCCGACGAGCTGGATGCCGAGCGCGTTCCCGAGGTTCGTGAAGATGAGGAACAGCGGCAGCAGGAACAGCACGCCCGGGAACATCTGGGTCGAGAGCACCGCCGTGGTGAAGGTGCTCTTGCCCTTGAAGTTCCAGCGCGAGACACCGTACGCGGCGAACGTCGCGATGATCAGCGAGAACAGCGTCGCGACCGTGCAGACCACGAGCGAGTTGATGAAGTACTGCCCCAGCGGGACCGTCGTCCACATGTCGATGAACGGCTGGAACGTGATGTTCGTCGGGATCCACGTGAAGTCGTTCTGCACGTCACCGAGCGGCTTGATGGCCGTGGTGATCATGACGTAGAGCGGGACCACCGTGAACAGGGTCAGGAGGGCGAGGACGATGACCTTGAAGGACTTGGCGCCGACTGTCTCACGCACGGACGGACCTCCGGTTGGTCACGGCCAGGTAGATGCCCGTGACGATGAGCAGGAAGATGAGGAGCAGGACGCTCATCGCGGCCCCGGAGCCGAAGTTCCAGGTGATGAACGACGCGTTGTAGATGTGGAAGCTGAGCAGGTCGGCCGCCGGCGGTTGCGCGGTCGAACCGAAGAGCACGAACGGCGTGTTGAAGTCGTTGAACGTCCAGAGGAACATCACGAGCACGAGCGTCACGTTCACCGGTCGGACCATCGGCAGGGTGATCGAGCGCCACTGCCGGAAGGGCTTCGCGCCGTCGACCGAGGCAGCCTCGTACACGTCGTTCGGCACGGACTGCAGACCGGCCATGAGCATGAGGAACGCGAACGGCCAGGTCTTCCAGATCGCCACGACGACGACCGACACGAAGGCGTTCGACCCGATGAGCCAGAACGGTCCCTGTCCGCCGAACAGCCCGAGCTGGTCGACCAGGATGTGGTTGATCGCGCCGGAGTCGCGCTGGAACATGAACTTCCAGGTGATGATGCCGGCGTACATCGGCAGCGCGTACGGCACGAGGAAGAGCGTGCGGAAGAGCCCGCGGCCCTTGAACGGCTTCTGCAGCGCGACCGCGGCGGCCATGCCGAAGGTCCAGGAGAGCCCCACCACGAGCACCGTGAAGCCGGCGGTGATGAGGAACGAGTTGAGGACGCCCTTGCCGATCGCCTGGTCGAAGTCGATGACGACCGAGTAGTTCCGGAACCCCGCGAACGGAGCGGCACCCCAGTTCGCGATGAAGTACTTGGTGAGCTGGATGAACGAGATCCAGATGCCGACGAGCATCGGCACGATGTGGATGAGCAGCTCGAAGAGGATCGCCGGCGCGACGAGCGCGTACGGCAACCAGTGGCGCTTCGGCTTCCGACCCGGCTGCGGGCCCGACAGGGTCGGCGCCTTGGTGTGGGTCAGGTCGATGCGCTCGGAGTCGGGCAGGACCGAGGTGGTCATGGGTGGTGGCCTTCCGGCGAGGACGGGATCGGGTGCGTCGTCCACCGGGCCGTGGCAGCGGCCTGGAGGGACGACCAGCGTGAGCCGATCGGCTCACCCCCGGCGCGGGGCCGGGTGTGGAGGGGCGAGGCCCGGGACACGTCCTGCGGACGCGCCCCGGGCCTCCAGGCCGACTAGCCGACCGACTGCGAGACCTGGTCCTGCGCGGTCTGCAGCGCCGACTTGATGTCGCTGTCGGAGACCGTCGAACCGGTCGCGATCTTGGCGAACATGTCGTTCATCGCCTTGCCGACCGTGGACTCGAACTGGTCCTCGGCGGGCACCAGCGGGAGCGGCTTCGCCTTGTTGTTGTAGATGTCGAGGAACGTCTTGGTCTGCTCGTCGGTGACCGAGTCAGCAGCCGAGGCGAGCACCGGGAGGGCCGAGTACGGCTTGTCCAGCGTGGCCTGCGTGTCCTCGCTCGTCATGTACTTGACGAACTTGAGCGCGCCGTCCTTGTTCTTCGTGTTCTTGAAGACCGACAGGTTGATGCCGGCCGGGAAGGACGCGATGTCCTTGCCGTCCGCGGTCGTCGGGAAGGGGACGACACCGAACTGGTCGGCGGTCATGCCCTGCGACGTGATGGTGGCGTTCGCGTTGTTCTGCGTGAGGATCATCGCGGCCTTGCCGTTCGCGAAGTCCGACACCGCCTGCGTGCCGTTGTCGTACTGCGCGTTCGACGGGTTGACGACCTTGTCCGACTGCATCAGGTCGATGTAGCGCTTGATGCCGTCGACGTTCGCCTCGTCCGTGAAGGTCGGCTTGCCGTCCTTGTCGAACCACTCGCCGCCGTTCTGGGCGGAGGTGATGAAGGCGAAGTGCGCGTTCTCGGTGTACGACCCACCGGCGATGGTGAAGCCGTACTTGTCGCCCGAGGTGAGCTTCTTCGCGTCGGCGGTGAGGTCCTCCCAGGTGGTGGGTGCCTCGAGGCCGGCGTCCTTGAACATCTGCTTGTTGTAGTAGAGGCCGTACGCGAGGCCGTAGAGCGGGACGCTCGTGACGGTCTTGCCGGGCGCACCACCGGTGGAGAGCGCGACCTTGCCGAACTTGTCGGCGCCGCCGATGGCCTGCATCTCCGAGTCGCCGAACTCCTGGAAGGCGCCCGTGGCCTGGAGCGACGTCGCCCAGGTGTTGCCGATGTTGACCACGTCCGGGCCCTGGCCCGAGGTGACGGCGGTCTGGATCTTGTTCTGCAGGTCGTTCCAACCGATGACCTGGAGGTTCACCTTGATCCCGGTCTCCTTGGTGAACTTCTCGAGGACGGGGGTGAGCACCTCCTTGTCGTTCTGCAGGGACGTGCCCTGGTTGGACGCCCAGTAGGTGAGCGTCTTCGAGTCGCCGGACGAACCGGACGATCCCGAGGAGCAGGCTGCGAGGCCGGTCACGGTGAGTGCCGCGGCCGCGGTGATGGCCAGTGCGCGGATGGCAGTGCGCATGACTCTCTACTTTCTCGTCGTTGAGGTGGTGCAGGAGGTGGTGCGTGGTGCTGGTCGTGCTGTCGGGTGCTGCTGTGTGGTGCGGTGTCCCGCCCCTGGTCGACCTCGACCGGGAGCCGCGGGCCGTCAGGCCAGCGTGGACGCCGCGGGGTCCCAGCCCTCGGGGAGGGTCGGGGAGGGTGCGACGGTGCTCTCCACGAGCACGGTCTCACCACGTTCGGCTGCCTCGGCGATGGAGACCATCACGTCGAGGACGTGGAAGGCGAGGGCGCCGGGGACCCGGTTCTCCTCGCCGGCGCGGAGCGAGCGGGCCAGGTCGACCACGCCGGTGCCGCGCGAGTAGGTGGAGCCGACCGCCGGGATCGTCTCGGGCTCCTCGGCGCCGTGCGCGTAGAGCTCGGTGTCACCGTCGAAGTTGTTGGGGTCGGGGAACACGACCGTGCCCGTCTCCCCCGCGATCTCCACGAAGCCGGTGCGGCCGCGGTCGGACTCGAACGAGAAGACGCTCTGGGCGCTCCCGCCGGTCTCGAACTGGATCAGGGCGGAGTGGTTCGTCGGGACCTCGACGGGGAACTCGGTACCCGCCTTCGGGCCGGAGCCGATGGTCCGCGTGGCGCGGGCCTTCGACGCCGTGGCGGTGACCTTCGAGACCGGGCCGAACGCCTGCACGAGGGTGGTGATGTAGTACGGGCCGATGTCGAAGAGCGGACCAGCGCCGACCGCGAAGAGGAACTCGGGGCTCGGGTGCCACGACTCCGGGCCGGGGCTCTGGAAGAGCGTCAACCCGTTGAGCGGGGTGCCGATCCGGCCCTCGCGGACGGTGCGGAGCGCGGTCTGGAGCCCGGCGCCGAGGAAGGTGTCCGGAGCGACGCTCACCGTCTTCCCCGCAGCACGCGCCGCGTCGCGGAGCCGCGTCGCGCTCTCACGGTCCAGCGCGTAGGGCTTCTCGCCCCACACGTGCTTGCCGGCGGCGAGGACCTGCAGGGCGACCTCGACGTGCGCTGCGGGGATCGTCAGGTTGACGACGATCTCGATGTCGTCGTCGGCGAGCAGCTGCTCCACCGAGCCGGACCCGGCGACGCCCCACTTCTCGGCCTGGGCGGCGGCTCGCGGCTCGTCGATGTCGGCGATGAAGCGGACCTCGACGTCGGGGAAGACCGTGAGGTTCGACAGGTACTGGTCCGAGATGACGCCGGCGCCGATGACGCCCACGCCGACCGGGCCCGTGCGACGCGCGGTGTCCGCGGACGGGGTCGCGGTGGTGTCGGTGGTGCTCATGCGCGGACTCCCTGCAGGAATACGTAGGAGTCGGCGACGGCCTGGAAGACGTCCCCGTCGTGGTCGTCGAGCTCGACGACGTGCAGGGCGTCCGGCGCCGCGGCGACGATGTCGCGGATCGGCATGATGCCGTTCCCCACCGCGACCTGCCGCTTGTCGTCGTGCGATCCGTCGCCGTCCTTGACGTGCAGGAACTGCACCTTGTCGCCGTACTTGCCCAGGATGGCGACCGGGTCGTCACCGCCGACCGTCACCCAGTAGGTGTCGAGCTCGAGCACGACGTCGTCGGACAGCGCGTCGGCGAAGACCTCGTAGGCGCTCACGCCGTCGATGCGGTTCGAGAACTCGAACGCGTGGTTGTGGTACCCGAGCACGAGCCCGTGGTCGGCGGCGCGCGGCGCCAGGGCGCTGAGCTCGCGGGCGATCGCCTCGACGTCCTCGCGGGTGGTCCAGCGGGCCTCGTCGATGTGCGGGTCGATCAGGGTGCCGAGCCCGACCGTGACGCTGGCGTGGAAGATGCGCTCGAGGTCCTGCTCCCCCGCGTCCAGCAGACGGGCGTGGCCGCTCGGGACCTGCAGGCCGGCCGCGGCCAGGGCGTCGCGCAGCTCCTCGGCACGGTCGACGAACCCGAAGGCCTCGACGTTCGTGTACCCGATGGAGGCGATGCGCTGCAGCGTGCCCGGCAGGTCCGCCGAGAGGGCGTCACGCACGGTGTAGAGCTGGACCGACAGGGGTTGGGTCACCGGGGGTTCTCCTCGTCGAGATGGTGGATCGTCAGTGATCGAGCGTCACACTATGACCGCTTCTGTCGGCGGTCAAGCAAAAGTTGTGACATCGTCGACAGTCTTCGTTGCGTGGCGCGTTCGATGTGTGCTTCACTCCCGACATGGTCGACTTCACCCGGACGGCAGCGTCGCCTCCGGTCGGAGCGAGCGAGCTCTTCCAGATCCTCCGCGACGGCGTGCCGCGGACCCGGGCGGAGCTCGCCGCCCTGACGGGACTCGCACGCTCGACCATCGCCGTGCGCCTGGACGCCCTCGTCGACGTGGGCCTCGTGGGCCCCGTCGAGACCGCTGCGTCGACCGGTGGTCGGCCGCCGGCCCAGGTCGCCCTCGTCCCCCGCGCCCGCCTCGTCGTCGCCGCCGACCTCGGTGCCTCGCACGGACGGGTCGCCGTGACGGACCTCGTCGGTGCCCCGCTCGCGACGCGGGAGGCCGCGATCGACATCGCCGCCGGCCCGGTCCCGACCCTCACCTGGCTGGTCGAGACCGTCGACGCACTGCTCGACGAGGTCGGCCGCACCCGTGGCGACGTCGTCGCGATCGGCATCGGCGTCCCCGGTCCCGTCGAGTTCTCGACCGGCCGTCCGGCGAACCCGCCGATCATGCCCGGCTGGGACGGCTTCGACGTCCCCGGCTGGCTGCGCGGCCACCTGTCCGCGCACGTCCTGGTCGACAACGACGTGAACATCGCCGCGCTCGGGGAACGCGCGCACGGCTGGGCGGACGTCGACCACCTCCTCTTCGTCAAGGTGGCGACCGGCATCGGGTCGGGCATCGTCTCCGACGGGCAGCTCCGCCGCGGCGCACAGGGCACCGCTGGCGACATCGGTCACGTGCGGGTGTCGCGCGCCGGCGACGTGCCGTGCCACTGCGGCAACACCGGCTGCCTCGAGGCCGTCGCCTCGGGCCCGGCCATCGCACGCGCCCTTCGAGCGAAGGGTCACGACGTGCACACCAGCGGAGACGTCATCGCACTGGTCGAGCGCTCGGAGCTCGACGCGATCGGTGCCGTGCGGCAGGCCGGACGGGACATCGGCGAGGTGCTCGCCACGTGCGTCTCGCTCGTGAACCCGTCGGTGATCGCGCTCGGTGGCTCGATCACACGTGCCGGGGAGCACCTGCTCGCCGGCGTCCGCGAGGTCGTCTACGCCCGTTCGATGCCCCTCGCCACCGAGCACCTGGTGATCGCCCAGTCCCGGGCCGGGTCCGTCGCCGCGCTGCAGGGTGCAGCCGCGCTGGCCATCGGCTACGCGCTCTCCCCCGCCGGCGTCGACGAGCTCGTCGCCTACGCGGAGGGGCGGGCGCTCGTCTCCTGAACGCGGACGTCGCGCGCGTCGGTTCGCGCCCTGTCGGTCCGCGGGGTGAGAATCGTCGGGTGACGATCGTGCAGCCCACGCTGTGGGGCGACCTGGACCCCGGCCTGGAGGCCCTCCCCGCCTCCGCCACGCCGGCCTCGTCCGGCGCACGGTCGGCCGCACGCGACGCCGCTCCCGTCGGTCGGTCTGCCGCAGGTCCGCGCTCTGCGCCGGGCGTCCACGACGCGTTCACCGCGCTCCGCGGGCACACCGAGCGCATCGTGGCCCACTCGTCGGACCGGGTCGCGTGGCTCCGTGCCCGCGCGATGGGCATCACCGCGACCGACGTCGCACGGCTCGCGTCGCTCCGCGCGGTCGAGGCCGTCGTCGCCGAGAAGCGCTACGGCTCCCGGTTCTCGGGCAACGCCTGGACCGAGCACGGCAAGGACCGCGAGCCCGTGATCGCCGCCTGGGTCGCCGCCACCCACGGCATCGAACCGTCCGCGCACCTGTTCCACGCCAGCACGAACCGTGCGCACCTCGCCACGCCCGACGGAGTGGGCTGGGACGCCTCGCAGCGCCTCGTGCTCGCCGAGATCAAGACCACGGGCAAGGCCTGGCGGAGCATCCCCCGGCACTACCTGCGCCAGGTCTGGTGGCAGCAGTACGTCCTCGGCGCCGACCGCACGCTGTTCGTGTGGGAACGCCACGACGACTTCGTGCCCGTCGCCGACGAGCCGGAGTGCCGGTGGGTCGACCGCGACGACGACCAGATCCGCGGTCTCGTGCAGCTCGCCGACCTGGTGCTCGACAAGCTGCGGGCGTTCCGGGTCTAGTCCTTGCGGGTTCAGACCGTCACGGCACCTTCACCAGGCGGAGCCGGCTCATCCCCACCACGAGGATGCCCATCAGCCCGATGAAGACCGCGACGCCGAGGCAGTACAGGGCGACGACGAGGTAGCCCTGCGCCGGGTCGAGGAACGGGTACGGGACCCACCCGTCGGTGCCGCCGCGCACCAACACCACGACGAGCCACACGGCCGGGTAGACCAGGAACCACCACACGTGCCGGAGGAGCAGCCGCGCCCGGTCGGAGAACAGCAGCCAGTCGAGCACGGCGTACACCGGGATCCACTTGTGCAGGACGTCGTTCGACCACGGCACGGAGTTCGACACCGAGGCCCCGACGAGCAGGGTGTTGTAGACGACGCCCGTCGTGGCGATGTACACCGTCGCCGCCCCGCGGAAGCCGCTCAGCAGCAAGTCACCGCGCTTCCGGCGGGCCGCAGCGACGAGCGTCAGTGCGAACGCCACCGCGATGACGATGTTCGACTGGATGGTGAAGTAGCCGAAGAAGTTCCAGAACACGTACCCGGGCGTCCGGGACGTCACGAGCCACTGCGCGAGCACCGCGGCCACGACGGCGATCAGGGCGACGAGCCGGAGGGAGTTGACGAGGGTCCGCACGCTGCCACGCTATCGGGACAGGGCCCGGGACGCAGGAAGGCCCGCACCGGAGTCGGTGCGGGCCTTCCTGATCCGATCAGTCGATCAGATGGCGTTGACGTCGAGCGGGATGCCCGGACCGAAGGTCGTCGAGACGGCGCCCTTCATGATGTAGCGGCCCTTCGAAGCGGACGGCTTCAGGCGGACGATCTCCTCGAGCGCGGTCGAGATGTTCTCGTCGAGCTGCTCGGGCGTGAACGAGGCCTTGCCGACGACGAAGTGCACGTTGGCGTGCTTGTCGACGCGGAACTCGATCTTGCCGCCCTTGATGTCGTTGACGGCCTGCGCCACGTTCGGGGTCACGGTGCCGGTCTTCGGGTTCGGCATGAGGCCACGCGGGCCGAGCACCTTGCCGAGACGACCGACCTTGCCCATGAGCTCCGGGGTCGCGACGGCGGAGTCGAACGCGGTGTAGCCCTCGGCCACCTTCGCGATGAGCTCGTCGCCACCGACCTCGTCGGCACCGGCAGCGATGGCGGCCTCGGCCGCAGCGCCCACGGCGAAGACGATGACGCGGGCGGTCTTGCCCGTGCCGTGCGGCAGGATGACCGTGCCGCGGACCATCTGGTCGGCCTTCCGGGGGTCGACGCCGAGCTTCAGCGCGACCTCGACGGTGGAGTCGGTCTTCGCCGAGCCGGTCTCCTTCGCGAGGGCGACTGCCTCGGTCGGGGTGTAGAACTTGTCGGCCTCGATCTTCGCGGCCGCGGCCTGGTAGGCCTTGGACTTCTTCGCCATGGTGTTCTCCTCAGGAGCTACGTGGTTGACGAGCCGGCGAGGCTCTCCCACGGAAAGGGGTCGGGGTGTGTGGGGCGCTGAGGCTTACGCCTCGACCGTGATGCCCATCGAACGAGCGGTGCCGGCGATGATCTTCGCGGCCTGCTCGATGTCGTTGGCGTTCAGGTCGGCCTGCTTGGTCTCGGCGATCTGACGGACCTGGTCCATCGAGATCTTGGCGACCTTGACCGTGTGCGGGGTCGAGGACCCCTTCTGCACACCCGCAGCCTTCTTGATCAGCTCTGCGGCCGGCGGGGTCTTGAGGACGAACGTGAACGAACGGTCCTCGTAGACGGTGATCTCGACCGGCACGACGTTCCCGCGCTGCGACTCGGTCGCGGCGTTGTACGCCTTGCAGAACTCCATGATGTTCACGCCGTGCTGACCGAGCGCAGGACCGATCGGCGGGGCCGGGTTGGCGGCGCCCGCGTTGATCTGCAGCTTGATGAGGCCCGTGACCTTCTTCTTCGGTGCCATGTTGTGCTTCCTCCTGGAATCGAACGCACGGGGACCCGTGCACTCTCCCGCTGGCCCGGCGGATCCGGACCGCGGTGAAGCCCCGCATGCCACA
The DNA here is from genome assembly GCF_003989515.1 of Curtobacterium sp. HSID17257. Classification (GTDB taxonomy): domain Bacteria; phylum Actinomycetota; class Actinomycetes; order Actinomycetales; family Microbacteriaceae; genus Curtobacterium. The sequence goes on from NZ_RBLU01000033.1 coordinate 10,909, forward strand.
GCACGCGGGGCCAAACCTCAGTAGCTTACTACAGCTTGGTGACCTGGTCGAAGCTGAGCTCGACCGGGGTCTCGCGCTCGAACAGCGAGACGAGGACGGTGAGCTTGCCGCTCTCCGGCTTGATCTCGGAGATCGAACCCGGCAGGCCCGCGAACGAGCCCTCCTTGATGGTGATCGTCTCGCCGATCTCGAAGTCGACCTCGGCCTGCGGCTGCGCCTGTGCGGCACCGCCGGACTTCGTGCCGCCCTTGGTGGGGGCGGCCTCGGCGACCTGGACGAGCGACTTCAGCATGCCGAACGCCTCGTCGAAGCGCAGCGGCGTCGGGTTGTGGGCGTTGCCGACGAAGCCGGTGACGCCGGGGGTGTGGCGGACGACGGACCACGAGTCCTCGTTGAGGTCCATGCGGACGAGCACGTACGAGGGGATCCGGACGCGGGTGACCAGCTTGCGCTGCCCGTTCTTGATCTCGACGACGTCCTCCATCGGGACCTCGACCTGGTAGATCGAGTCCTCCATCGACATCGAGATCATGCGGTTCTCGATGTTCGACTTCACGCGGCGCTCGAAGCCCGCGTAGGAGTGGATGACGTACCACTTGCCCGGCTTCATCCGCAGCTCGGCCTTGAAGGCGTCGTACGGGTCGACCTCGGCGGGCTCGTCGTCGGTCTCGTCGGCGTCGAGCGCCTCGTCCGCGGCGAGCGTCTCGTTCGCTTCGGCTGCGGAGGCGTCCTCGAGCTCGGTCACCTCCTCGTCCTCGACGGCCTCGACGGCTGCCTCGGCCTCGTCGGCGGAGTCGATCTCGAGCGCGTCGTCCACGACGGCGTCGGCCTCGGGGTCACGGGACTCGGCCAGCGCCGTGAGCGCCTCGTCGATGGAGGTGTCGACGGTTCCGTCGTCCGGCTCGTCGCTCAGCCCGAGGGAGTCGTCGTCCTCGTCCTCGACGGAGATCGCGCGCTCCTCGGCGGACTCGACCGATCGGCCCTCGGCGGTCTCGACGTCGCCTTCCTGGTTCTCCTCGACCTCGGAGGACTGCTCGGCAGCCGTGGCGAGGTCGATGTCGTCGCGGGAGTAGTCAGACACTGTCGATTCTTTCCGTTCGGTGGTGCGGATCGGGTGTTCGGCCGGAGCGGGTGCTCCCGTCGCCGTCTCGGGCGACCGTACTCCTGCCGGGTTCCGGTCTGGTGGACGGACGCGGAGCGACCGCTGTCGGACCGGCCACGCTCGGGCCGGCCCACGACGGATCAGACCGTCGGACCGTTGCCGAAGACGTAGCCGACGCCGAGTCCGAAGACGAAGTCGAGGATCGACACCAGGATCATCATCACGACGACGAACACGAGCACGACGCCGGTGTAGCTGAAGAGCTCCTTGCGGGTCGGTGTGACGACCTTGCGGAGCTCGCCGATGACCTGGCGGATGAAGAGGACGACGGCAGCGATCGGGCCACCACGCTGAGCACGGTCGGGCTTGGCCTTCGCGACGACGTCGTCCGTCGTCGTCTCCATGTCCTTGCTCGCCACCTTCACACCTTCCAGACTTGCAGGGCGGACAGGACTCGAACCTGCAACCTGCGGTTTTGGAGACCGCTGCTCTACCAATTGAGCCACCGCCCTGTAGGGGTCGGAACCCCTGGGCGCACGTTCCGTCACCGTTCCGTGCGCCGGTGGTCGAGTGTACGGGAGTCCGTCACACGCTGTCCACTCGGCCCCTCCTCCCGGCGTGCCGCCCCGGTAGGCTGGCGGCCGTGAGCACCGCAGCCCCCGGCCCCGAGTCCACCACCCCCGAGCACGCCAGGACCTCCGGCGAGTCCGTCTCCGTCGACGCGACCTCCGACCGTCCGCGCATCGCGTCGCGCATCGCCGCGATCGCCGAGTCCGCGACGCTCAAGGTCGATGCCAAGGCGAAGGCGCTCAAGGCCGCCGGTCGCCCGGTCATCTCGTTCGCCGCGGGCGAGCCCGACTTCGCCACGCCCCAGCACGTCGTGGAGGCGGCCGTCCTGGCCGTGCAGGACCCGGCGAACCACCGCTACACGCCCGCGACGGGCCTGCCCGAGCTCAAGCGCGCGATCGCCGAGAAGACCGCTCGCGAGTCCGGCATCACCGTCGACCCGTCGCAGGTCATCGTCACGAACGGCGGGAAGCAGGCCGTCTACCAGGCCTTCCAGACCGTCGTCGACGAGGGTGACGAGGTCCTCCTCCCCGCCCCGTACTGGACCACCTACCCCGAGGCGATCGCCCTGGCCGGCGGCACCCCGGTCGAGGTCTTCGCCGGCAGCGACCAGGACTACCTCGTCACGGTCGAGCAGCTCGAGGCCGCCCGCACCCCGAAGACCAAGGCGCTGCTCTTCTGCTCGCCCTCGAACCCCACCGGCTCGGTGTACTCGGCCGAGCAGACGAAGGCCATCGGCGAGTGGGCGCTCGAGCACGGCATCTGGGTGATCAGCGACGAGATCTACCAGGACCTGGTCTACGACGACGTCGCCTTCACGGGCATCCTCGACGCGGTACCGGCCCTGGCCGACACCACGATCCTCGTCAACGGCGTCGCGAAGACGTACGCCATGACCGGGTGGCGCGTCGGGTGGTTCATCGGCCCGGCCGATGCCGTGAAGGCCGCGTCGAACCTGCAGTCACACCTGTCGTCGAACGTCGCGAACGTGTCGCAGCGCGCAGCGATCGCGGCGCTCACCGGCCCGCAGGAGCCGGTCGCGGCGATGCGCGAGGCGTTCGACCGCCGCCGCCGCACGATCGTCGAGGGGCTCAACGCCATCCCAGGCTTCGTCACCCCGACCCCCAAGGGCGCCTTCTACGTCTACCCCGACGTCACGGCGCTCCTCGGCCGCGAGTGGGCGGGCTCGACCCCGACGACGACGCTCGAGCTCGCCGACCTGATCCTCGAGCACGCCGAGGTCGCGGTCGTCCCGGGCGAGGCCTTCGGCCCCTCCGGCTACATCCGGATGTCATACGCGCTGGGCGACGACGACATCGCCGAGGGCGTCCGCCGCCTCGCGGAGTTCTTCTCGGCGTAGACCCCCCGCACCACGCAACGTGGGCGGTTCCGCGCAGCGCTGTACCGCTGCGCGGGACCGCCCACGTTGCGTTCCGCGGGACCGTGACGATCGGCCGGGAGGCGCGGCGTGCGTGCGCCGGTCAGCTCGCGGCGAGCAGGTCCCCCACCACGACCGGCTCCGGCACGAGCGAGACCCCGAAGCGGTTCAGGACGGTCACCTGGACGTACCGCGCGAGCTCGGCGACCTGGGCGGCGGTCGCCCCGCCACGGTTCGTCAGCGCGAGGGTGTGCTTCGACGAGATGGCGGCGTGCGACCCGGGGACCGCGTACCCGCGGTGGACCCCCGCGTGCTCGATGAGCCAGGCGGCGCTGAGCTTGACGTCCTCGCCCGCCGGCCAACGAGGGGCCTCGGCGGGGAGTGTCTCGGCGAACGCGGCCGACACGATCGGGTTGGTGAAGAACGAACCCGCGCTCCAGGTGTCCGGATCGGCGTCGTCGAGCACCATGCCCTTCGAGGCGCGGAGCCGCAGGACCGTCTCGCGGATCGTCATCGGGTCGACCGGGGTGCCGAGGTCGACGCCGAGCGATCCGGCGAGCTGGGCGTACCGGACCGGAACCCCCTGGTCGACGGTCGTGCCGAGGCGGAACTCCACCGTGAGCACCACGCCCCGACGTCCGTGCTTGAGCGTCGAGGTGCGGTAGCCGAGCGCCAGCTCGGCTGCGTCCACCCACGCGCGCTCCCCCGTCGACGCGTCGAGGAACTCGACCCGGGTGAGCACGTCGGAGAGCTCGACCCCGTAGGCGCCGATGTTCTGCACCGGGGAGGCACCGACCGTGCCCGGGATGCCGCTGAGCGCCTCCAGGCCGGTCCAACCGTTCTCGACGGTCGTCGCCACGAACCGGTCCCACGGTTCACCGGCCGCGACGCGGACGGTGACGCCGTCCGCGTCGGGCTCGGCGTCCACGCCGTGCGTGCGGACCAGCACGACGGTACCGGCGAAGCCCTCGTCGGCGACGAGCAGGTTGCTGCCGCCGCCGACGACGAGCCACTCGTCGTCCTGCCACGCGGTCTCCGCGTGCGCGACGAGCTCGTCGGTCGTGTCGGCGACCAGGAGGGTCGCCGCAGGGCCACCCACCCGGAACGTCGTGAGGTCGGCCAGTCGCGTCGCCACGGTCAGCGGAACACCACCGTGACCTGCGCCTTGCCGAGCACGGTCTGCCCGGCGGCGGTCACGGTGAGGTCGATGCGCTGCGGACGGCCCTGGTCGTCGACGGTGCCGACCTTCGCGACCACGCCGACGGTCGCGCCCTGTTCCGGGTCGACGACGACCGGGCGGGTGAAGCGGACGCCGTAGCGCTCGACCCAGCCGCGGTCGCCGAGCCACTCGGAGACGGGCTGGACGGCGAGGCCCATCGTGAGCATGCCGTGCGCGAGCACCCCGGGCAGGCCGACCGACGCTGCGACGTCGTCGCGGTAGTGGATCGGGTTGAAGTCGCCGGAGGCTCCGGCGTAGCGGACGAGCGCGTCGCGGGTCAGGTGGACCTCGCGCTCGGCGACGACGGTGCCGACCTCGAGCGCGGTGGCGGGTGCGGTGGTCATGCGTCGTCTCCTCGGACCACGAGGGTGGAGGTCGCCGTGACGACGTGCTCCCCCGAGGCGTCCTGCATCGTGCTCTCCGCCGTCACCATGGCGTTGCCGCCCAGGGTCTTGACGCTGGTGACGGTGAGCGTGGCGGTCAGCTCGTCGCCGGCCACGATCGGCCGGTCGTAGGTGAAGGACTGCTCGCCGTGCACGACACGGGAGAAGTCGATGCCGGCGTCCGGCTCGGCCAGGAGCTGGGCGAGCGTGGCCTCCTGCACGACCACGGCGAAGGTCGGCGGTGCGACGACGTCGGCGTACCCGGCGGCGCGGGCGGCGTCGGGCTCGTGGTGGATCGGGTTCGTCGCGAACACGGCGCGGGAGAACTCGCGCACCTTCTCGCGACCGACCAGGTAGGGCTGGGCCGGCGGGAACGTCCTGCCGACGAGCTCGGGGTTCACTGACACGGGTGCGAGTCTACCGAGCACCCGCGACACGCTCCCGTTCCATGAGCTTGCATCGGTTAGGCTCGGCCCACGGCGTCCGGGGGGACACCGAGAGCACGACTCCGGGGACGGGGAGGGACGCATGGAGCACACGACCGAGTACGCGGTCCACACGGGTGACCGCTGCACCGCGATGGAGGTCGCCGGCGCGGCGCTCCGTCAGGCCGGACACCGGGTCGAGTCGACGGGTGGCACGATCACCGCGACGACCGGCAACCGGCTGCTGACGATCCTGCTCGGTGCGCTCGTGCACCCGTCGCGGGAGTTCCGGCGGTACGAGCTCTCGACGACCGTCACGGGGACGTCGACCACGATCACGCTCCGCCACGCGCAGCACGGCACGGCGGTGTCCGGTGGGGGCATCGGGGCGGGGCGCCGTCGCAGCGCGTGGCAGCAGGTGGAGGCGACGCTGGAGCGAGCGCTCCGCGCCGCGGGCGTGCTCGCCACTCCCCCGCGCTGAGGTTCGGGCGTACCTGGTCGGATCGGGCGTTCCAGGCCGGAACGGGCGTACCTGGTCCGGCGGAACGACCAGGCATGCCCGATCACGCCAGGTACACCGCCTGTTATGGGAAGGATCGGGCGGTCCGACCGCGCTGCACGTCGAGCGCCGACGAGCCCGATGGTGCCCTGGCCCGGACCGCGCGCTGCCCGGGTGTCACGGTGGGCCCGGGATCACGGTGGCCCCGGGAACGACCAAAGCCCGGCGACCTGGCCGCCGGGCCTGTGGTAGCGAGGACGGGACTTGAACCCGTGACCCCACGATTATGAGTCGTGTGCTCTAACCAACTGAGCTACCCCGCCGGAGATCCGGAGCAACAACAGCTCCGGGTCGGAGCCCCGAGTCAGGATTGAACTGACGACCCCTTCCTTACCATGGAAGTGCTCTACCACTGAGCTATCGGGGCGAGTGCCGCTCGGCGGCACCAGACGAGCGTAGCAGACGAGCGGCGGTGCTCGGGAACCGGCCGTGACGCCCGGGCGTGCCGCCGCTCCTCCGCTAGTTCGCGTTCGCGCGGAGCCAGGCCAGCGGGTCCACGGGGACCCCACCGACGTGGATCTCGAGGTGCAGGTGGGGCCCGGTCGAGTTGCCGGTCGAGCCGACCTCGCCGAGCTCGTCACCGACGGCGACCTCCTGCCCGGTGACGACCTTGAACGTGCCGTCCTTCATGTGTCCGTAGACGCTGACGAACTGCTTGCCGTCGACGTCGTGCTGCACCCAGACGTCGTTGCCGAACCCGCCGTCGTGCGCCTGCACCTTGATGACGGTGCCCGCGGCGACGGACCGGATCGGCGTGCCCTCGCCGGGGGCGAAGTCGACGCCCATGTGGTTCGTCGAGCAGAACGAGCAGCCCTCGACCTGACGACCGCCGAAGCCCGAGGTGATCGGGACGCCGGTCAGGAACGGCCACTGGATCGAGCCGTTCGGGTCGTTCGAGAAGCTCGACGCGTCGACGTTCTTGTACTGCGTCGCCGCCGTGACCGAGTACTGGTCACGGGTGGTCTCCGCGTCCGCGGCACCGTCGCCCACGCTGAGCGACTGGCCGTCGCCCGCGGCGGTGGTCCGGGCCGTGGTGGTGTCCGCCGGCGGGACCCAGAGGGCCTGTGCCGGCAGCGAGGTCGAGACGACCAGCCCGGCGGCGAAGAGCAGCGCCCCCACGGCGGTGACGCGGGAGGCGTTCCGACGGAAGGCGTCCCCGCGGCGGCTCGGGGCCGGGGTGACAGTTGCGGTCGCACCGCCGATGTGGCGGGTCGCGCGGTCGACACGGACGGCCGGGGTCGACCGACGCGCACGCGGAGTCCGAGCGGGCGTGGACCGTCGCACCTCGGCGGGACGGACCGTCTCCACGACGGGGGTGGGTGTCCGAGCGGCGTGGACCATCGGCGCGACGTCCGGTGAGGCGGGGGCCGGCGGCGTGACCGCACCCGCGGACGGCGCGGGCAGGACCGGCGAGGCCGGGGCGAAGTCGATCGGGGAGGCCGGGGCGGCGGGCGTCACCGGGGCGACGATCTCGTCGGACGACGGCGCGACCACCGGGGACTGCCGAGCCGTCGAGGGACGCGGGGGCACCGTCGCAGCGGCACGACGCTCGGCCTCGATGCGGGCGCGTCGCGTCAGGTGCACGACCGGTTCGGTCGCGGTCTCGGAGCGGGTGGGCGTCGGCACGGTCGGCTGGGAGGCGTGGGGCATGTGTTCGGGGCTGATCCTGATCGGGGCACGGGGCGCTCGTTGGTAACGAGCAGGTAACGGGACTGCAGCACGCTAGCAGGGGCGGTCCCGCGCCGCCAGTCGCGTGCACGACCGTGCAGTCCGCGCAGCCCGCGCAGCACCGCTCCGACCCGCGGTCAGTCGGCGAGCACCTCGGCCTCGAGCCCGCGCACGAGGGCCTCGAGCTGGTCCGCCACCGCCGGCGCGGCGAACAGGAACGACCGCGTGCCGCCGGCCTCCCAGATCCGGACGGACGCCCCGGCCTCGGCGGCGACGAGCGAACCGGCTGCCATGTCCCACGGGTTGATGCCGCGCTCGTAGTAGGCGTCCACCGTTCCGGCCCCGACCGCGCAGCAGTCGAGCGACGCAGCTCCCGCGCGCCGGACGTCCCGCACCTCCCCGATCAGCCCGGCGAGCACCGCGACCTGCTCACGACGGCGGTCGGCGGTGTAGCCGAACCCCGTCGCGACGAGCGTCTCGGCGAGCGATGCCGGCGTCGACACCCGGAGCGGGATCCCGTCGCGCGTCGCGCCCTCGCCGGCCACCGCGCGCCACACCGTGCCGGTCGCCGGTGCCACGACGATCCCCGCGAGCGCCTCCCACTGCGTCGGGTCCGCACTCCCCCGGACCACGCCGATGCTCACCCCGTACTGCTCGCTGCCGTACAGGTAGTTGACCGTGCCGTCGATCGGGTCGACCACCCACGTGATGCCCGTCGACCCGGCACCGGAGCCGGACTCCTCGCCGTGGAAGCCGTCGTCGGGTCGCGCTTCGGCGATCCGGGTGCGGACGAGGTCCTCGACCTCGCGATCGGCAGCCGTGACGACGTCGACGATGCTCGACTTCCGGTCGGCGACCTCGACGCCCTCCGCACGTCGGCGTGCTGCGAGCGCAGCGGCCTCGCGGGCGATCGACTCGGCGAGGTCGGCGAACTGGGCGGGGGTGAGCGTGTCGGGCATGCACCCCAGCCTGCCGGATCGCGACCAGGAAGGACGCCAGCCCACCATCGGCACAGCACGGACCCCAGGTTCGACAGACCCCGGGAACGGCGACAGCCCCGTCCGTGGTGGACGGGGCTGCTCGATGTGGCAAGTGAGGGATTCGAACCCCCGAAGGCTACGCCGGCTGATTTACAGTCAGATCCCTTTGGCCGCTTGGGTAACTTGCCGTGTGCGCACCCGGCCGGTGTGGTCACCAACCGAAGGCGCGCTGAAGAGCATACCGGACTCCGGAGGGTGCTCGTGACCACCGAACCGGCACCCCGCCACGCAGTTAGGCTGTGCGGCATGGCAGACAGTTCCTTCGACGTGGTCAGCAAGGTCGACAAGATGGAGGCGGAGAACGCCCTCAACCAGGCCGCCAAGGAGATCGAGCAGCGGTACGACTTCAAGGGCGCTGACGCGTCGATCGCGTTCAGCGGCGAGGACGTCCTCATCAAGGCGAACTCCGAGGAACGAGCCAAGGCCGTCCTCGACGTGCTGCAGAGCAAGGCGATCAAGCGGAACATCTCGCTGAAGAGCCTCGACGCCGGCGACCCCTACCCCTCGGGCAAGGAGTACCGCATCGAGGTGAAGTTCAAGAACGGCATCGAGCAGGACGTCGCGAAGAAGATCGGCGCGTTCCTCCGCGCGAACGCCCCGAAGACCGTGAAGAACCAGATCCAGGGTGACGAGCTCCGCGTCTCCTCGAAGAGCCGCGACGACCTGCAGAACACGATCCAGCTCCTCAAGGGTGAAGAGTTCGACGTGCCGCTGCAGTTCATCAACTTCCGCTAGCGCCGCACCCCGTGGAGCACTGGCTCGGCGTCGCGGTCACCGTCCTCCTGGTCCTGCTGGACCTGGCGATCCGCGTCTTCTCGATCATCTACGTCCCGTACAACCGGAAGCCGCAGACCGCGACGGCCTGGTTGCTCGCGATCTTCCTGATCCCGTACATCGGGTTCGTCGTCTTCCTGGTCATCGGGTCGACGAAGCTGCCGAAGGCCCGTCGCGAGAAGCAGACGGAGATCAACGCGTACATCCTCGAGCAGACCGAGGGCATCGAGCGCGTGCGCCGCGACCACCCGTGGCCGCCGTGGCTCGAGAGCGTGACGAAGCTGAACCGTGAGCTCGGCGCCATGCCGCTCGTCGGCGGCAACTCCGCCGAGCTCTACCCCGACTCGTACGAGTCGGTGCAGGAGATGACCCGCGCGATCGACCAGTCGCGGCGCTTCGTGCACGTCGAGTTCTACATCGCGACGCTCGACGACACGACCCGGCCGTACTTCGAGGCCCTCGCCCGGGCGCAGGCCCGCGGCGTGACGGTCCGGTTCCTGCTCGACCACTGGGCGAGCCGTGGGTACCCGGGCTACAAGGACACGCTCGCCTTCCTCGACCGCGCGAACATCGAGTGGCACCTCATGCTCCCGCTGCAGCCGCTGCAGGGGAAGTTCCAGCGCCCCGACCTCCGCAACCACCGGAAGATCATGGTGATCGACGGGTCGGTCGCCTTCACCGGGTCGCAGAACCTGATCGATCCGTCGTACGACCTGAAGTCGCACATCGAGAAGGGCATGGTCTACAAGGACCTGTTCGCCCGGTTCGAGGGGCCGGTCGTCGCCGGGCTCAACGCCCTGTTCGTGACCGACTGGTACAGCGAGACCGACGAACTCCTGCTCCGCGAGAGCGACCCGGTGCAGCGCGCCGACCGCGGCGACGCGCTCGACTGCCAGGTCGTGCCGTCCGGGCCCGGCTTCGACGGCGAGAACAACCTGCGCCTCTTCAACGCCCTGCTCTACGCGGCCCAGGAGAAGGTGTCGATCACCTCCCCCTACTTCGTGCCGGACGACTCGATGCGCTACGCCATCACGACGACCGCCCAGCGCGGGGTCGAGGTCGAGCTCTTCGTCGGCGAGATGGGAGACCACGCGATGACGTGGCACGCGCAGCGGTCCTACTACGAGGAGCTCCTGCGCGCCGGCGTCCGTATCTGGCTGTACCGGGCCCCGACGATCCTGCACGCGAAGCACTTCACCATCGACGACGACGTGTCCGTCATCGGGTCGAGCAACATGGACATGCGGTCCTTCAGCCTGAACCTCGAGGTCTCCGTCATGGTGCGCGGCAAGCGCTTCGTCGACGCGCTGCGCGGCGTGCAGGACGCGTACAAGGACGCGTCCTTCGAGCTCACGCTGGACGCGTGGCTCGAGCGCCCGCGCCGGTCGCAGGTCCTCGACAACGTCGCGCGGCTCACCGCCGCCCTGCAGTAGGACCCTGCCGGGAGGCGCGGCGAACGCCCGCCTCCCCGGTCGCCCTGGGCGCGCTCCAGGATCACCGCCCCACTCGTCAGCGGGCGGCCGGCACCAGTCGGGTGAGCCGCGCGACCACGCGTTCCAGCGGCCCGCTCCCGAGGAACGCACGCCACAGCATCGCGAAGAGCACCGACCCGATCGCGAACCACGCCCACACCGCGCCCGACTCCGGGTACTCCGGCAGCAGCGCGATGACGACCAGGTGCCCCGCGTAGACCGTCAGCGGCATCGACCCGACGGCGGCGAGCGGGAACGCGATCCGCGCGGCGGTCCGACCGCGACCGTCGAACAGCAGGGCGCACAGGGCGATCACCGCCACCGCGACCCCGGCGGTCGCCACGACGTCGACGACCGACGAGGAGTGGTCGCGCGGGGACAGCAGCAGCTGCGCGAGGGCCGACGCTCCCCCGCTGCCGTCCGGCGCCCACGGTACCCCGGGGAACGCCTGGGACACGGCACCGGCCGGGACCGGTGCCGTGACGTTCCCGACCACGTACGCGACGACCGCGACCAGTGCGCCGGACGTGAGGAGCGCGACCTGCGCACGCCGTGCCTCCAGGCCGATCCTGGCGACCGCGAGGCCGACCAGGACGTACGCCAGGAAGGTGACCAGCGGGTAGACGAGGCCGAGCTGCACCTCCCACATCCCGGCGCCCGCGTACAGCGGCACGACCGCGAGCGCGACGACCGGTGACAGCAGTGCGCACACGGACGCGACGACGAGGAGCCACACCGAGCGCCAGCGGAGCACCGGGAGCACGAGCAGGAACAGCGCGCCGTACGTGGGGAGGATGACGTACACGGGTGTGTCGAGTGCCATCAGCAGGAGCCCGACGGCGACCACAGCGGCGGCCCGGATGGCCAGTCGCGCTCGGATCCGCCCGATGACCGGTGGACCGGGAGGATCCGTCCGTCCGCTCGTCAGACCGATCGACACGCCCGCGAGCACCGCGAACAGGGTGGAGGGCCGTCCGTGCGCCACGGCGGACCAGGTGCCGGGATCGCCCCAGTCGACCTCGTCCGCGATGCCGCCGACGTGGGCGGCCATCATGCCGAGGAGCGCGAGCGCCCGTGCCACGTCGACGCCCTGCAGGCGACCGGGCGCGACGAGCACGCCCCGCACCGCGGCGGGCGGTGCGGGGCGTGCGGCGGTCATCGTGCTGCGATCAGCTCGTGGGCGACGAGGCGCGTCGGAGCGAGACGTCGACCATCTCGTCGCGCGGGACGACCTTGATGCGCTCGCGTCCCTCGGCAGCGCCCAGGGCCTGCTCGTGCTCGTCCAGCGCGTGCCAGCCGTCGAGGTCGGTGTAGTCCACGCCGCGCTCGCGGAGCAGGGCCGGGACCGCCTCGGGCGACGGATCGGCCGGAGTCCACCAGGAGGCCTGGTCGTTGACGATGTGCTGGACGGTCTCCATCGCGTCGGACTTGGTGTGCCCGATCAGCCCGACGGGGCCGCGCTTGATCCAGCCCGTCGCGTAGACGCCGGGGACCGGCGATCCGTCCTCGTCCAGCACCTGGCCCTCGCGGTTCGGGATCACGCCGGTCTTCTCGTCGAAGGGCACACCGGGCAGCGGGGAGCCGAAGTACCCCACCGCGCGGTACACGGCCTGCACCGGCAGCTCGCGGATCTCCCCCGTGCCCTCGACGCCGCCCTCGCCGTTCGGCCGGGTGCGCTCGTACCGCAGCGCCGTGACGTGGCCGTCCTCGCCGACGATCTCGACGGGCTTCGCCCAGAAGTGCAGGTGGAGCCGGCGACTGGCCTGCCCGACCTCGCGCGTGCGCCACTGCTCCAGGACGCGGTTCATCACCATGACCTGCTTGTTGGTCTGGATCGCGGTGAGCGATGCCTCGTCGTGGTCGAAGTCCTCGTCGTACACGACCATGTCGACGTCGCGGAGCTCGCCGAGTTCGCGGAGTTCCAGCGGGGTGAACTTGACCTGGGCCGGACCGCGCCGTCCGAAGACGTGCACGTCGGTGACCGGGCTCGCCTGCAGCCCCTCGTACACGTTCGCCGGGATCTCGGTCGGCAGCAGGTCGTCCGCGTGCTTCGCGAGGATGCGCGACACGTCGAGCGCGACGTTGCCGTTGCCGATCACCGCGACGCTCGACGCCGTGAGCGGCCACGTGCGCGGCACGTCCGGGTGTCCGTCGAACCAGCTCACGAAGTCGGCCGCGCCGTAGGAGCCGTCGAGGTCGATCCCGGGGACGTCGAGCTCGGCGTCCTTGATCGCGCCGGTGGAGAACAGCACCGCGTTGTAGTGCTGCTTGAGGTCGTCCAGCGTGATGTCCTCGCCGAAGCGCACGTTGCCGAACAGCCGGACGACACCGCGGTCGAGCACGTCCCGCAGGGCGTTCACGATGCCCTTGATGCGCGGGTGGTCCGGGGCAACGCCGTAGCGGACCAACCCGTAGGGCGCGGGGAGCTGCTCGAAGAGGTCGATCGACACGTCGGTGCCGTGCGCCTCGCGCAGCAGGATGTCCGCGGCGTAGATGCCGGCGGGACCGGCGCCGACGATGGCGATTCGCAGGGTGGGCACTGATGTCTCCAGTTCGTTCGGGCGGGGGCTCCCGGTGGGCCGTGACGGACCCTCGTGTCAGCGGCTGCGTTCGACGACGGACTCGGCGAACCGCGTCAGCGCGCGCTTCACGGTGCCGTCGGGCAGCGGTTCCAGGGCGGCGACCGCGTCCTCCGCCCAGCGGACGGCGACGGTACGGGTCGCGGTGGTCGCCTCGTGCTCCCGCAGTGCGGCGACGGCCGACTGGTACGGCGCCGAGTCGACCGCGTCGTCCGGGGCGTCCTTGACGTCGTGCTCGATGCGGGCGAGCAGGGTGGCTGCTCCGTCGTCACCGGCGGCGAGGCGACGGAGCTGCAGCAGCGGCAGGGTGTCCACGCCGGCACGCAGGTCGTTGCCGGCGATCTTGCCGGTGCGGTCCTTCGCCGGCGCGAGGTCGATCACGTCGTCGACGAGCTGGAAGGCGACACCGACCTTCTCGCCGAAGGTGCCGACGGCCTCGAGGTAGGCGCGGTCGGCACCGGAGAACATCACACCGGCACGGGCCGCGGTGGCGATGAGCGACCCGGTCTTGTCGCTGAGCACCTGGATGTAGTGCTCGACCGGGTCGTCCTCGGGCTGGGGGCCGGTCGTCTCGTGCAGCTGCCCCATGCAGAGCCGCTGGAAGGTCTCCGCCTGCATCCGGATGCCCTCGGTCCCGAGGTCGGCCGTGATGAGGCTGGCCCGCGCGAAGAGCAGGTCCCCGGTCAGGATCGCGACGTTGTTGCCGTAGGTCACGTGCGCGGCGGGGACCCCGCGGCGGACCGGCGCCTCGTCCATGACGTCGTCGTGGTACAGCGACGCCAGGTGCGTCGTCTCGATGCTCACCGCAGCCTTGACCACCGCGTCGGTCACGCCGTTGCCGAGCTGCGCGATGAGCAGGGTCAGCGTCGGCCGGATGCGCTTGCCGCCCGCCGAGAGCAGGTAACGACTCGTGGTGTCCGCCAGCGTGTCGGTCGAGCGCATGGCCTCCTCGAGGCCCTGCTCGACGAGCTCGAGCCCGTCGTCGACCGCGCTGATGAAGCGCCGCTCGGACGGGGTCGCGAACAACCGCTCGCCGATGCCCAGCGAGGCGCGGAGGCTCGGTGCGCGACGTGCGACCGGGACGCTCGGGTTCAAGTGCTGCTCCGTGTTCGGGGTCAGGTGACCGGTCAGGCGTCGCCGGGTTCGACGCTCGGCTGCTCGCCGGTGTGCTGGTGCTCGCGACGCGCCTTCGCCCGGCGGGCGACGGACTCGCGCACCTCGCCCGCGACGGGCTTGCGGCCGCGGTGCAGGGCGACGATGCCGGCGGTCAGGTTGCGGTGGGCGACCATCGTGAACCCGACGCCGCGCAGCCACTGGCTGAGGACCTGCTGGTCCGGCCACGCCTCGATCGACTCGGCCAGGTACCGGTAGGCCGCCGGGTTGCTGCTCGACAGGCGCGCGATGCCCGGCAGCACGCGCTTCAGGTACGCGCCGTACCCGAAGCGCAGCAGCGCCATCGGGGGCGTGGAGAACTCGCAGATGACGAGACGGCCGCCGGGCTTGAGCACCCGGAGCATCTCGGTGATCGCCTGCATGGGGTCGTTGACGTTGCGCAGCCCGAAGGAGATCGTGACCGCGTCGAAGGTGTCGTCGTCGAACGGCAGGTGCTCGGCGTCGCCCTCGACGAACGTGATCTCGGGGTGTCGTTCGCGTCCGACGGCGATCATGCCCGCCGACAGGTCGAGCGCCGTGACCTCGGCACCCTTCTTCGCCAACGCAGCCGCGCTCGTGCCCGTCCCGGCGGCGATGTCCAGCACCGTCTCGCCCGGCTGGGGGTCGACCGCTCGGACCGTCGCGACGCGCCACAGCGGGGCGTTGCCCGCCGAGAGGATGTCGTTCGTGAGGTCGTACTTCGCGGCGACGTCGTCGAACATGGCCGCCACCTCGTCCGGCCGCTTGCTCAGGTCCGCTCTGCTCACCGCACCATCCTAGAGGTCGCGGCCCACCGCTGCCCGGACGCCCGGCCGGGGTCCGGCGGGTCGCCGCACGCGTACGATCGGGTCGTGACCCGAACCACCACGGCGACCCCCACGCTCACGGTCTCGACCCGGATCCTCGACGACCCGGGGGACGTCCTCCGCCACACCCTGCGCGACGCGCCGCTGGCCTTCGTCCGGAGCGGGGACGGCATCGTCGGGATCGGCGAGGCGGCACGGTTCACGTTCTCCGGCCCCGACCGGATGCGCCGGGCGTCGGCGGTGTGGCGCGACCTGGTGCGGGGCGCCACGGTCGACGACCCCGTGCAGCTGCGCGGCACCGGACTCGTCGCGTTCGGGTCCTTCGCCTTCGCCGACGACTCCGCCGAGCAGAGCGTGCTCGTCGTGCCCCGCGTGGTCATCGGCAGGCGCCGCGGGAAGGCCTGGCTCACCGCCGTCGACACGACCCCGGACCCCGCACCCCTGACGTTCTCACGGACCTCGGTCCCGGTGCCGGCCGTCGGCGGGCACGTCTCGGTCGCCCTCGGCCCCGGGCAGGTCGACGAGGACGCCTACGCCGCGGCCGTCGCGGACGCGGTGCGCCGGATCACCGCGGGCGAGGCCGAGAAGGTCGTCCTGGCGCGCGACCTGGTCGGGACGCTGCCCGCCGGTGCCGACCGCCGCGCGGTCCTGCTCGACCTGGCGGCCGCGTACCCGCAGTGCGTCACGTTCGCCGTCGACGGTCTCGTCGGTGCGACCCCGGAGACCCTCGCGCGGACCGACGGCACGGAGCTCTCGGCACGGGTGCTCGCCGGCAGCGCGGCGCGGGGTACCGACCCCGTGTCCGACCGGGCTGCCGCCGAGGCACTCGCGTCGAGCGCGAAGGACGTCGAGGAGCACGGGTTCGCGATCGCGAGCCTGCTGCACGCGCTCCGGACCGTTGCGACCGACGTCCGGGCGGACCCGGAGCCGTTCCGCCTGCAGCTGCCGAACCTCTGGCACCTGGCCACCGATGTCCGGGCGACCCTGCCGGTCGGCACCACCTCGCTCGACGTCGCCGACGCCCTGCACCCGACCGCCGCGGTGGCGGGGACCCCCACCGACGTCGCCGTCCGCCTGGTCGCCGAGCTCGAGGGCGTCGACCGCGGGCGCTACGCCGGCCCCGTCGGCTGGCTCGGGGCGAACGGCGACGGCGAGTGGATGCTCGCGCTCCGCAGTGCGCGGATCGAGGACGACGGGACCGTCCGCGCGTGGGCGGGCGCGGGGATCGTCGCCGGGTCGGAGCCGGCCCGCGAGGTCGCCGAGACCGCGCTCAAGTTCCGCCCGATCCGCGACGCACTCGCCTGACGCCCGGGCGTGCGGACGCGCACACCCGCCCACGCGCCCATCGTCAGTCGGTCAGCGGGACCTCGACGACCAGGCGTTGCGCCGGGTCGGTGAGGGCGCCCTCGAGGTCGGCCCACGTCGCAGCACGGCGGTAGGACCACCCGAGGCCGGTCACGACCCGCTCGACGTCGACGTGCTGCGGCGTGGTCATGACACGCCGCATGTCCTGCTCCGGAGTGGTCGCCGCGACCTCGAGCCCGCGGAAGATCGCCCCTCCGACGTCGTTGCCGACCACCACCTGGACGCGGTGGGTCGGCTCCTCGGTCCCGGTGACGAGTGCCCCGAGGTCGTGCAGGAGGGTCAGGTCGCCGACGAGCACCCGCGTGGTGCCGACGGAGTCCGGCGTCCGTTGGAGCGCGGCGGCGATGCCCAGCGCGGTCGAGACCGTCCCGTCGATCCCGGCGAGACCACGGTTCGCGTGCACCCGGACCTTCTTGCCGGGGACGTGTGCGTCGGCGACCCGGATCAGTTGCGAGGCGCCGAGCACGAGGCGGTCGTGCGGCCACGTCGCACCCCACACGGCGTCGACGAGCATGGTGCGGTCGACCGGCCGACGGCGCAGGGCGACCTCGTCACGCAGGTACCGGTTGCGCTCGGCGCGGTCTCCCGAACGCTTCGCGTCGAGGTCCGGTCCGGCATCGCCGTCCCCGAGGAGGGCGCGGCTCGTCGTCACCCACCGTCCCACCCAGGCGCGGTGCGACGGGGTGGCGCGGCCCGTCACGCGGACGTCGGACACGAAGGTGGTGGCGGCGTCCGGTCGGGAGGCTCGGGCCGGGTCGAACGGGTCGGCCCCCGGTCCGCGGACCACGACCGTCTCGACGTCCCCCCGCTGCAGCAGGGCGGGCACCTCGCGGCTGAGCGTCGGGTGCCCGAGGACGACGGCGCGGCGCACCGCTCCGCCGAGTTCCGGGTCCCGGAGGAGCTCCCGGTAGGCGACGACCAGGTTCCGCCCGAAGCGCGCCCCGCTCGACACCTCCGCCAGCAGCGGCGCACCGAGCTCCCAGGCGATCCGCTCGGCGTCCTCGCCGGCGTCGTGGCCCGCGATCACGACGGTCGCGGGCTCGTCGTCCGGCGCGAGCTCGGCGACCGGCAGTCCCGCGTGCACCCGACGACGGGCGTGCTCGGTGTCGACCTCGTCGTCCGGCACGGCCGTGACGTCCTCGGGCCGGAGTCCTGCGGACAGCGGCTCGCGGAACGCCACGTTCAGCTGGACGGGACCGGGCTGGCCGGTGTGTCCGGCCGCCACGGCGACGGCCTCGCGGGCGAGCGTCCGGACGGCGTCGCCGTCGACCACGCCGTCCGCGGTCGGCGCCTGCACGTCGCGCACGAACGACACGGCCGGGCCGAACAACCCGGGCTGGACGGTGGTCTGGTTGCTGCCGATGCCCCGGAGCTCGTCCGGCCGGTCTGCCGAGAGCACGACCATCGGCACGCCGGAGTGGTGCGCCTCGAGCACGGCGGGATGCAGGTTCGCGACGGCGGTGCCCGAGGTGGTGACCACCGCGGCCGGGCGACCGGACTCGACCGCGAGTCCGAGCGCGAAGAAGCCCGCCGTCCGCTCGTCGAGCCGGACGTGCACGGTGGTGCCGCCCGCGCGCTCGAGGGCGACCGCCGCGAGGGCGAGCGCCTGCGACCGGGAGCCCGGGCTCACCACGACGTCGGTGACGCCGGCGTGTGCGAGCTCCCGCAGGAGCGCGAGCGCGAAGTCGGTGGCCGGGCTGCCGGAGCCGACCGGTCCGTCAGCGATCGGCGGAGCGGTCGTCGTCTCGTTCGTCGCGGTCGCGTCGTTCGTCGCGGAGTCGGTCATCGCGGGACTGGTCCTCGAGGTCTCGGAGGGTTGCGTCGTCCTGGTCCGTTCCGGTGCGGAGTGTCCCGGTGCCGCGAGGGTCACCGAGGAAGTCGGGATCGTCTTCGGGTCCACGGTACCGGGGCACCGGGCCGGGCGTGGCGGGAGCGCGGCCGAGCACGAACCACAGCAGACCGCCGAGCACGGGCAGGACGAGCACGAGGAGGATCCACCACCCACGCCGCAGGGAACGGATGCGCTGACGCGGCATGGTCGCGCAGTCGATGACCGCGTAGACCGTGAAGGCCACGGCGGCGACGGCGACGATCAACCACAGACGGACCATGCGACGACTCTAGGCAGCGCGCCTGGGACGGACCTGCCCGTCAGCCGGCGCACGAACGACGGCACGTAGGATCGTCGGGTGAAAGCGTGGCTCGTCTACACCCTTGCCCGGCTCGGCATCTTCGCCGCGGCCCTGGCCGTCCTGCTCGTCATCGGTCTGCGGTGGTACTGGGCGGCGATCGGCGCCGCGCTGATCGGCCTGCTCGTGTCGTACATCGCGCTGCCCGGGCTGCGGGGGCGGGTGACCTCGAACATCGCCGCACGCCGGGGTCGTCCGGAGCGGGACGCCGACTCGGACTTCGAGGACGACTTCGTCGACGCCGCCGACACCGACGCGGCGGACACCGACGCGCCCGCCGCCGACCGGCCGGTGTCGGACGCCGACCGGCACCGCGAGCGTCGCGAGCACGACGCGGAGTAGTCCGCGCTGCTCGCCCGGCCGCTCCTACGGCAGCAGCACGAGGGTCAGGCCGAGGACGACGCCGTACGCGAGCGACGCGAACGACGACAGCTGCAGCGCCGTGATGAGCTCGCGCGGCTTGCGGGACGAGACGCCGATCGCGAGCGCCGGGAGCGCGAGCAGGAGCGAGAAGTACGCGAATCCCGTTCGGAAGTACAGCAGCACGAACCAGAGCAGCACGACGTACGGCAGCATCAGGAACAGGCCGAACAGGACCCGTGCGACCGGCCGACCGACCACGACGGCGAGCGTGCGCTTGCCGGCCAGGCGGTCCTCGTCCACGTCGCGGATGTTGTTGACCATGAGCACGGCGCAGGCGAAGAACCCGGCCGCGACCGCCGCTGCCCAGCCGCTGGCGGTGATCGCCTGGATCTGCACGTACTGGGTACCGAGCACGGCGACCAGCCCGAAGAAGACGAAGACGAAGACCTCGCCGAGCGCGTTGTAGCCGTACGGCTTCTTCCCGCCCGTGTAGTACCAGGCTGCCACGATCGCGGCAGCGCCGACGAGGAGCAGCCACCAGGTGCCGGTGAGCAGCACGATCACCAGGCCCGCGACCGCCGCCAGTCCGAAGAAGGTCAGCGCGACGGTGAGCACGGTGCGGGGCTTCGCGAGCCCCGCCCCGGTGAGACGGGCCGGACCGACGCGGAACTCGTCCGTGCCGCGGACGCCGTCGGAGTAGTCGTTGCTGTAGTTCACGCCGATCTGCAGGAACAGCGCGACCGCGAGCGCGAGCAGGGCGACCGCCAGGTGGTGGTCGCGCCCGAGGTACGCGCCGAAGTCGCCCGGCTCACCGGAGTCGACGAACGCCACACCGGTGCCGAGCACGACCGGCACGACGCCGAGCGTGAGCGTGCGGAGCCGGGCACCGCCGATCCAGTCGCGCGCGGTCGCCCGCTGCTTCGTGCGCTGCGGTGCCGCGGCCTTCGCCGGGTTGCCGCTGCGGCCCTTGACCGGGGTCCTGTTCTTCGTACGTGCCACGGCCGACCATCGTATCCGTGACGACTACGGGGTCGGTGCGCTCCCGGGGTCGGCGAGCGTCCGGACGGCCCTCCGGTCGGGCTTGCCGGACGCGAGCATCGGCACCGCGTCGACGACCAGGACCGCCGCGGGCCGGGCTGCACGCCCCAGGGTCGATGCGACGTGGGCGCGGACCGTGTCGAGGTCCAGCGGGCGCTCCGTGACGACGACGGGCACCTCGCCCCACTCCCCCGAGGCCCGCCGGGTGACGACCGCGGCGTCCTGGCCCGGCAGCTCGCGCACCCGGCGCTCCACCGCGCCGAGCGGGACCTTCTCGCCGCCGGAGACGATGACGTCGTCGAGCCGGCCGAGTACGCGCAGCCGACCGTCGTCGCCGATGGTCGCGGCGTCGCCGGTCCGGTACCAGCGGTGTCCGTCGCGCTCGACGAACGTGTCCGCCGTGCGCGCCGGGTCGTCCAGGTACCCGTCGGCGAGCATCGGACCGGCCAGCTCGAGGGCGCCGTCGACGAGTTCCGCGCGGACCGTCCCGAACGGCGTGCCGTCGTACACGCAACCGCCGCTCGTCTCGCTCGCGCCGTAGGTCGTGACCACCCGGACCCCGGCGTCGAGGGCGCGCTGCCGGAGCGGCGCGGGGGTGGACTGTCCGCCGACGAGCACGGCGTCGAAGCGGGTCGCGGCAGCGGTGGCTCGGGGGTCGTCGAGCACACGGGCGAGCTGCACGGGCACCAGGGACGTGTAGCGGCGCGGCGCCTCGGGGCCGACGTCGAGCCGGTCGACCGCGTCGGCGAACGCGCCGCCGTCGAAGTGCCCCGGCGGGACCACGACCGGGTTCGTGCCCGCCGCGATCGATCGCGTCAGGACGTTGAGGCCGGCGATGTAGTGCGTCGGGAGCGCCAGCACCCACCGACCGGGCCCGCCGAGTGCGGCATCGG
>NZ_RBLU01000034.1 GCF_003989515.1 Curtobacterium sp. HSID17257
TCGGCTGCTGCGGCCTGCGCGGGCTGCGTCGCGGTCGGACGGGAGGCGCTGCTCGCGTTCCCGACACCGGCTGCGGCGACCTCGCCGCCAACCTCGCGCTGCACCAGGTCGACGACCTCCTGCGGGGTCGAGGCGGCGCGGAGCGCGGCGGTGAAGTCCTCGCGGATGAGCGCCCGGGCGAGGGTCGACAGGACGGTGAGGTGGTCCTTGTCGGCACCCTCGGGCACGGCGATCATGAAGACGACGTCGGCGTCCCCGTCCGGCGCACCGAACGGCACCTTCCGCGCGAGGCGCGAGAACGCCAGGGTCGGGCTCGACACCGAGGCCGACCGGGCGTGCGGGATCGCGATGCCGCCGGGCACACCGGTGCCGACGCTCGCCTCACGCTTGATGGCGTCCTCGGCCAGGGTGGCGCCGTCGGCCGCGCGGCCGGTCGCGGCGACGCGGTCGGCGAGCACGCGGATGACGTCGGACGACGTCGCGCCGAGGTCCTCGTCGAGGCCGACGAGCTCGGCGCTGATGAGGCGCTGCGTCGTGTCTGCGGACATGGGGTTGCTCCTTTGCAGTGGCGCCGTGGCGCGGGCAGTGCTGGTTCGAGGGGTGGTGCTGCGGGGGTCGTGCAGTGGTGCGGTGGGGTCCGGTCAGGCGATCGGTGCCGGGACCTGCGTCGTGTGCAGGGTCCGGACGGTCACGCTGCCGGGGTCGGTGTGGTCGAGGGCGGGGACGTCGCTGCCGGGCAGTGCGGCTGCGGCGGCTCCGGTGGCGACGGCCTGGGCGAGGCGCTCGGACGCGGAGGCCCCAGCGACCTCGGCGAGCAGGTAGCCGGCGAGGGACGAGTCACCGGCACCGACCGTCGAGCGGGCGACGATGCGGGGAGCGGCGGCGACGTGGCTGCCCGCACCGGAGACGAGCACGGCACCCGCGCTGCCCAGGGTGAGCAGGACGGTGTCGACGTGCTTGTCCCGCAGGCGGTGCGCGGCGGCGACGGCTGCCTCGAGGTCCTGCTCGTACACCTCGGGATCGCCGCCGACGACCTCGGCGAGCTCCTCGGCGTTCGGCTTGACCAGGTCGATCCGCTCCCCGGACTGCAGCAGCGCGGTGAACGGGACGCCGGACGAGTCCACGGCAATCTTGACGGCGTCACCGTGGCGCGAACGCACCGCGCGGACGAGCACGGCGAGCGCGTCGTCGGGCAACCCGGGCGGCAGGGACCCGGCGAACACCACCCAGCGGGCGGCCGGGCCCGTCGGGGTGGGACCGGCGGCGTCGGCGACGAGCGCGGCGAGGTCGTCCATGCGTCCGGCGAGCGAGGGGCCGGGCTCGTTGAGCTTCGTCGTCGTGCCGGTCGGCTCGGTGACGGTGACGTTCGAGCGGAGCGGTGCCCCGATCGGCAGGGCGGCGGTCGGGATGCCCCGGGTCGCGAGGCCGAGCAGGACGGGGTCGAGCTCGTCGCCGGGCAGCACCGCGAGGGTGTCCCCACCGCTCGCGACGACGACCCGGGAGACGTTGACGCCCTTGCCGCCGGGCTCGGCCGTGGTGCGGACGGCACGCTGCACGGCGCCGCGCTGGAGTTCGCCGGCGAGCTCGATCGTGCGGTCGAGGGACGGGTTCGGCGTCACGGTGACGATGCGGGTGCTGTGCTGGACGGTGCCGTTCTCGGGTCTCATGCGACCACGACCTCCACGTCGGCGTCGGTGAGCGCGCCGGCGAGGTCTGCCGGGGGCTCCTGGTCGGTGACGAGGGTGTCGACCTCGTCGAGGCGGGCGAAGCGCATGAGCGCCTCGACCCCGTGCTTCGCGGCGTCGGCGAGCACCACGCTGCGGCGGGCGGCGAGCACGTAGGCGCCCTTCACAGCGGCCTCGTACTCGTCGGGCGTGCTCAGGCCGAAGCCCGCGGACAGGCCGTTCGTCCCGACGAAGGCGATGTCCGGGCGGAGCGCACCGATCTGCTGGACGGTGGCCGTGCCGACGGCGGCGCTCGTGACCCCGCGCACCCGGCCGCCGAGCAGGTGCAGCTCGACGTGCTCGCTGTGCTGCAGGGTGGCGGCGATCGGCACCGAGTTCGTGACGACGGTCAGGGTCGCGCCGGGGGTCGCCGGCTCCCACCGGACGAGTTCGGCGGCGACGGCGGCGCAGGTGGTACCGGCGTCGAGGGCGATCGAGCCGGTGAATGTCGCCGGCACCAGGTGCATCGCGGCGCGGGCGATCGCGGTCTTCGCGGTGCCGTGCTGGCCCTCGCGCTCGGCGACGCTCAGCTCGACGACGCTGGAGCGCCCGGCCGGCACCGCTCCCCCGTGCACGCGGCGCAGGACACCAGCGGTCTCGAGGGCGTCGAGGTCGCGGCGGACGGTCTCGGTGGTGACGTCGAAGTGCTCGGCGAGGTCGGCGACGGACACCCGTCCGGCGGACTGCAGCGCGGCGGCGATCGCGTCCTGCCGCTCCGTTGCGTACATGCCCGAACTCCTTCGTTCCCGTTGGTTTCAGGAACTGTACGTCCGAAAGCCACACGAACGCAACCGTTCCGTCACAGAACCAACACGAACGCAGGAACTCGGGACGCAGCAACGCCCGACCTGCCGGTGCAGATCGGGCGTTCCCGCAGGGGCTGCGTGGGGCGTCAGTCGTCGAACGGCACCCGGTCGCTCGACCCGACGCCCGCACGCTGCCGGTACGACAGGTGCCCGCCGAGGTACCCGCCGACGCTGACGACGGTGAGCCCGACGAAGCCGAGGGCCTTGCCCGCCGCGGTGTTGCCCTTCCGTCGCTGCCACCACGACAGCCCGAAGAACGTGATGCCGACCCAGTTGACGGCCTGGTGCACCCACCCCGTGCGGCGCTGCTCGAGCGAGAGCTCCGCCCAGTCGACGTACCCGGCGACCGAGGCGCTGCCCGCCGACGCGATCCCGACCCCGGTCAGGGTCCGCGCCGCGCGGGCGTTCCCCTTCCCGCCGATCAGGTCGAGGACGGCCGCCGAGATCCAGGCGCCGAGCGGCACCTGCACCATCAGCGGGTGGAGGGGGTGTCCGAACGGCACACCGTGCAGCAGCTGCCGCAGGGCCTTCGGCTTCGCGACCGCACGGACGACGCGCGTGTCGAGGTCGACGGCCTTGTCGAGCACGCTGGCGCGCTCGATGGCGTCGGTGAGGCGACGGATGATCGGCAGCTCTGGCATGACCTGGACGCTAGGCCGCCGGGCCCGGTGTCGGTTCCAGGAACCGGCACCGGGCCTCCCGACCGGTGCGCCCGGCGGATCACGCGACCGGTCAGACCGCGGCGAGCGCCGAGGTGGGTGGGATGCGCGCGGCGCGTGCCGCCGGGTACAGACCCGAGACACCGCCGATCACCACCGTCGCGGCGAGTCCGCCCCCGACCGCCCACAGCGGGATCGTCACCGGCCACCCCTGCGCGACGGCGAAGACGATCGTCACCCCCACCCCGATCACGACACCCGCGACGCCGCCGAGGAACGACAGCAGGAGCGACTCGACCAGGAACTGGTCGCGGATGTTCCGTCTGCGGGCGCCGAGTGCGCGTCGGACGCCGACCTCCGCTCGTCGCTCGAGCACCGTGATCACCATGGTGTTCGCGACCCCGATCCCGCCGACCAGCAGGGCGACCCCGCCGATGCCGACGAGGAGCCCGGTGTAGGAGTCGTCCGTCGCGTTCTTCGCCGCCAGGGCGTCCGACGGGCGGGTGACCCCGACGTCCTGGGGTCGGTCGGGGCGGATCGAGTGGGCCAGGACCTTGCGTGCGTCGGCCACGCGCTCCGGGTCCACCCGCGTGTAGACCGCGGTCGGGTGTCCGTCGAAGCCCAGCTCCGCGGCCGTGTCCTGCGGGACGAACACCTGGTTGTCGAGGTCCGGCGCGAGTTGCAGGGGCGCGAGCACCCCGACGACCTGGACCGACCGGCCACCGATCCAGACCGCCGAGTCCGCGCGGAGTCGATCGATGCCCAGGTTGTGCGCGGCGGATGCACCGAGCACGACCTGCGAGGGCGCGTGCGGGGACGGGTCGACCCAGTGACCGGCTGCGAGCGAGCCGCCGAGCACGCCGGGGACGTCGCCCCACACGGCCATCACGCCGATGCCCTTCGTCTCGGCGGTCGGCACGAACGGACTGCGGAAGACACGGCCGGCCTCGGCCTCGCCGACGGCGGCGGCGCGCTGGACGACGGGCTGTCGGAGCGCCGACGCCACGGCCGTGGTCGGCAGGGGCGGAGGGTCGCCGAACCCCTGGGCCTTCGTGACCGTCAGGACGTTCGTCCCGAGTGCGTCGAGGACCCGGTCGAGCGCAGCCTTGCTCGACGACGAGATGCCCACGACGGCGATCATCGCCGCGATGCCGATCGCGATGCCGAGCGCGGACAGCACCACGCGGCCAGGGCGGGTGCGCAGCCCGAACACGCCGAGGCGGAGCAGGTCCCCGGCGCCGACCGATCGCGCGCTCACGGGCCGACCTCGGCCGGCGCGGGGGCGTCGCGGTCGTCGTCCTCCACCAGGCCGTCCCGCATCCGCACCCGCCGTGGCAACGAGGCGGCCAGGTCGAGGTCGTGGGTGATCACGACCACCGTCGTCCCCGCTGCGTTGAGCTCGCGGAGCAGCGCCACGACGTTCCGGCCGCTCGTGGTGTCGAGTGCCCCCGTGGGTTCGTCTGCCAGCAGGATCGTGGGGTCACCGACGATCGCGCGGGCGATGGCGACACGCTGCTTCTCGCCACCGGAGAGCTCGTGCGGACGGTGGCCCGTGCGGTGGCCGAGCCCGACCCGACCCAGTGCGTCCTCCGCGCGCCGGAGCCTCGTCCGTCGAGGCACACCGGAGTAGAGCAGCCCGTCGGCGACGTTCTCGGCCGCCGTCGCGCCCGGCTGCAGGTGGAAGTGCTGGAACACGAAACCGATGTGCTCCGCGCGGAGACGGGACAGGTCGTCGTCGCGCATCGCACCGACGTCGTGCCCGGCGATCGTGACGGAACCGGACGAGGGCCGGTCGAGCGTACCGATGGTGTTGAGCATCGTCGACTTGCCCGAACCCGACGGCCCGACGACCGCGACGAGCTCGCCGGCGGTGACGTCGAGCGACACACCGCGGAGGGCGTGGACGTCGCCGTAGGACTTGGTGACGTCCCGGAGGCGGACCACGGCGTCGTCCGGCCCGGCGCCGTGCCGCACCGCGCCCGAGAGCGTCGCGGCGCTCACGACGGCACCACGACCTCGTCGCCCTCGTGCAGATCACCCGTGACCGCGGCCCGGCCGTCGGCCACGAGCCCGACCTCGACGCGCACCCGCTCGGTCGCACCGTCGCGCCGGACGACGTCGACGCCGTAGCTGCCGCCGTCACCGGTCGCGACGAGCGCCTGCACGGGTACGGAGAGCACGTCGCGAGCGGTCTGTCCCGCGGCGACGACCTGAACGGACGCCGACTCGGGCACGTCCTGGTCGCCCGCGTCGAACGAGACGGTGACGACCGTCTCCGTCTTGCCGTCCGGTGACTTCTCCGTCTCGACGTCGACGACCTTCCCCTCGGCGGGGTCGCCGCCGTTCACCCGGACCTGCACGGTGGTGCCGACCGCGAAGCGCATCGCGTCGGCCTGGGACACCGTGGTGTTGACCACGCGCTTCGTGCTCGTCACCTGCAGGACGTCACCGCCCGCGGGTTGGCCGAGCTTCGCCGCGACGGACTCGACCCGCACGGCGCCGTCGACGAAGACGACGTCGTTCGCCGTCACGGTCCCGGTGACGTCGAGCCCGCGGTCCTTCTGCCAGCGCTTGACCGCAGCGAGGGTGCGGCGACCGAACACCTCGTCGACGGACAGGTCGTACCCGAGCGCGGCGAGGTTCTCGTTGAGCTGCCGGACGTCCGCGCCGCGCTCCCCCTCCTGCAGGGTGCGCCACAGCGGGGTGGTGCCGTACATCGCGCGGACCGGCCGCTCGTCGACCTCGTAGAGCGGTCGGTCGCGCTCGATGACCTGACCGGGCTGCGGCAACCAGGTGATCGTGCCGGACGCGGCGCCGGGGACGCCGACGGCGGCGCCGTACCCGAGCGACCCGGCGAAGACCTTCGAGTCGACCAGGTCGCCCTTCGTCACGGGGGCGGTCGCGCGGTGGTGGCGGGTCTCAGCGGCGGAGGACTCCTGGTGTGGGCCGCCGACGACCGCCCAGGTACCGAGGCCGGCAGCCAGCACCGCGACGATGCAGGCTCCGGCGATCGTGGCACGCTTCGTGGTCGGGCTCACTTCGAGAACCCCTGCACGCCCTCGGCACCCGCGCAGCGCTCGTCGGCCTCGAGGAAGGCCTGCTCGTCACCCGCCGGCTTGTACTCGCCCTGTGCATCGAAGTCGTCCGGGTAGTCGGAGAACCCCTCCTTCCGCATGCACGCAGCGAGCTTGCGGGCGTACTCGGCCATCCCGGGGTCGCTGGCCTTCGCCTCCTGCGCCGCAGGCATGCCGAGTCCCTTCATGCACTCGTCCGAGTCGCGGTAGTACGCGTCCTCGTCGACGCCCTTCGGTGGGAGCACGTCCTTCTCTCCCACGTCGTACCCCTTGTCGCGCAGACAGGACGTCAGCTTCGCCAACATCTCGCGCTGTGAGGGCTCGTGGCTCGCCGTCGGCTGCGAGGTGGGTCCGGTGGCCGAACAGCCGGTCAGCAGGACCGGGACCAGCAGGAGTGCAGCGGCGATGCCGGTGAGGGTGGTGCGCTTGGGCATGGGCATGGGTGGGGTCTCCTTCTCGGGGGGGGGGGTCAGTGGTCGAGCTGTCGGGTGTCCGGTGCGTGCTCCGCGATGCAGGCCGAGAGCGTCTCGTCGAACTCGGGCTCCTGCGCGCGCGGGTAGCCGCTGTAGTCGACGACGCCCGGCCGCTGCTCCGGGGCGTCGGGGTACCGCTCGCGGACACACGAGTCGACGGCTGCGTACTCGCGCTTCCACTCGTCCTGCTGCGCCGTGTCGGCCGGCTTCACGCCGAGCTCGGCACCGCAGTGCTGCGCGGCGCGGTCGAAGCGCCCCCGGTCGACGCCGGACGGCGCGACGACGGTGCCGCTGCGGACCTGGTCGTCCGACGGGTCCTCCACATCGAACCCCGCGTCGCGCATGCAGTCACCCCACCGCGCCCCGAGGGAGACGGCGGACGTGCTGTCCTGCGGAGAAGCGGCCGGGGTTGCGGAGCACCCGGCGAGCGCGAGGGGCGCGGCGACGATGGCCAGCGCTGCGGCGACCCGGACGAGCTGCCGGGGAAGTGTCGTGTTCGTCATGACACCAGTGCACCGGGTGGGGTGTTTCGCGAGGGTGCCGTCGTCGGTTGCACGGACGAAACACCGACGTCGACGCGCAGCCCGCCCGAGGGCCGCGGCTCGAGGTGCACCTGCCAGCCGTGTGCGTGGGCGATGGCGCCGACGATCGACAGACCGAGCCCGCTGTGCCGCTTCGTCCCCGCCTGACCACCCCGGCGGAAGGGTTCGACCAGCGTCCCGACCTCGGCGGGGTCGACGACCGCGCCGGTGTTCTCGACGCGGAGGCCCTGCGGATCGGCCCGGACCCAGACGTCCCCGCCCGCACGGTTGTACTCGACGGCGTTGTCGACCAGGTTGGCCACGAGCTGCCGGACCAGCAGCGGCTCGCCGGTGAGTCCGGGGGCGCTCGGGCCGGCCTCGACGTGGACCGTGACACCGGCACGGCACGCGTCGGCGGCGACCTGTGCCACCACGTCACGCACGACCGCGGCGAGGTCGATCCTCGACGTCCGTTCCTCGAGGCCCCGCTCGGCCTCGGCCAGGAGCAGGAGCGACTCCACCAGGTGCTCGGTGCGTCTGGTCTGCTCGAGGAGCTCGGCTCGCACGGTCGCGATCTCGCTCGGGTCCGCATCGTCCCGCAGGTCGATCTGCAAGGAGGCGCGTTGCACCGCGAGCGGGGTGCGCAGTTCGTGGGCGGCCTGCGCGACGAACCGGCGCTGGCTCGCGAAGGCCGACTCGAGACGGTCGAGCAGCGCGTCCACCGTCTGCGACAGCCGCCGGAGCTCGTCGTCGGGGCCGTCGAGGGCGATGCGTTCGTGGAGGGTCGAGGCCGAGATCCGGTTCGCCGTGGCGGTGATCCGGTCGATCGGTCGCAGCACGCGACGGCTCAGCCCCCAGCCGAGGAACCCGGCGACCACTCCGGCTCCCACGATGCCGACTGCGGACCACTGCCACTGCTCCGCCGCGACGACCTGCACGAGGGTGATCGTCCGTCCGGCCGCGCCGGTCGGGTCCCCGGGCTCGCCCTCGGTGTCCGTGGTCACCCTGACCGCTCCGCTCCACGCCCCGGCGTCGCCCGACCCGTCGGGGGCGACGCTCAACGACCACTGGGACGCGAGGTTGACGAACACCAGGACCCCGGTCGTCAGCGCCATGGCCGAGACCGCGAAGGCGATCGCCGTCCGGGTCCCGATGCTCCACAGCCGGGTCACAGCGCGTACCCGCACCCGGGCACGGTCCGGATCGGGTCGGGCGGCCCGAGCTTCTTGCGGAGCTTCGACAGGGTCACCCGGACCGCGGCCGTGAACGGATCGATGTTCACGTCCCAGACCTTCTCGAGGAGTTCCTCGGACGAGACGATGCGTCCGTCGGCGCGCAGCAGCACCTCGAGCACGCCGAGCTCCTTGGACGTCAGGTCGAGCGGACGACCGTCACGGGTCGCCACGCGTCGGTTCGAGTCGACGACGATCCCGTCGCGCTCGAGCACCGGCGGGACCGGTGCGACGCAGCGCCGGCCCAGCGCGCGGACCCTCGCGACGAGTTCCGGGTACTCGAAGGGCTTTGCCAGGTAGTCGTCGGCGCCGAGCTCGAGGCCGTGCACACGATCGGTGAGCGCCGTGGCTGCCGTCAGCATGAGGATCCGCGTGAGCGAACCGTGCTCAGCCAGTCGACGAGCGACCTCGTCACCGTGGAGTCCGGGGAGGTCGCGGTCGAGCACGACGACGTCGTAGTCGTTGACCGCGAGGAGCTCGTCCGCCTCGTCGCCGCGGTACGCCACGTCGACGGCCATGCCCTGTCGGGACAGCCCCCGCGCGACGACGTCGGCGAGGGCGGTCTCGTCGTCCACCACGAGTACACGCATGGCTGACATTCCACATGCCACCACTGACAAGATGCTGGACCGAGCCGGACGCCGACCGTCACCGCCCGCCGGCGCGACGCGGTGGACGCGACGCAGCGGAGGCCCGGGGCCGGCCTCGCGGACCGGCACCGGGCCTCCAGTGCGTCACCTGTGCCGCGGGGCGGCCGCGGGCTACTCCTCGACGATCTCCGCGAGTTCGAAGGGCTCGACCGTCAGCTCGTCGCCGCCTGCGGCGACGTCGACACGGACGGTGTCGCCGTCGCGCACGTCGCCGGACAGGATGGCCCGGGCGAGCCGGTCGTCGATCTGCCGCTGCATGAGGCGACGGAGCGGCCGCGCCCCGTAGACCGGGTCGTACCCGCGGTCGGCGAGCCAACTGCGCGCCGCTGGCGTGACGGCCAGCTCGAGCCGGCGGTCCGAGAGTCGACGGGCCAGCCGGTCGACGTACAGCGAGACGATCTGGCCGAGGTCCTCGGTCGTGAGCGCTTGGAAGACGACGATGTCGTCGAGCCGGTTCACGAACTCCGGCCGGAAGGCCTGCTGCACGAGCTCGCGCACCGCCTCCTCACGCTGGTCGGACGTCAGGGTGAGGTCGGTCATGAACTGCGAACCGAGGTTCGACGTCAGGATCACGATCGTGTTCCGGAAGTCGACCGTGCGGCCCTGCCCGTCGGTCAGGCGGCCGTCGTCGAGCACCTGGAGCAGGACGTCGAAGACCTCGGGGTGCGCCTTCTCGACCTCGTCGAGCAGCACGACGGAGTACGGGCGACGGCGGACGGTCTCGGTGAGCTGCCCGCCGGACTCGTAACCGACGTAGCCGGGCGGGGCGCCGATCAGCCGGGCGACCGAGTGCTTCTCGCCGTACTCGCTCATGTCGATGCGGACGAGCGCCTTCTCGTCGTCGAACAGGAACTCGGCGAGCGCCTTGGCCAACTCGGTCTTGCCGACACCGGTGGGGCCGAGGAACAGGAACGAGCCGGTCGGCCGGTCCGGGTCGGAGATGCCTGCGCGCGTCCGGCGGACGGCCTCGGACACGGTGCCGACGGCGCTGCGCTGCCCGATGATCCGCCGCCCGAGCTCGGACTCCAGGTGCAGGAGCTTCTCGGTCTCGCCCTGCAGCAGGCGTCCCATCGGGATGCCCGTCCACTGCGCGATCACGGCGGCGATGTCCTCGTCGGTGACGCTGTCGTTCACCATGCGGTCGGCGCTCTCGGCCTGCTCGGCCGCTGCGAGCTCGGCTTCGATCCGGGGCTTCTCGCCGTACTCGATGCGCGACACCGTCTCGTACTGCGCCTCGCGCTGCGCGCGCTGGCTGCGCATGTTGAGCTCGTCGAGCTGCTGCTTGAGCTCGCCGATGCGGTTCAGGCTCGCCCGCTCGGCCTGCCAGCGCTGCTCGAGCTCGTCGAGCCGCTCCTGGCGTCCGGCGAGCTCCGCGCGCAGGGTCTCCAGCCGCGCCTTCGACGCATCGTCCTTCTCCTGCTTCAGCGCGAACTCCTCGACGCGCAGCCGGTCGACGCTGCGCTTGAGCTCGTCGATCTCGACCGGGCTCGAGTCGATCTCCATGCGCAGTCGGCTGGCAGCCTCGTCGATGAGGTCGATCGCCTTGTCGGGGAGCTGGCGACCGGAGATGTAGCGGTTCGACAGGCTCGCCGCGGCGACCAGCGCGGAGTCGTTGATCGTCACCTTGTGGTGCGCCTCGTAGCGCTCCTTGAGCCCGCGGAGGATGGCCACGGTGTCCTCGACGCTCGGCTCCCCGACGAACACCTGCTGGAAGCGGCGCTCGAGTGCGGCGTCCTTCTCGATGTACTCGCGGTACTCGTCGAGCGTCGTCGCGCCGATGAGCCGCAGCTCACCGCGGGCGAGCATCGGCTTGAGCATGTTCGACGCCGCCACGGAGCCTTCGCCGCCGCCGGCGCCCATCAGGGTGTGCAGCTCGTCGATGAACGTGATGACCTGGCCGTCGGAGTCGTCGATCTCCTTGAGGACGGCCTTCAGCCGCTCCTCGAACTCACCCCGGTACTTCGCGCCGGCGATGAGCGCGGACATGTCGAGCGAGACGAGCCGCTTGTCCTTCAGCGAGTCGGCGACGTCACCCGCCACGATGCGCTGCGCCAGGCCCTCGACCACGGCGGTCTTGCCGACGCCGGGCTCGCCGATGAGCACGGGGTTGTTCTTGGTCCGGCGCGTCAGCACCTGGGAGACGCGGCGGATCTCGGCATCGCGCCCGATCACCGGGTCGAGCTTGCCGCTCCGCGCGATCGCGGTCAGGTCGACGCCGTACTGCTCGAGAGCGGTCTTCTGCCGTTCCTGCGAGTCAGGAGCGCCCTGGAGGTTCGCCATGCGGTCCGTCCTTTCCGTGCGGTGGTGGTGTACTTGAGTCTACTGCACTCAACTTACGAGCGCAGCGGTGCATTCCGGATCCCGACCGCGCTGACGAGCGATCCGGCGAGCAGCAGGAAGGCCATCACGACAGCCGCCCGGTGGAACCCCGCCGTGCTCATCCCACCACCGAGGACGACCCCGGCGAGCGCCACCATCACCAGGCTCGCGATCCGCGCGAGGGCGTTGTTGACCGCGGAGCCGACCCCGGCCTCGGACTCCGGCACCGATCCGAGGACCGCGCTCGTCAGGGGCGTGACCATCGTCGCGATCCCGACGCCGACGAGCACCAGCCCCGGCAACACCGACCACCAGTACCCGCCGGGGTCCTGTCCGGCACCGGTCATGAGCAGAGCCCCGACCGCCGCGACCGCCGGCCCCGCGGCCATGAACCATCGCGGTCCGTACCGGCCGGCCAGGGCGCCGACGGTCGAGGACAGGAACAGGAGCAGGAGTGTCGGCGGCAGCGTCGCGAGGCCGGCGAGCCAGGCCGGGAAACCCCAGACCTCCTGCACGAAGAGGGTCACGACGAAGCCCACCATGCCGAGCGCGCCGTAGATCGAGAGCGTCGCCAGGTTGCCGACCGTGAAGTTGCGAGCCCGGAAGAGCGCGAGCGGCACGAGCGGCGCCCTGCCTGCGTGGGTCACGTGTCGCTCCCACGGCACGAAGGCGAGCAGTGCGCCGGCCCCGACCACCAGTGCTGCGACCACGAGCGGCGACGACCAACCGAGTCGCTCCTGCTCGATCAGCCCGAGGACCACTCCGCCCACGCCGAGGACTGCGAGCACGGCGCCGACGACGTCGATCCGCAGTCGGCGCTCCGGGTGCACGTCGCCGGTGATCCGCGCGACCAGGACGATCGTGACGACGATGGGCAGTGCGGTGAGCACGAAGATCCAGCGCCATCCGAGCCCGTCGACGATCACGCCGCCGACCAGCGGTCCGAGGATCATCGCCGCGCTCGACCACCCCGTCCACGTCCCGATCGCCTTCGTCTGCGCCGGACCCCGGTACGCGGCGATGATCAACGCGAGCGAGCTCGGCGTGACGAGGGCGCCACCGACGCCCTGCAGCGCACGGGCGACGATGAGCACTGCGCCGGTGGGCGCTGCCGCGCACACGACCGAGGCCACGCCGAACACGACCAGACCCCAGGTGACGATGCGGACCCGACCGAACACGTCCGAGAGCGACCCCGCGACGAGGATCAGCGACCCGAGCGTGACGAGGTAGGCGTCGACCACCCACTGCTGCACGACGAGCCCGCCGCCGAGGTCCTGGCGGATCGCAGGGAGCGCCACGTTCACCACGCTCGTGTCGAGCCCGACGACGAACGACGCCAGGATCGCGACCACGAGCACCAGCCGGCGGTCGTCACGGAGCGGGGCCGTTGCGGCCGGAGCGGTCATGCGCCCATCATCCTCGTCGGGCTCACCCGGCGACCGGTTGCACCGGCGAAACAGCGCACTCGCCAGCATCGACCGCATGCACCACGTCACTCCACCTCATCGTCTACGACTCACCGGGCTCGACGCAGCGCGTGGGCTCGCCGTCCTCGGCATGTTCGCCGCCCACGTCGGAGCGGCCCACACCGCGTTCGACTGGTCGGACCCGTCGAGCTGGCCGGACCTGGTGAACGGCCGGTCCGCGATCCTGTTCGCACTCTGCGCCGGCGCCTCCCTCGTCCTGCTGACCACCGGGCCCGGACCGGCCGGTCGGGTCCGCGACCGGCGCCACGTCCTCGCACGCGCCGCGACGCTCCTCGCGATCGGCGGGCTCCTGACCCTGGTGCCCGGAGGCGTGCTCGTCATCCTGCCGACCTACGCCGTGCTGTTCGTCGCCGCG
The DNA here is from genome assembly GCF_003989515.1 of Curtobacterium sp. HSID17257. Classification (GTDB taxonomy): domain Bacteria; phylum Actinomycetota; class Actinomycetes; order Actinomycetales; family Microbacteriaceae; genus Curtobacterium. The sequence goes on from NZ_RBLU01000034.1 coordinate 13,304, forward strand.
CTGCCGTTCCTGCGGCTCCGACTCCGCTGGGTCGTCCTCGCCGCGGCGCTCTCCCTCGTCGTCGGACCCGTGCTCGCCCTCGTCGGGCAGGCCGTCGTCGACATGACCGGTGGCAGCAGCATCGCGGGGCTGCTGTTCACCGGGTACCCCGCTGTGTCGTGGTTCGGGATCGTCCTCGCGGGCGTGCTCGTGGCGCGACTCGGGCTCGACCGCACCGACGTCCTGCGCCGGGTGCTCCTGGTGGGCGCCGTGCTCGCCACGGCCGGGTACGGTGCCGGGGCCGCACTCGGCGCCGCACTCGGCATCACCGGGCCGGTCGGGACGATGATCCCCGTGGACCCGAGCGGCGGCAGCGTCAGCGGCTCCGCGCCGGTGGCGCCCGCATCCCCCGCAGGTGGTCCCGACGTCGTCGCTGAGAACCCGCCGTTCCCGAGCATCGAGTGGTCACGTCTGCTCGACGTGACCCCGCACGCCGGGTCGACCTTCGAACTCGTCGGTGCCCTCGGCGTCGCCCTCGCGGTGCTCGCTGCCCTCGGGCTCGTCGCTCGGCGTTCCCCGACGGTCCTGCTCCCGCTCAGCGCCGTCGGCCGTCTCGCGCTGACGCTCTACTGCGCGCACGTCCTGGTCATCGGCGTGTGGTCCCGGTCGGGCAAACCCGACCCACTGCCGGTCCTCGGCGGGTGGGGACCCTTCGTCGTCCTCCTCGTGGCCGCTGTCGTCGCCGCGCTGCTCGTGCACCGGTCCGGGCGTCGGGGTCCGCTCGAGGCGCTCACCCGACGCCCGCCCGAGCACTCGATGACCCGCCGACCACGGCACCCTGACACCGAGCAGGACCGGACCCGAACGACGAAGCCCCCGCGACCGAGGTGGTCGCGGGGGCTGCCGACAGGACGGGGCTGGGTGTCCTAGTTCTTGGGCTCGGCGGTCGAGTGCACGTTCGGCTGCACCGAGGGGCCGGGGTTCACGACGGGCTGCGCGGTCGGCTGTGCCGTGCTCTGCGCGGCCGGGTCGGTCACGACGGTGTTCGCCGTGCCGTCGTCGTGCTTCTTCTTGTCGTCGCCCATCTCCTTCTTGAAGATGTTGATCGACTGGCCGAGGCCCTTCGCGAGCGCCGGGAGCTTGGTCGCACCGAACAGCAGGATGATGATCCCGAGGATGATCAGCAGGTGGATCCCCGTCAGGTTTCCGAGCATCATGTCTCCTTGTTCTGGGTCTGGCGACGCCCGACCGGTCATCGTCGACCGGGAGGGCGGAAGTCCGTCGTCCGATCATCGTAACGCGCCCCCGACCGGAAGCCCAGGCGGGAGCCGGAACGGACACCGTTCGCACAGACAGGACGCGCAGGACCGGCGACACGGCAGGACCACCTGAACGACAGCACCCCCGGAGGCCGCTGCTCTCCGGGGGTGCGCCGTTCCGGACGCGGGTCAAGGCGCGGCCGGGGTCGGTGAGGCGGCTAGTAGGCGCCGCGGGACCGCAGGACGGACGGGATCGTCCTGACGAGGATGACGAGGTCGTGCACGAACGACCAGTTCTCGACGTAGTGCAGGTCGAGCCGGACACCCTCGACCCAGTCGAGGTCGGACCGGCCACTGACCTGCCACAGTCCGGTCATGCCCGGCGTGACGAGCAGGCGCCGGTCGGCGAAGTCCTCGTACACGGCGACCTCGCTCGGCAGCGCGGGGCGGGGACCGACGAGGCTCATCGACCCGGTGAGGACGTTCCACAGCTGCGGGAGTTCGTCGAGCGACGTCCGGCGGAGGAACGCGCCGACCCGTGTCACCCGCGGGTCGCGCTGCAGCTTGAAGAGCGGACCGGAGCCCTCGTTGGCAGCGGCGAGTTCGGCGACCCGGGACTCGGCATCGACGCACATCGTGCGGAACTTCAGGATCGAGAACTCCTGCCCGCCCCGGCCGACCCGACGTTGGCGGAAGAACACCGGGTCGCCGTCGTCGAGCCGGATGGCGAGGGCGACGGCCACGAGCAGCGGACTGAGCACCACCAGGCCGATCGTCGCACCGACCACGTCGAGCAGCCGCTTGCCCCGGCGGCACCGGTAGTCGGGCGTCTCGACGTGCATGAGCGGCAACCCGTCGACGGGGCGCTCGTGCACGCGACCCGCGGCGATGTCGGCGAGGGGCGAGGAGACGACGAGTTCGACGCCGCACCCCTCGAGCTGCCAGCCGAGACGACGCAGGCGCTCGTGGCCGCCGGGGATCGCGCCGGCCACCACGACGGCGGCGACGCCGGTCGAGGTCGCGACGTCGAGCACGTCGTCGATCCCGCCGACGACCTCCGAGGTGCCACCGCCGAGGGCGACCTCCGTGCCGACGGCCGCGCAGTCGGTGACGACCGCGGCGACCCGGTAGCCGGCGGCAGGGGCGGCGGCGATGCGTCGCCCGACGTACCGGACGTCGTCCAGGTCGCCGACGAGCAGGACGTCGAGCAGCTGCCGTCCCTGGGCGCGCCGCCGGGCGACGACCGTGCGGACGACCTTGCGCCCGAGGGCGAGCAGGACCAGGCCGAGCGGGAACGCGATGGCCACGTACCCCCGCGCGATGTCGAGACGGACCGCGTACGCGATCACCGCCACGGCTGCGGCGGCGACGAGGCTCGCGGTCACGAGCCGTCGGTACTCGTCACCACCGACGCCGGCGATGCGGGGGTCGCGCGTCCGGAAGCCGGAGAGCAGGGCGGTCCAGAGCAGGATGATCGCGGGGGCCGTCACGACCTCGGTCCAGCCGGGGTTGGTCGTCAGGGAGGACCCCTCCCACGGGAACCGGAGCGCGTGTGCGACGCCGAACGCCACGACGAGCAACCCGAGGTCGAGCGCACCGACGACGAGCGAGAACCCCTGCGAGGCCCTCGCGGGGGTGCTCCGTCGGGGCGTGCTCGCCGACGGCCGATGCACTGCGAGCGACATCCAACACCTCCGGACGACGGCCGGCAGGGGTGGTCCGTGCCGGGTCCGGCCACACCGGACCCGTTCAGTATATCAGTGTGAAGTGCGAGATCCGACCCGAGTCAGAGCGTCCGTGAGGGACCAGAGCGCTGCGCCCTCCGTGAGTCGAGCAGCCTCCGCGTCGGACAGCCCGCGGACCCGGAAGCCCACGCGCTCGCCCGGCAGCAGCGTCATGAACCCGCGGTCGACGGTGCCGGTCGGGGCGATGCGGTCCGGCTGCACGAGCAGGTCCCGCACGAGCGACTCCGCCTCGACGACCAGGTCGTGTCCGTCGCCGTCGGCAGCAGGGGCGACCGTCGTGCGGTACCGCGCCGGCTCCCACCGCACGTCCTTGTCGGGCGAAGCGGTCCAGACCGCACGACGCCAGTCCATGTCCGCCACCACGAGCTCGCGGGTCGGATGGTCGAGGACGCCGACCGACTCCGGGAGGTCGACGACGGCGACGCCGGCCTCCGACAGCCGCACGGGCAGCGTGACCTCGGCGAGGATCCTGCCGGACACGTGCATGCGCCGGACCCGCACCACGCTGTCGCGCCCGCCGCGGGAGGACCGCACCGCGATCTCGACGGGCGAGTGCCCGAACGACCCGGGCGACACCCCGAGGGACAGGGTGTCGACGAGCCCACCGGACTCGGCGGCGCCGTCGGCGGTATCGGTGTCGGGGGTGGTCCGGGCCACCCCGTCGACGGGAGCCGACGTGTCGACGCGGTCCGCGCCTCCAGGCCGGTCTCCGGACGATGTCGGCACCACGTCGTCGTCAGCGGACGGACGCACGACGGGCCGGATCGCCAGCAGGACGTCGTCGTACAGGCGACGCAGCTCGTGGGCGAGCGGCTTGAGCCGTCCCGCGGAGTCGATCGCCGACCACGACGCCACCGGCCACAGGTCGTTCAGCTGCCAGACGATGACGCCGGTGTTCCGCGGCCAGTGCGTCCGCCAGTGCTCGACACCGGTGGCGATCGCCCGCGCCTGCTGCAGCTGCGTCAGGTAGTGCCAGCGGTCGAACTCGGCCGGATCCACGGACCCGAAGCGCGGCTCGATTCCCCGCGCCAGCTTGCCCATGCCGTCGTCGGCCTTCTGGTGGTGCACCACACCGGGCGAGTCGACGCGCAACGGCTCGTCGGTGACGGCGTCGCGCAGCGTGCGCCACGCGGGCGGCGCCTGCCACCCGAACTCGGAGACGAAGCGCGGCACCGAGTCGCGGTAGTGGTCGTCGGACAGCCGGTTCCAGACGTCCCACGAGTGGTGCGTCTCGTGGTCGACGTCGTTCGCGGGCAGGCTCTCGGAACCCGACCAGGGCGAGGCGACCGTGTAGAAGCGCGACGGGTCGACCGCGTCGACGATGGTCGGCAGCAGGTCGAGGTAGTAGTCGAGTCCCCAGCCACGATCGCCGAGTTCGTCGGCCCAGCCGTCCGCGTCGTGCAGCCAGATGTTCTCGTTGTTGCCGTTCCAGACCACGAGCGACGGGTGGCCGGCCAGGCGTGCGACGTTGTCCCGGGCCTCGGCGACGACCTCGCTGCGGATCGGCTCGATCTCGGGGTAGGCCGAGCAGGCGAACGCGAAGTCCTGCCAGACGAGCAGGCCGAGCTCGTCGCAGACGTCGTAGAAGTCGTCGGACTCGTAGACCCCGCCGCCCCACACGCGGACGAGGTTCACGCCGAGGTCCGCGGCGACGCCGAGCCGGTCGGCGATCCGCGCGCGGTCCACCCGCGACACGATGACGTCGTCCGGGATCCAGTTCACGCCGCGGACGTCGATGACGGTGCTGTTCACCACGACGGCGAAGGGCTTGCCGATCGTGTCGTCGGCGGTGTCGATCCGGGCCGAGCGGAAGCCCGTCTTCGCCGTCCGGCGGTCCAGGACCTCGCCGTCGACGGTCTGCAGCTCGACGGTCACGTCGTAGCGGGGCTGCTCGCCGTAGCCGCGCGGCCACCAGCGCCGCACCTCGGGCACGCGCACCGTGACGACCGTCTCGTCGTCCTTCGGCGTCAGCTGCGCCCGCGAACGCTGTCGGGTCGTCCCGCCGTCCACCGTCGGGCCGGCGACCGTGACGACGAGCACGAGGTCGTCGTCCTCACCGTCCTGGTCGAGGTCGTTCATCCCGGACCGCTCGACGCGGACGTGCGCGTCGAGGACGCCCTCACCCGCCTCGACGTCGACGAGCGGCTTCACCTCGGCGAGCCGCGCCGTCGACCAGCGCTCGATCGCGACCGGACGCCACGGGCCGCTCGTCACCGCGGTCAGGCCCCAGTCCCAACCGAAGTTCGACGCCTGCTTGCGGATGTACGGGAACGGTTCGTCGTACGGTCCCGGCATCGAGCCGGCGCGGGCGGCGACCCGGCCGGCCTCGCGGTAGGGCGACTCGAAGAGCAGCTCGAGCTCACGGTCGCCCGCGGCACCCGGCACGTCGTTGAGGTCCAACCGGTACCGCCGGTGCATGTTCCGGGTGGTGCCGACGACCACGCCGTCGAGGCTCAGCTCGGCGACCGTGTCGAGCCCCTCGCAGACGAGGTCGACGCGCTCGAACCCCCGCGGTGCGACGTCGACGGTGCGCCGGTAGGCCCAGTCGGCCCGCCCGACCCACTTCGCGCCGTCCTCGTTGCGGTCGACGGTCGGATCGGCGACGAGGCCCTCGCGTTCGAGGTCCGTGTGCACCTGCCCCGGCACCGTGGCGGGGATCGTGCGACCCGCGATCCCGGCCGGCGCTCCGGCCGGCAGCTGGTCGCCGGCGATCGCCACGGTCCAGTCGTCGCGGAGTTCCTCGCGCTCGAGGGTCATGCGGGTCCTTTGCTGGGCGGACGGGGAGGGCGGACAGGACCCGGCGGCGGCTCGTGGCCGCCCCGGGACCGTGACACCGGCCGGCGGTCGCGCCCGTGGTCGCGTGAGCGGCCGGGAGGCACGGCACCGGTTGCCCAGGCGTCGTCGCGTCCGCGCGCGCGGACGAGTGCTCGCCGCGCGCGGGGGTGCTCGGCGATGCTAGTACGTCGACCTTGCCGACGACCACGTCCCCGACGACGGCCAGCACGAACGTGTCCTCACGGCGACGCACCCCGTCGGGTCCCGTCCGCCCTCCGGTCCTGCGTGGCAGGGTGGTGCGGTGATCACCGTCGAACTCGCCCGGTCGCTGCGCGATGCCGGACTCCGCTGGCACCCGGCGACGGGCGACCGGTTCGTGATCGACAAGCCGGGGGTGGACGACGACGTCTACACGGTGTCCGAGATGACCGTCGAGCGCCACGACCACCCGAGCGGCACCTCGCTCGGTTTCAACGGCACGACGGAGTGGGCGCTCGACTCGGTCGAGGCGTCCGAGTCGCTCTGGCTCCCCCGCGAGGACCAGCTCCGCGGCCTGCTCGGGTCGGCGTTCGTGTCGCTCACCGCGGGGTTCGTCGTGACGGCGACGATCGGCGGGGTCGCGCAGGAGTTCCGGAGCGACGACGCGGCCGTGGCGTACGGCGACGCCCTGCTCGCGTACATCGAGGCGGCACTCGCCTGACCGGTCCGGTTCCCGCGCGCGGCGCGCTCGACTGAGTGTTGCCGGAATGCCTCCTGAGGGGCGTTTGGTTGCATGGCGTCATGACCGTTCCGAACATCACCCTGAACGACGGCAAGACCATCCCGCAGCTCGGCTTCGGCGTCTTCCAGATCGAACCCGAGAAGACGAAGGAAGCGACGCTCACCGCGCTCGAGGTCGGCTACCGCCACATCGACACCGCCGAGATGTACGGCAACGAGAAGGAGGTCGGCGAGGCCATCGAGGCGTCCGGCATCCCTCGTGAGGAGATCTTCGTCACCTCGAAGCTCAACAACGGCTTCCACGACCCGGCCCTCGCCGCCGAGAACGGCAAGAAGTCGGCCGACCTGCTCGGCGGGTACACCGACCTCTTCCTCATCCACTGGCCGCTGCCGACCGTGTCGGACTTCGTGCCGACCTGGAAGGCGATGGAGGAGCTGTACCACGCCGGCACCGCCCGCTCGATCGGTGTGAGCAACTTCCAGGCGCACCATCTCAACCGCCTGGCCGCCGAGACGACGATCACCCCGGCCGTCAACCAGATCGAGGTGCACCCGTACCTCGTGCAGGACGAGCTCCGCGCGTACGGCACCGAGCACGGCATCGCGATCGAGGCCTGGTCCCCGATCGCCCAGGGCCTCGTGCTCGACGACGAGACCATCACCCGCATCGCCGGCGCCACGGGCAAGACCCCGGCGCAGGTCGTCCTCCGCTGGCACATCCAGCGCGGCGACATCGTCTTCCCGAAGTCGGTCACGCGTTCGCGCGTCGAGGAGAACTTCGCGATCTTCGACTTCGAGCTCTCGGACGACGACATGACGGCGATCACCTCGCTCGACAAGGGCCACCGCACGGGCCCGGACCCGGACACGTTCGACTACGTCCCGGCCTGATCCGACGACGCGACGACGAAGCGCCCCGCCGACCGGCGGGGCGCTTCGTCGTTCGTACGCCTCGCATGGGGAATATAATCAGTATTCAACATACAACATTGCTTCCCGTCCCCGACGCCTCCGTTCGGGTACAGGAAGGAATCATGCGCAAGTTCACCCGTGCGGCCACCGGAGCCGCACTCGGACTCGTCCTCACCTCCACCGGGTTCGTCACCGCCGCCAACGCGGCGACGGCCGGTCCCGACCTGCCGTCGATCCCCGGCGCGACCGCCGAGAACCCCGTCGGTGCGAGCTCCACCGGCATCTTCACGATCCAGGGCGCCGGGTCGGTCGGTGATCGTGGGGGCCTCCCCGTCTTCGAGACCGGTCTCGCGACGCCGGGCCTGGTCGCCACCAGCTCGATCGAGGGCGGCACGCTCAAGGTCGTCGACCAGCGCGGACGTCTGCTCTGCGAGGGCACCGCCACGGTGGCCCTCCCGAAGCGGTACTCGTGCGACCTCGCGCCGCTCGTCTCCGGCCCGCAGGTCGTCACCGCCGCGGTCGTGCGGTCGGACGGGTCGTACAGCACGCCGTCCCAAGCGCACCTGGACGCCTTCGCGGCCGTTCCGGTCATCGAGTCCACGGAGCGCCGCGGGGACGACCTCGTGGTCCGCGGTCGAGCGAACGCGGAGGCGACGATCGAGGCGTCCTTCGACCGCCGGGACGTCGTCACCTCGGCGCCCCCGCGGACCGACGCCTCGTTCGAGATCGTGGTGCCGGGCGGCGCCGCGGCTGAGGAGGTCTGGGTGCGGGCCGTCGACCAGTCCGTCCCGCTGGACACGCCGAACCGCGAGGCCTTCACGCAGAGCAACTGGGCGGCTGCCCAGGTCGGGAACGACGGCGAACAGCCCGGCGGCGGCGAGCAGCCGGGCGGTGGCGACGAAGGCGAACAGCCCGGCGGCGGCGACCAGGGCGAGCAGCCCGGCGACCAGACCGTCGTCGGCGAGGTCACCAGCCTCCACGACGGCGACACCGTGCGCACGGCGCGTCCCACCATCGAGGGCACGGCTCCTGCCGGCACCCACGTGTCCGTCGGCGGGCCCGCCGGTCCCGCTCTCGGCGCGGCCACGGCTGACGAGCACGGCAACTGGAAGGTGACGCTCGAAGGCGCACTCAACACCGGGCAGAACCAGCTCGTCTTCCGGTACCAGCAGACCGACGGCTCCTGGCTCCGTGGCCAGTCGCTCGACGTGACGTACGAGCAGCAGGCACAGCGCTTCGAGATCACCACGCCGGCGAGCGGCTCGACGGTGCACGATGCCCGTCCGACCATCACGGGCCACACCCCGGGCTCGTACCGCAACGTGTCGATCGTCGACCCGGATGCCGGCGAGTACCTCGGCGACGCGAAGACGGACGCCGACGGCGACTTCACGCTCTCCCTCGAACGCGACCTGCGCCCCGGCGTGAACGAGCTCGTCGCGTCGTACCAGGACGAGTCCGGCAAGTACCGGACGGCACCGTGGACGATCACCTACTCCGCAGGCGACACCGAGCAGCCCGGTGACGGCAACGAGGGCGAGCAGCCCGGCGACGGCACCGAGCAGCCCGGCGGTGGGAACGAGGGCGAACAGCCCGGCGAGGGCACCGAGCAGCCCGGTGACGGCGCCTCCGACACCGCGTTCACCGTCGGTTCCACCCGCATCGACGCCGGTCGCGTGAGCGTCGACGTCCGCGGACCGGCGGGCACCGAGGTCACCGTCACCGCCAACGGGGAGAGCAAGGAGGTGACGCTCGACGACGAGGAGCTCCGCAACGTCGTCGTCACCGCCCCGGAGCGACTCACCACCACGGTCACCGCGATGGCGACCATCGGTGGCGAGCGGGTCGAGCGCACCCTCACCATCGGCAACGGCGATCACGACGCGAGCGCCCTCGAGGCGACGGTCACCAGCACCAGCGCCCTGACCGGTTCGGCGGAGATCACCGTGTGGGGTCTTCCCTCCGGCATCGGCGGCCTCCAGGCGCACGAGGGCGACCGCCAGCTCGCGGTCGGCTCGATCAAGGCGGACGGCCAGGGGAAGCTCTCCCTCACCGGCCTCGCGAAGGGCGACCACGTGATCACGATCACGTCGGGCGGCAAGTCCGTCCAGCTGCCCGTCCACATCTGAAGCAGTTCCCACGGAGAGCCCCGTCACGTCACGTGACGGGGCTCTCCCGCGTCAGGCCTCGCGTCGTGAGGCAGTCACCGTGAACTTCGCGGTCCGCACGACCTGCCGGGTCGGCCCGACGAGCCGCTCGAGCACGGGTCGGTACCGCAGGTGCGAGTTCCAGACGCACCACAGTTCACCGCCGGCCTGGAGGATCGTGGCCGCGTTCCGGAACATCGCCTCGGCCGCGTCGGTGCTCACCGTGGTGCCCTCGTGGAAGGGCGGGTTGCAGAGCACGAGCTTCGCGGACCCGTCGTCGAGCTCGTCGCCCGCGTCCGACCGCACGACCGTCACCCGGTCCGCGACGCCGTTCGCCACCGCCGTCGCCCGCGTCGACGCCACGGCGATCGCCGAGACGTCGGTCGCGACCACCTTGACGGCCGGACGGCGGCGCGCCAGCGCGGTCGCGATGACGCCGTTCCCGCACCCGAGGTCGACGGCGACCCGCGCCGACGGCACGGCGTCGTCCATCACGTCGAGCAGCACCCGGGTGCCCTGGTCGAGTGACGTCCCCGCGAAGACCCCGCCGTGCGCGACGAGCGTCATCCCGAGCTCGTCGACGTGCACCGAGCGCGGCCAGGGGTTCGTGGCGTCGGCGCGCACCGCCGTCGCGCGGAGCGGGTCCTGGGCGACGAGCAGCCGCGACTTGCCGCGCCCACGGGACGCCGTGACCTCGCCGAAGTACCGGCGCAGGACGTCGTTCTGGGACAGGTTCATGTGCTTCGAGACCCCACCGCAGAGCAGCACCACGTCGGGGGCCGCCCACCATGCGACAGCGCGTGCGAGCTCGTCGAGCCGGTCGTTCGACTTCGACAGCCGGAGGAGCACGAGCCGGACGTCGCGGAACGCCTGCTCGAGCGACTCCGTCAGCACGAAGCCACTGCGGCCGAAGGTCCCGGCGTTCGCCTGCAGCGCCCGCACCCCGACGAGCGAGTCCTGCACGACGCGGATGCCCGACGCACCGTGCACGGTCATCGCGCCGAGGGTCAGCACCCCGTACCGGTCGTCGACGACGGCGACCTCACCGGGCTGCCGGAGCGCGTCCCCGTGCACGTGCGGTGCCTCGTCGAGCATGAAGCGGTCGGTGCCGTCGATCGCGACGAGGTCGGGCTCGTCGTTGACCGGGGAGCGCCGGAAGTGGTCGGCGAAGTCGAATGGCACGGCCCCAGGGTACCCAGACGGTGATGCGGATCCGAGACCGGGACTGCCGCAGCGGTATATCACCGGTACCGCTGGTATCCCAAGCCCGTACGCTCGGAGGAGACCGTTGCACGACGAGGCAGCGGCAGGACGAGCGAGAGGGGCCGATGTTCGCTTCGCCAGAAGCCGGGGTGCGCCCTCGGCTGCGGGACCAGGCGCGAGAACGCCTCCGCGACGAGATCATGAGCGGGGCGCTCGGCCCGGGCACCCTGCTCGACGACGAACAGCTCGCACTCCGGCTGCGATGCTCCCGGACGCCGGTGCGGGAAGCCCTGTCGGACCTCGGTCACCTCGGTCTCGTCGAGTTCCGCCCGAACCGGTACACGCGCGTCACGGTCCCCCGTCGCGACGAACTCGTCCCGACGCTGCAGACCCTCGGCCTGCTCTTCGGAGGCGTCGTCCGCACCACGATCGGCGACCTCGAGGACCGCGACCGCGCTGCGCTCTTCCGCCGCATCGGGCTCGTGCTCGACTGCATGGCGATGCCCACCTGGCAGTGGGGTTCGGACGCGATCACCCCGGTCTACCGGACGTTCCTGGCGGCGTGCGACAACCGCCTGCTCGTGGCGGCGCTGAGCGGGACCCTCGACGGCCTGACCTACCGCCTGCGGCACGACGACATCCGGGCTGCGCTGCCGTGGGAACACATCCGGAACGGCCTCGTGGCCCTCCGGGTCGCGATCGACTGCCGCGACGGACGCCTGGCGGAACGGGCGACCTGGACGGTCCACCTGCTCCCGGACCCCGACCGCGGGCGGTCCTGACGTGTGCGCATCCTGCGTCCGCTCGGTCATCGAGACCGTCCGCGCCCGCCGCCCCGAGCGCTGCTCCTCCGAGGACGACCGCCCCGCGCTCCCCCGGTGCACCGCGGTCGACGCCGTCCGTCGGGACCTCTTCGATCCGCCGGACGTCTGACGTCAGCGCTGGGGCCGGTACAGCACCACGGCGGTGTTCCGCTGCGGTCGCATGCCGGCGCGCAACGGCACTGCGGCGCCCGTCGTCGTCGCCGCGAAGACACGAGCACCAGGCCGCGCGATGAGCTGATCGGCGAGCGCCCGCTCCAGCTCGCGGACACGGTCACGCAAGAGCTGGTTCTCGTTCTCGAGGTCGAGCACCCGCCGGATCCCCTCCAGCGACACCCCCTCGGACCCGAGCCGCGCGATCTCGCGCAGCTGCGCGACGTCGCGCATCGAGTAGCGGCGTGAGCCGCCGCGGGTGCGGCCCGGCACGACCAGGCCGAGCCGGTCGTACTGCCGCAGCGTCTGTGGGTGCATCTCGGCGAGCTCCGCCGCCACCGCGATCGCGAAGACGGGCGAGTTCTCGTCCATGTCGGTCATGGCTGGTTCCTTTCCGTCGTCGGCCTGGTGCAGAACCAGCCTGGAGGCCCGGTGCGGCTTCCTGACGGAGCCGCGCCGAGCCTCCAGGCCGGTTGTCGTGCTGGTTGCGCAGCGCTAGCTGCGCGCCTTGGCGAGGAGGTCCTCGCGGGGGTCCTCGTCGGGCAGGACGGCGCGGAGGGCCTCGACGGCCTCACGCTGCTTGTCCGACAGGTGCGAGGGCACCGCGACCTGCACGCTGGCGAGCAGGTCGCCCGTGCCGCTCTTCGTCGCGACGCCGCGACCCTTGACACGCAGGACGCGGCCGGACGGCGTGCCGGGGGCGACCTTGAGCTTCACCGGATCGCCACCGAGGGTGGGGACCTGGATCGTCGCGCCGAGCGCCGCCTCGACGAACGTCACGGGGACGTCCACGCGGAGGTGCTGCCCGTCGCGCTCGAAGACCGGGTGCTTCCGGACGGAAACGCTGACGACCAGGTCGCCGGCCTCTCCGCCGTCCGGGCTCGGCTCGCCGCGCCCGCGCAGGCGGATCTTCTGCCCGTCGGCGACGCCCGCGGGGATGCGGACGTTCACCGGTCGGCCGTTGCCCTGCGCGAGCTTGACGGTGTCGCCGGCGATCGCCGTGGTGAAGTCGAGCGTCGTCGACGCCGTGACGTCGCGGCCCTTGGTGGGACCGCCGAAGCCGCGGAAGCCGCCGGACGGCTGCCCGAAGCCCTGTCCGCCGCCGAACATGCCGCCGAGGATGTCCTCGAAGCCGCCGGCGCCGCCGCGGGCCCCGCCCTGGCCGAAGCGGACACGCTGCCCGCCCTGCTGGCCGAACATCCCACCGAAGACGTCCTCGAAGCCGCCGCCCTGGCCCGGGCCACCCGCGGTGAAGCGGGCGCCGGAACCCATGGCGCGGACCTGGTCGTACTCGGCGCGCTGCTCCTTGTCGGAGAGCACCGAGTACGCCTCGCTGATCTCCTTGAAGCGGGACTCGGCGGCAGCGTCACCCGGGTTGGAGTCCGGGTGGTACTGCCGGGCGAGCTTCCGGTAGGTCTTCTTCAGCTCAGCTTCGCTCGCCTTCTTGTCGACGCCGAGGACCTTGTAGAAATCCTTGTCGAACCAGTCCTGACTGGCCATGAATCCCTACCTCCTTCCCGAGCCTCAGGCGGGGACCGCAACCGCGACCTTGGCCGCGCGGAGCACGCGGTCGCCGAGCTTGTAGCCCGGCTCCACGACGTCCGCCACGGTCTGGTCGGTCGCACCCGGCGTCGGCAGCTGCACGATCGCCTCGTGCACGTTCGGGTCGAAGAGCTCGCCCTTCTCGCCGATCTGCACCAGCTTGAACTTCTCGAAGCCGCCGCGGATCTTCTGGCCGATGACCTGCATGGGGCCCTCGGTCAGGTCACCGTGCGCCTCGGCGCGGGTCAGGTCGTCGAGGGCCGGCAGCAGGGCGCGGACGACCTCGGCGATGACGGCGTCGCGGTTCGCATCACGGTCACGCTCGACGCGCTTCCGGAAGTTCACCAGCTCGGCCTGCGCGCGGAGCATGTCGGCGCGCATGTCGGCGACGAGGTCGCGGTCGGCCTGTGAGAGCTCGTCCTCTTCCATGCCGCGGGCCGCGTCGTCGAGCAGGGCCTGGTCCTCCGGGGAGAGGTCGCTCTCGGGGCCGCCGGCGGCCGGGGCGTCCGTCGGCACTTCGACGTCCGGCCCCTCCGCCTCGACGAGGTCCTCGGGCTCCTGCGCGTTGGTCGCGTCACCCTCGACCTGGGGCTCGGCGTCCTCGGGCACGTTGTCCTTGGGATCCGTCATCGTTACTTCTTGTCCTTGTCGTCCTCGTCGTCCACGACCTCGGCGTCGACGATGTCCTCGTCGTCCTGCTGGGGCTGGTCGCCGGCCGGCTGCTCGCCACCGGCCGCGGCGCCCGCGTCCTGCTGGGCGTAGATGGCCTGGCCGAGCTTGCCCTGCGACTCGTTGAGCTTGTCGAACGCGGTCTTCACGGCCTCGTCGTCGTCACCCGCTAGGGCCGACTTGAGGGAGTCGACGTCGCCCTGCACCTCGGACTTGACGTCCGCGGGGAGCTTCTCGTCGTTCTCCTTGATGAGCTTCTCGATCGAGTAGACGAGCTGCTCGGCCTGGTTGCGACGCTCGTTGGCCTCGCGGCGGGCCTTGTCCTCGGCGGCGTGCTCCTCGGCCTCGCGGACCATGCGCTCGATGTCCTCCTTCGGCAGCGACGAGCCGCCGGAGATGACCATCGACTGCTCCTTGCCGGTGCCCTTGTCCTTCGCGGACACGTGCACGATGCCGTTGGCGTCGATGTCGAAGGTGACCTCGACCTGCGGCACGCCACGGGGAGCCGGCGCGATGCCGGTGAGCTCGAAGGTGCCGAGCGGCTTGTTGTCGCGGGTGAACTCGCGCTCGCCCTGGAAGACCTGGATCGCGACCGACGGCTGGTTGTCGTCAGCGGTCGTGAAGGTCTCGCTGCGCTTGGTCGGGATCGCGGTGTTGCGGTCGATGAGCTTCGTCATCAGGCCGCCCTTGGTCTCGATGCCGAGGGACAGCGGCGTGACGTCGATGAGCAGGACGTCCTTGCGCTCGCCCTTCAGGACACCGGCCTGCAGGGCGGCGCCGACGGCGACGACCTCGTCCGGGTTGACGCCCTGGTTCGGCTGCTTGCCACCGGTCAGGCTCTTGACGACCTCGGCCACGGCAGGCATGCGGGTCGAACCACCGACGAGCACCACGTGCGCGATGTCGTTGACCGAGACACCCGCCTCCTTGATGACGTCGTTGAAGGGCTTCTTCGTGCGGTCGAGCAGGTCGGAGGTCATCTGCTCGAACTGCGCGCGCGAGATGGTCTCGTCGAGGTTCAGCGGGCCCTCGGCGGTCAGCGTCAGGTACGGGAGCTGGATGTTCGCCGACATCTGCGACGAGAGCTCCTTCTTGGCCTGCTCAGCCGCTTCCTTCAGGCGCTGCTTCGCGATCTTGTCGGTCGACAGGTCCACGCCGTGCTCGCTCTTGAACTTCTTGACGAGGTGGTCGACGATGCGTTGGTCCCAGTCGTCGCCGCCGAGGCGGTTGTCGCCCGAGGTCGCACGGACCTGGATCGTGGAGAAGTCGTCGTCCTTGCCCACCTCGAGCAGGGAGACGTCGAACGTGCCGCCACCGAGGTCGAAGACCAGGATGAGCTCGTCTTCCTTGCCCTTGTCGAGGCCGTAGGCGAGCGCCGCAGCGGTCGGCTCGTTGATGATGCGGAGGACGTTGAGGCCGGCGATCTCACCGGCGTCCTTCGTGGCCTGGCGCTCGGCGTCGTTGAAGTACGCCGGGACGGTGATGACCGCGTCGGTGACGTCCTCACCGAGGTACTGCTCGGCGTCGCGCTTGAGCTTGCCGAGGGTGCGGGCCGAGATCTCCTGCGGCGTGTAGCTCTTGCCGTCGATGTCGACCTTCCAGTCGGTACCGATGTGGCGCTTGACGCTCGCGATGGTGCGGTCGACGTTCGTGACGGCCTGGCGCTTGGCGGTCTCGCCGACGAGGACCTCGCCGTCCTTCGTGAAGGCGACGATCGACGGCGTGGTGCGGAGACCCTCGGCGTTCGCGATGACGGTGGGTTCGCCGCCCTCGAGCACGCTGACGACCGAGTTGGTGGTTCCGAGGTCGATGCCTACTGCACGTCCCATGTTGTGGTGCTCCTTCGGTTGGGTTCGTGGTCTTGCTGAAGCCTACGCGGAGTTGCGTCCGCTGCACTCAAGTTTACTCAGGCTGCTGCGTGCGTCAAGCCCTGGGCGGAGAAGTTGCGTCAGGTGGGCGCAGGTTCGGGTAGTCATCGCACTCGGAAGGTCTTCAGTCGAGTAGGTGATATTTCTTATGTCCTATGACCAGTGCCCGGCGCATCGTGCGCGCGTGGCCTCGATCCGAAAGACATCTCTTCACATGAAGTCATTCCTCCGGAGGGCCGTCGCGACCGGCGTTGCCCTCGCCACTGTTGCCGCGCTGCCTATGACAGTCGATTCAGCGTCCGCCGATTCCATCGATCCCTATGGGTCCCGACTCATGGGACCGTTCCAGACAAAGACCGCGGTTGGTTACGGGAACCGCGCGAACTGGGTCGTATCGGGGGACTTAGTTCAAATCGGAAAGGGCGGCACGTGGACGTTCCCCGCTCGAGGCACGACCGGCCCCATCAAATCGCTTGACACTGAGAAATGCCTCACGCTCAACGACCAGCCGTACGGCATGGTGAAGATGCAGACTTGCAATGGTGATACTCTTCAAACTTTCTTGCTTCAAGCCGACGGTCTAATCCGCGGTGTCGGCGACTATAGCGACTGGGGAGTATCGGACTACAAGGTCGTGGGAGGGGGTCCCATGAGTTCCACGCCCTACGCGTCCATGCTTGGTGACGCGTTGTGGCTGGACGTTCTCGAGGATGCGGCGGGGGACATTGCGTTCGAAGAAGCAGTAAGCGCGCCCGGTGCGACCACGGATTGGATTGAGGGCTCACTTGCGGACGGCACAAAGGGTGAGCTCGAGCTGAAGGCACCCGCGGGCACGACGATCGTCGAAGCACGAGGGTTGGGCGTGGGTAGCGGCACGACGATCCCCGGGCAGATCAAGGACGACGGTCGGACCGCGTTCTTCTCGGGTGACAACACCTGGGCTGATGACTTCCGGAAGATCCAGTTCAAGCTGCGCGTGAACGACGACGCGGCGCCGGACACGACGATCACCGGTGGAACTGCGACCATCAAGAAGGCCGGGCAAGAGGACGTGGCTGCTGAGGGCTCGTTCTCGATCAAGACCGGCGCGAAGGTCACCTTCGACGTCCCAGCGACTCCGGCTGGGTCGACGACCGACTGGGTGTCGGGGTCGATCTCCTCCAAGAAGCAGGGCGAGGTCACGCTCCACGCTCCTGAGGGCACGAAGTTCGTCGCCGCACGAGGCGCGGGTGGGAGCGGTGCCGCTGTGACCGGCTCCGTCGCGGCAGACGGCAAGACGGCGACCATCACCGGCGACAACACCTGGTCGGACAGCTTCCGGAAGATCCAGTTCAAGCTGCAGGTCCTCGACGGCCAGATGGCCGGGGACACGCTGACCGGTGGCAGTGTCGACATCGTGGCAGAGAACACCACGCCGATCATCGGCCACGGAAAGATCTCCGTCGAGGTCGCACCAGCACCGGTGCAGAACGGCGGCGTCGCGACCGACGCTCTCGGCTTCGACGCATCGATGCAGGTCGGCGAGACGAAGGACCTGTTCCTCGGCCTCGAGGCGACTGATGCGCTCACGTCGCTCAAGGACACCACGTTCGAGGTGACCGCGCCCGCGGGGACGAAGTTCGTCGTCGGCGCCTCGAAGAGCCAGTACCTCGACGGCGACGGCCAGTGGCTGACCGACGGCAACTCGACCGCGACGTTGACCGTGAAGGACGGCGGCGCGAAGGCCACCGTCACCCTGAACACGAAGGACGGCTGGGCACGTGCTGCGGGCGAGAAGGCCCGCTGGAGCCTCCCGATCGCGGGCGTGACGCCGGGCACCGGGAACGCCGCGTTCACCGTGAGCGGCACCAGCAACTTCGGCGCGTTCACGGCAGCGGGTGCTTCGTCCGTGACGGTGACCGACTCCACCAAGCCGGCGACGCCGGCGAACGTGCAGGGCTACTTCCCCGAGAACGTCAAGCAGTGGGCCCACATCAAGGGCAACGGCGTCACCCCGGAAGCCCTGATCACCATCAAGAACAACAACAACGAGGTGATCCGCACCAAGGCGACCAAGAACGGCACGTTCGACTTCGGCATCAACCCGAGCAAGGTCGGCTGGGGCAACCAGTCCTTCACCGTCACCCAGACCGTCGACGGACGCACCTCCGACCCCGCCACCACCACCCTCGCCTACGCCCCCAACACCGCACCGACCTTCACCGACCCGACGAACCTCGGCGAGATCATCAGCAACGGCCAGACCTTCACCGGCACCGGTGTCGACGGCGCAGTGATCGGTATCAAGGGCGTCGGCATCAGCACCGAGCTCGGCACCACCACCCTGACCGGCACGACCAACTGGTCCGTGCAGGCCGACCCTGGCATCACGCTCCCGATCGGCACCTACCAGCTGTTCGCGAACCAGTACACCAAGGGCGGCAAGTTCAACAACGCCCAGGTCAACGTGAGCGTCAAGGACGCCAAGCCGGCGACGCCGGCGCACGTGCAGGGCTACTTCCCCGAGAACGTCAAGCAGTGGGCCCACATCAAGGGCAACGGCGTCACCCCGGAAGCCCTGATCACCATCAAGAACAACAACAACGAGGTGATCCGCACCAAGGCGACCAAGAACGGCACGTTCGACTTCGGCATCAACCCGAGCAAGGTCGGCTGGGGCAACCAGTCCTTCACCGTCACCCAGACCGTCGACGGACGCACCTCCGACCCCGCCACCACCACCCTCGCCTACGCC
>NZ_RBLU01000035.1 GCF_003989515.1 Curtobacterium sp. HSID17257
TGCCCCAGATCGCGAGCAGCACCCCGACGAGCCCGGCAACCGCGGCGACGACCACGCCCCAGGTGTCCTGACCGAGTCCGAAGCCCCGGAAGCCGGCGGCCGTCAGCACCGCAGCGGTGTTCGCCGCCGTCGCGACGCACACCCAGCCGAGGTAGAGCCCGAACGTGCCGTCGGTCACGATCGCCTCGACCGTGCCCGAGGGCCGGGTCCGCCGGAGCACCGCGAACGCCCAGATCAGGACGCCCAGCAGCGCGAGGATGATCGGCTCGCTCGCCCACAGGAACCCGAACTGCACGGACAGGATCCACGCGGCGTTGAGCAGCAGGGACAGCACCGCGGGGACGAACAGACGATCGTGACGCTCGTCGTCGGCGGTCCGGAAGAACTGCCGCACCGTGTAGGCGATGAGGCCGACGTAGACGACGCTCCAGATGGAGAACGCCGGGCCGGCCGGTGCGATCGCGGTCGACGACGCCGAGAGCGCACCGCCCGCCGCCTCGGCGATGGGCGTCCCACCGGCTGCACCCGAGCCGACGAAGGCGCCGACCACTGCCACGACGGCGCTCACGGCGACCGCGATGCGCTTCCATATCTTCTTCATGTCCGCTCCGTTCGTCAGCATGCTGATGACCTGCACGGTAGGCCCGACGGACACCGCCGGTCGCAGCGGGCGTCCAGGTGACCGGGGGACGAGTCGTCCAGCGGGTGCGTACGGTGGCCTCGTGACCGTCGAGCTCAACACCGTCTACGTCGACCGCATCGCCCCGATCGCCTGCCCGTCCCTCGACGACACCTTCCGGATGATCGGCGACCAGGGCGCGAGCGCGTGCATCGTGCTGCACCGCCCGGACGCCGAGGAGCTCGGGGACGTCGCGGTCGCCCTCGGCCTGCACGAGCTCGCGGTCGAGGACGCCGCCGAGGGACACCAGCGCCCGAAGCTCGAACGCTACGGCTCGACGCTCTTCACCGTGCTGAAGCCGGCGGTGTACCACGACGGTCCGGAAGAGGTCGAGTTCGGGGAGGTGCACGCCTTCGTCGGGCAGGACTTCTTCCTGGCGGTGGTCCCGGCGGACCCGCGCGGACCACAGGCCGTCCCGCACGCGCTCCGACGACTCAGCGGCAAGCCGGCCCTGGTCACCGCCGGTCCGCAGGCGCAGCTCTGGGCGCTGATGGACTCGATCGTCGACGGCTACGCGCCGGTGATCGACGGACTCGAGGAGGACATCAACCAGATCGAGGACCAGCTGTTCTCCGGCGTGGCCGGGGTGTCGCGGCGCATCTACGAGCTGTTCGGCGAGGTCGTCGACTTCCAGCGCGCCGCCCGACCGCTCATCGGCATCATCGAGAACCTGCACCGCGGCGCGGAGAAGTACCACCTGCCCGTGGAACTGCAGCGCCGGTTCCGCGACGTCCTCGACCACGTGATCCGCACGGTCGAGCGCCTCGACACCTTCCGTCAGCTGCTGCAGAACGCCCTGACGGTCGACTCGACCCTCGCGGCGCAGAAGCAGAACGACGACACCAAGCGCATCTCGGGCTGGGCGGCGATCCTGTTCGCGCCGACGCTCATCGCGGCGATCTACGGCATGAACTTCACGCACATGCCCGAGCTGTCGTGGACGTGGGGGTACCCGCTGTCGATCGTCGCGATGATCGCCTTCGCCGCGATCCTGTTCGTCGTCTTCAAGGTGAAACGCTGGTTCTGACGGCCCCGCGCCGCTGACGGGTGGGCCCGGCCGACGCCCCGGTTCCACCGACCCGCGCGCGTCGTGTTGCGCGGGACACGGCGCGACGGCCAGGCTCGTCGTGCCCCCGACGCGCAGGCGTCGACGACGCCGACCGGAGCAACGATGCCCACCACCACGAACGACCTCGTCCACCTGACCGCCGGTGGGGTGTCCGTCGTCCTGGACTGCCGCGACGGCGCACTGCCCGCGATCGTCCACTGGGGCGCCGCCCTCGGCACGCTGGCCCACGACGAGCTCGTCGCGCTCGCCGACGCCGACGTCGCCCCGGTCGCGAACAACGAGGCCGACGTGCCCGTCCGCCTCGCCCTGCTGCCGGAGCCCCACCGCGGCTGGACCGGCCGTCCCGGGCTCTCGGGTCACCGCGACGGCCGCGACTGGTCGCCGGCGTTCACGGTCACGGCGCTGCACGTCGACGACACGCGCCTGACGGCCGAGGCCGAGGACACGACCGCGGGGCTCGCCGTCCGGATCACCTTCGAGGTGCTCGTGTCCGGCCTGGTCCGCACCCGAGCCGCCGTGACGAACACCGCCGCCGGCACGTACACGGTCGACGACCTGACCGTCGCGCTCCCCGTGCCGTCCCGCGCCCGCGAGGTCCTCGACTTCGCCGGCCGCTGGGGCAAGGAACGCACCCCGCAGCGCCGCGAACTCGTCGTCGGCACGCACGAGCGTGACAGCCGCAAGGGCCGGACCGGCGCGGACGCCGCGACCGTCCTCAGCGTGGGGGAACCCGGCTTCGGCTTCGCGCACGGCGAGGTGTGGGGCGTGCACACGGCGTGGAGCGGGAACCACCGCCACTTCGCCGAGCGCCTGGCCACCGGGCGCCAGGTCGTCGGCGGCGGCGAGCTCCTGCTGCCCGGCGAGGTCCGGCTCGAGACCGGTGAGACGTACGAGGGCCCCTGGCTGTACGGCGCGTGGGGGGAGGGCCTCGACGACCAGGCGCGACGGTTCCACCGCTGGCTCCGCAGCCGCCCGCAGCACCCGACGAGCCCCCGGCCGGTCACGATCAACGTCTGGGAGGCGGTCTACTTCGACCACGACCTCGCCCGGCTCACCGACCTGGCCGAGCGCGCCGCCCGCCTCGGCGTCGAGCGGTACGTCCTCGACGACGGCTGGTTCCGCGGCCGCCGCGACGACCACGCGGGCCTCGGCGACTGGTACGTCGACGAGGACGTCTGGCCGGACGGCCTCGGTCCGATCGTCGACCGCGTCCGGGCGCTCGGCATGGAGTTCGGCCTCTGGTTCGAGCCCGAGATGGTGAACGAGGACAGCGACCTCGCCCGCGCGCACCCGGAGTGGATCATGCAGGCCGACGGGCGGCTGCCGGTGCGCTCCCGCGACCAGCAGGTGCTCAACCTCGCGATCCCCGAGGCGTACGCGTACGTGCTCGAGCGGATGACGGCGATCATCGGCGAGTACGGCGTCGACTACGTCAAGTGGGACCACAACCGCGACCTCGTCGAGGCCGGCTTCCCGGGCGGCGGGGCCGCCGTGCACGAGCAGACCCTGGCGACGTACCGGCTGATGGCGACGCTCAAGGAGCGCTTCCCGCAGCTCGAGATCGAGTCGTGCTCGTCCGGCGGCGCCCGCGTCGACCTCGCGGTGCTCGAGCACACCGACCGCGTCTGGGTGTCGGACGACATCGACCCCTCCGAGCGCCAGCAGATGCACCGGTGGACGCAGCAGCTCCTGCCGCCGGAGCTCCTCGGCGCCCACGTCGCGAGCGGCGTGAACCACACGACGGGACGCTTCCACGACGTGTCCTTCCGCGCCGGCACCGCCCTGATCGGGCACTTCGGCATCGAGTGGGACCTCGCGCAAGCCACCGAGGACGAGGAACGCACGCTGGCGTCGTGGATCGCACTGCACAAGGAGTGGCGCGCACTGCTGCACACGGGGCTGCTCGTCCGCGTCGACGAGGTCGACCCGACGCGCCTGGTGTACGGGGTCGTCGCCGAGGACCGCCGTGACGCCGTCTTCTTCGTCGCGAGCACCGGTCGGTCCGAGGTGTCCGGCGTCGGCCGTGTCGTCCTCCGCGACCTCGACCCGGACACGCGCTACCGCGTGGACCCCGTCCTGGTCGGCGACGACCACGACGTGCGCGCCCCCGAGTGGTGGTCCGGTGACCGCGTCTTCAGCGGTCGCGTGCTCGAGCAGGTCGGCCTGCAGCCGCCGCTCCTCCCGTCGGACCGGGTGGTCCCCTTCCGCGTGACGGCCGTCTGACCGCGACGGGACCAGCAGACGGACGGGAGGCCCGTGGCGGCCCCGCCACGGGCCTCCCGTCCGTCCACAGGCGCGGTCGGCGGTCCGTGGGCCGGTCCCGATCGCCGCTAGGCTTCCGGTCATGCCGCAGACCGGAACCGCGACACGCACGACCACGCCGGTCTGGGCCCTCAAGCTCGCCGTCATCACCGCGCTCGTCGGCATCGCCGGCGGTGCGGCGGGCATCTCCGTGTGGCTCGCCCTGCAGGCGATCCAGTTCGTCGCCTTCGGGTACCCGTTCGGTGGGCACCTCGAGGCCGCGGACGCGCCCTCCGGGCTCAACCGCTTCCTCGCGCTCGCCGCGGCCGGTGTCCTGACGGGTGTGGCCTGGTGGGCGCTCCGGCGGTGGGCGAAGCCCGTCGTCTCGGTGACGGGAGCCGTCGACGGCAAGCGGATGCCCGCCGTCGCCACGGTCGCGAACGCCGCGGTGCAGATCCTCGCGGTCGGCCTGGGGGCGTCGATCGGGAAGGAGGTGGCGCCCCGCGAGATCGGCGCGTGGCTGTCGCAGCTCGTCACCGCGCGTGCCGGGCTGACCGGGCGCGAGACGCGGATCCTCGTCGCCTGCGGTGCCGCCGCGGGTCTGGCGGCGGTGTACGACGTGCCGCTCGGCGGTGCGCTCTTCGCGGTCGAGGTGCTGCTCGGCGAGCTGACGTTCGCCACGGCGTTGCCCGCCTTCGCGACGAGCGCGATCGCCGCGTTCACGGCGCGGCTCGTGATCCCCGACGAGGTGCTCTATAACGTGCCCGCGATGCACCTGTCACCGTCGCTGCTGGTGTGGGCGATCATCGTCGGGCCGCTGCTCGGGTTCGCCGGGGTCGGGTTCGTGAAGCTCACGAACCGGCTGCAGGGCATGGCGCCGAAGGGGTGGCACCTGCTCGTCGTGCTGCCCGTCGTGTTCGCCATGGTCGGGCTCATCGCGGTGCCGTTCCCGCAGATCCTCGGCAACGGCCGCGCCCTCGGGCTCGTCGCGATGAACGCGACCACTTCGTCACCGGAGATCGCGGGGCTCTCACCGATCGTGTTCCTGCTGCTCCTCGGCATCATCCGGACCATCACCACCTCGGCGACGATCGGGGCGGGTGCGGTCGGCGGCACGCTGACGCCGTCGATCGCCATCGGATCCGCGTTCGGGGGAGCCCTCGGTGGCCTCTGGGTGTTGCTCTGGCCGGCCGACGGGTCGAGCCTGGCGGCCTTCGCGTTCGTCGGTGCCGCGGCCTTCCTCGCGACCACGATGCGAGCACCGTTCACCGCGCTCGTGCTCGTCGTCGAGTTCACGCAGGAGGGCACCGACATCCTCATCCCGTCGCTCCTGGCGGTCACGGGCTCGGTCGCGGTCTCCTACGTGCTCGCCCGGCGACGCAGCGCGCAGATGGTCTGACGCGCCCCGGACACCCGTCCGGCGCACGCCTACCATCGGCGGCAGGTCGGGGCGACGGGCCCCGCGCGAGGTGAGGAGCCGTCCATGGCAGGGTTCGACGACATCACGAAGAAGGCGCAGGAGCTCCTGAAGGACGGCAAGGTCCAGGACGCCCTGAAGAGCGAGAAGGCCGAGGGCGTCAGCGACAAGGTCCTCGGCGGTGTCGCCGACGCGGTGAAGAAGGCGACCGGCGGCAAGTACGACGACAAGATCGACAACGCCCGCGACGCGGCCGACAAGCGGATCGGCAACGAGTAGCGGCTGGTCCGCCCGGGCTCGGTCCGCCGGCCCGACGGGCTGCGTCGGCTTGTCCGCTGCAGGCGATTGGACGCGCGGGGCGGGACGGACCACGATTGACCGCGTGACCGTGCTCGCCCCGAACCAGCCGCTGACCGACTGCGAGGTCGCCGCGATCAAGCGGGACTTCCCGATCCTCCAGCAGGAGGTGAACGGGCACCCGCTCGCGTACCTCGACTCCGGCGCGACGGCCGAGCGGCCGCGCCAGGTGCTCGACGCCGAGCGGCGGTTCCTCGAGCACGACAACGCAGCCGTGCACCGCGGAGCGCACACGCTCGCGGCGCTGAGCACCGACGCCTACGAGGACGCCCGCGCCACGGTCGCCGGGTTCGTCGGCGCGGCCTCGCCGTCCGAGGTCGTCTGGACGGCGAACGCCACCGACGCGCTGAACCTCGTCGCGTACGGCATCGCCAACGCCAGCCGGGGGCGCGGGGGAGCGGCGGCCGAGCGCTTCCGCATCGGTCCCGGTGACGAGGTCCTGGTGACCGAGGCCGAGCACCACGCGAACCTCGTGCCGTGGCAGGAGCTCGCCGCGCTCACCGGTGCGACGCTCCGCTGGGTGCCGGTCGCCGACGACGGCACCTGGACCGCCGAGGACGCCGTCGCGCGCATCACCGAGCACACGAAGGTGGTCGCGTTCGCGCACGTCTCGAACGTCACCGGCATGGTCGCGCCCGTCGCCGCCGTGGTCGCAGCCGCCCGCGCGCACGGCGCCCTCGTCGTCCTCGACGCGTGCCAGTCCGCGCCGCACCGACCCCTCGACGTGCAGCAGCTCGGCGTCGACTTCGCCGCGTTCTCCGGGCACAAGATGCTCGGGCCGAACGGCATCGGCGTCCTGTGGGGTCGGGGCGAGCTCCTCGACGCCCTGCCGCCGTTCCGCACCGGTGGGTCGATGATCACCACCGTGACGATGGAGGCGTCGGAGTACGTGCCGGCGCCCGAGCGCTTCGAGGCCGGCACGCAGCCGGTGTCCCAGGCGGTCGCACTCGCCGAGGCGGTCCGCTACCTGCAGGGCATCGGCATGGAACGCGTCCGCGCCCACGAGGAGCACCTCGCGCAGCGCATGCTCGACGGTCTGGCGGCGGTGCCGGGCATCCGGGTCGTCGGCCCGCCCGCCGGGGTGCCGCGCTCCGGACTCGTGTCCTTCGACGTCGACGGGGTGCACGCCCACGACGTCTCGCAGTACCTCGACGCGCAGGGCATCGCCGTCCGGTCCGGGCACCACTGCGCGCAGCCGCTGCACCGTCGGCTCGGGCTGGCCGCCACGAGCCGCGCGAGCACCTACGTGTACACGACCGAGCAGGACGTCGACCGCTTCCTGACCGCCGTGGGCGAGGTCCGCGGGTACTTCGGAGCGGCCTCGTGAACGGCCTCGACTCGCTCTACCAGCAGGTCATCCTCGACCACGCGAAGGCCCGGCACGGGGACCTCGTGCTCGACGACGCCGATGCGTCGCACTTCGAGCGGAACCCGACCTGCGGCGACGAGATCACCGTCAGCGTCCGCCTCGAGCCCGGCACGGACCGCATCGCTGCGATCGGCTGGCAGGGCGACGGGTGCTCGATCTCGATGGCGTCCGCGTCGGTGCTCACCGACATGGCCGTCGGCCGGACCGTCCCGGAGCTGCTCGAGCTCACGTCGGCGTTCCGGGACATGATGCGCTCGCGGGGTGCGGGGGAGCCCGACGAGGACGTCCTCGAGGACCTCGTGGCGTTCCACGGCGTCTCGAAGTTCGTCATGCGCGTGAAGTGCGGGATGCTCGCGTGGGTCGCCGCCGAGGCAGCAGCACGCGAGGCCACCGCGGTCTGACCGGTCTCGATCAGGCCGTCGGCGGAGCACCGACGTGGGCGAGCACGACCGGATCGGTGCACCCGCGCGCGAAGCCCGCGATGCGCCGGTCGATGTCGCGTTGCAGGACGAGCACGCCGATGCGCTCGGCCAGCGGCGCGAGCCAGGCGGGTCGGCACGTGAAGTTGTAGCGCCAGACGGCGAGCGTCCTGCCTCCGTCGCCCTCCACGGGTGTGAAGCGCCACCCGCCGCCCATCTTCTCGAAGAACCACGAGCCCTTCGTCATCTTCATGCCGACGTTCGACGGCGGGTTGTACGAGACGTACTCGCTCTCCATCCGCAGGCCCGTCCGCTGCACCGTGAAGGTGCGGACGCCCTTCGCCGGCGCGTCGGCGCCGATGAGGTGCTGCCGGCGGATGAAGGGGTCCCAGCGCTTCCGGACCGGTCCCTGCACCTGCGACACGGCGAAGGCGACCTCGACGGGGACCGGGACGACGCAGCGGGACTCGACGACGGGCACGTCGCCATGCTGCCACGCGAGGCGGCCTCATGAACCTGCCGTCGGCCTCCGCGGCGGCGTCACACGGCGTCACCTCACGTGACGTGTCCGGCTGCTGGACGTAGCTTCGCCGCGTGACCTCGACGAACGAGACCCGGCAGATCCGCTTCAACGCGTTCGACATGAACTGCGTCGCGCACCAGTCCTCCGGGCTGTGGCGCCACCCTCGCGACCGTTCGCGGCACTACAAGGACCTGTCGTACTGGACGGACCTGGCGCAGCTGCTCGAGCGCGGGCGCTTCGACGGCATCTTCATCGCCGACGTCCTCGGCACGTACGACGTGTACGGCGGGACGAACGAGGCGGCGCTCCGCACCGGCTCGCAGGTGCCGGTGAACGACCCGATCCTGCTCGTGTCCGCGATGGCCGCCGTGACCGAACACCTCGGGTTCGGCATCACCGCCGGCACCGCCTACGAGCACCCGTACCCGTTCGCCCGGCGCATCTCGACGCTCGACCACCTGACGAAGGGCCGCATCGGCTGGAACGTCGTCACCGGGTACCTGCCGAGTGCCGCGCGCAACATGGGGCAGACCGACCAGCTCTCGCACGACGACCGCTACGACGTGGCGGACGAGTACCTCGAGGTGCTCTACAAGCTGTGGGAGGGCTCGTGGGAGGACGACGCCGTCGTCGAGGACCGCGAGACCGGCGTGTTCACCGACCCGGCCAAGGTGCACCCGATCGAGCACCACGGCACGCACTTCGACGTCCCCGGCATCCACCTGTCCGAGCCCTCGGTGCAGCGCAGCCCGGTCGTCTACCAGGCGGGCGCCTCGCCCCGCGGCATCCGCTTCGCCGCCGAGAACGCCGAGGCGGTGTTCGTCGGCGCACCGACGGTCCCGCAGCTCGCCGCGACCGTCGGCAAGATCCGTGACGCCCTGGAGGCTGCTGGTCGCGACCGCTACGCCGCTCGCATCTACACGCTGCTCACCGTCATCACCGACGAGACCGACGAGGCAGCCCAGGCCAAGTACCGCGAGTACCGGTCGTACGCGTCGGCCGAGGGTGCGCTCGTGCTGAACTCCGGCTGGATGGGGGTGGACCTGTCGCAGTACGACCTGGACGAGCCGCTCGGCAACATCGAGTCGAACGCGATCCAGTCGGCGGCGGCGAACCTGTCCGCGGCGACGGGGGAGGACGGGTCGAACTGGACGGTCCGGGACATCGCCGAGCACACCGCGATCGGCGGCCTCGGACCGGTCGCGGTCGGGTCCGGCGCGACGATCGCCCAGCAACTGATCGACATCCAGGAGCAGACCGACGTCGACGGCTTCAACCTCGCCTACGCGGTGACCCCTGGCACGTGGGAGGACGTCATCGAGTTCGTCGTGCCCGAGCTCCGCGCCCGCGGGGCCTACCCCGAGGAGTACGTCGAGGGGTCCCTGCGCCACAAGCTGCACGGCCGCGGCGACCGGCTGCCCGACGAGCACCGCGGCGCGCAGTACCGCGTCGGCGCACGGGCGACCGTCTGACCGACCCAGGCGGGTGCGACGTAGGGTGGTCCGGTGATCGGGTCGTCCTTCGTCGTGCGCACCGCGGACGACGAGTCGACCGCGGATTCCTGCGTCGCGCTCTGGGTCGCCGCCGTGGCGGACCGCGACGGCGTGCCGGCGTCGGACGCCGTCCGTGCCCGTGCACACGGGAAGTTCGCTGCGGAGCGGGTCGCCCTGGTGGTCGCCGACGACGGCGGGGACCCGCTCGGGTTCGCCCTGGTCACCGCCCCCGGGTCCGGTGGGACGCCGAGCGATGCCGCGTACCTCAGCCTGCTCGCGGTCGCGCCGTCGGCGCAGGGCCACGGCCTCGGACGCCGACTGCTCGCTGCCGCGGTGGACGCCGCAGCGGCCGCCGGGTACGACCGGTGCGAGCTGCACGCGTTGGACGACAACGCGCCGGCCCTCGCGCTCTACACGAGTGCGGGGTTCCGGCCGGTCGGTGAGCCGTTCCCGCACGCGCTGAACGGTCGCCCGACCCGTGTCTGGCAGGCGGGCGTCGCTCGGTGAGGTGAGGCTCACCTCACCACGAAAGCCCTGATCAGGCTTGCCTCACCTTGCTGGCGCGAACCGGTCTGCAGTGGTTCGATGGCCGTCATGTCGACCGCATCGGACCTCTCGCTCCCCACCTCCGAGCACGACGACGCCACCAGCGCCGCACGGCTCAACTGGCTCCGCGCCGGACTGCTCGGCGCGAACGACGGCATCGTGTCCGTCGCCGCCGTGCTCGTCGGTGTCGCCGGAGCCGGTGCGGGCACGGGGCCCGTCGTCGCTGCGGGTACCGCGGCGCTCGTCGGCGGGGCGATCTCGATGGCCCTCGGCGAGTACATCTCGGTGAGCGGAGCCCGCGATGCCCAGCGCACCGGGCAGGCCGCGGAGCAGGCGAAGCTCGAGGCCGATGCCGAGGACGCGCCTGCCCTCGCGGCGCACTACCGGTCGCTCGGGGTCGAGGACTCGGTGGCGGACGCCGTCGCCCGCGAGCTCGCGCGACCCGAGGTCCGACGCCGTCGAGCCGAGGCCGCACTCCGGGATGCCGAGGACGAGGTCGTCAGCCCCTGGCGCGCCGCATGGGTGTCGGCCGCGACGTTCTCCGTCGGTGCGCTCCTGCCGTTCCTCGCGATGCTGCTCGCGCCGGAGTCCGCGCGCATCGCCGTCACGGTGACGGCCTCGCTCGTGGCGCTCGCGCTGACCGGGACCACGGGTGCGGTGCTCGGCGGTGCCCGTCGTGGCCGCGCGGCGCTGCGGGTCGTCGTGGGTGGGGCGCTCGCGCTCGCGGCGACGTTCGTGGCCGGAGCGCTGCTCGGGACGCACGCGCTCTGATCGGACGACGAAGTCGCTCCGCGGTTTCCCGGAGGGGACGGTCCGGGCCCGAGCAGCGCGCCTGGGGAAGTTCGCCGGGCACGGCAGAGCCTGGAGTCGGTCCTCTGTGCACGTCGGTGGTGACCGGGCGAAGGCAGTCGGACGGGTCAGCGGCTCAGCGGACAGCGCCGGTACCGCGGGCCGTTCCGATGCCTTGCCTTCCTGGTGAACGATCGTCTACCGGGCAGGCGCGTCGGGCAACGACACGGCGAACTTGAAGCCGACGTGGGAGTCGATGAAACCGAGACGTCGGTAGAAGCGGTGCGCGTCGGTACGCGCAGCGTCGGAGGTCAGCTGGACCAGCGGGGTCTCGAGTTCGATCGCGGCCTGCTCGACGACCCATCGCATCAGGGCCGTTCCGACGCCGGAGGACCGCTGTGTGCCGGCGACGCGGACTGCCTCCACCAGCAGCCGTGCGCTGCCTCGTCGAGCCATCCCGGGGATGACCGTCAGCTGCAGCGTGCCGATGACGGCGGCGAGCTCGTCCTCCACGACGAGCACGTCGTTGCTCGAGTCGCCGATGATGCGCTGCAGCGCTTCCGAGTAGGCCACCTCGTCCGCGGTGCTCCCGACGTCGCCACGCCCGGCGCTGATCGGATCGTCCGACAGGAGCCGGATGATCGGGTGCAGGTCCGCGGCTGTGGCCCGTCGGAGCAGCAGCTCGCGGTCGCCGGAGGTGATGGTGGCGGGGAGGGTCAGCGCAGAGATCACACCGCATTGTCGCTCGCGGAGTCCCATGGCTCGAGCCGAGACGTGTCCGCTCGTCGATGGTCCGTGGGCGCCCGACGCGTCCGGTCAGCGCGGAGACTGCGCCCTCCCTGTGATCGGTTCGCAGCGATCGGCTTCCGGATCAACCTCTGGAGGGACCCGCTGAGCGAACGATCCGGGCAGGATCGTTCGAGTGTCTGACGATCCCTTCGGAGAGGTTCCCGCCCTACCCGTTGCCCTCGTGGTCGGCGTCGTCGCCTTCCTCATCCAACTGCTGGTCCTGCTCCCGAGCCGGCGCTTCACCTGGCCCCGAGGCTCTGTGGCGGCCGCACTCGCGGTCTACGTCGCCGGCATCTTCGCGAACACGGTCCTCCCGATCTACCTCGACCGGCCTCCGCAGCTGCAGCAGTGGACGCCGAAGCTGGCCTTGATCCCGTTCTCCGACTACGAGGTCATGGACGCCGTCACTAACGTGATCGTGTTCGCCCCGTTGGGCATCCTGATCCCGCTCCTGATGCGCCGACCGTCCTGGGCGAAGGTGGTCCTCACCGCCGCGGCGGTCAGTCTCACGATCGAGCTCCTGCAGATCGTCACCGACGGGCTCTTCGGCGGAGGCCACGTCGCGGACGTCAACGACTTCCTCTGGAACACCCTCGGCGGGGCCGTCGGCCACGCGATCTTCGTCGTGCTGTCTCGCACGCCGGGCCTGTCGCGCCTCGTCGAGCTCTTCCGCTGGCCCCCTGCCACGAGGACCAGCGCACCGCCTGAACCAGGCAGGAGATGATCCGCCACCCGTGCCAGCAGGGCGCTGCTCGATCCGACCGCGAGGACGAACCGGGAGTACCGGCAACCGCTCATCGGCGCCGAGGACCCAGACGCC
Organism: Curtobacterium sp. HSID17257; assembly: GCF_003989515.1. GTDB lineage: Bacteria > Actinomycetota > Actinomycetes > Actinomycetales > Microbacteriaceae > Curtobacterium. The sequence continues at coordinate 12,512 of NZ_RBLU01000035.1, forward strand.
GCTTCTCGCTCGGGGCCCGAAGTGGGGTAGCGCGGGACGGACGGCCGATGGGATCGTCGAGGCTGAGAACGGAGGCTGGTTGTGAGCACACGGCTTCGGCAGTCGAGCCGTGGGGTCCTGACGGCCACGTTCTGTGTGCAGCTCGTCTTCATCGCGTCGATCCTCGTCGGCATGACGACGCCACCGAGCGAGCAGTCGGCGTCCGATCAGGCCCTGATCCCCGCTGTCTGGTGTGTGTTCGGCGGACTCGTTCTCCTGAGCGTCCGGACGCTGTTCATCGGTGTCTACCTCGCGCCGGGCACGGTCATCGTGCGGAGCTGGCTCTGGACCTACAGGATGGCGTTGGACGGAGACACGGTGTTCGGGCTCGAGGCCTGGAACGATTGGCTGCTGTCGCGGGGTGAGCCGGTCGGGAACGCTCAGATGATCACCGTCACGGGGACGTCGTCCCGCTCCTTCCCGGCCACTGGGGTGCGACGAAGCCGCGCCGTCGCCCAACGCGATCTGTTGAACGCATACGCCGCGCTGGAGGATGCGACGGAAGCGACGGCCCGTGACTGGGCCCGAGGCGCTGCGTGGCGGATCCAGCGGGACCAGTCGAAGCTCCGACAAGCAGAACGACAGCGCCGCGGCGGCCGGCACTCCGATCGGTCCGGAACGTCATGAGTCCGACACGGCCCCAGGCGGCGCCCCTCGGCTCGAACTCGCCACCCAATCCGGCCGGGTACGTCGAGGAGATGAACGAGTCCCGCGCTCTCGTCCTCGTCGGCGGCATCATCGCAGCCGCGGGCGGTCTCGTCTGTGCCGTCGCGGTCATCGCGGTCTTCGCCGCCGGATTCGATGGCGGAGCGAACATCGGCGCTGGCCTCCTGCTGCTGCTCGGCGTGCCGGTCGCCGTCGTGGGAGGATCCCTCCTGCTCGTCGCCGCGGTCGGCTGGCTCGTCCGTCGGCGCCGTCGTGTGTCCGACGCGCGACGAGGTGGAACCGGAGCGCATCCGTGACTCGTCGGGCGCACTCGGCTTCGTGGGCGATCGTCTCCGTCGCGCTGGCTGTTGTGGCGCTCGTGATCTGCGTCGTGTCGATCGTCGAGGCCGGCCAGGTCGCGCCGGTGTTCTCCTGGCCCGTGCCGCAGGGAGCAGATGTGGTGCTGACGAAGCAGCAGTACGAGCTGGCCCTGACCGCTCAGCTCGTGGGTCGGATCGCAGCAGCCGTGGCGGTCGTCCTCGGTCTCGCAGCAGTCCTGCTCTCGTTGCGAGCACGCGACCCCTCGCGCTTCCGATAGCCCACCCGCTATCGGAAGCGGAGGTTGCCGCGCTCCGGCGCCCTGTTCGACGGCTCGCTCGTGGGGTGACCGAGCCGCGGGGCGGTGTCACACAGCCGCAGCAGTTCCAACTCGTCGTCGACGAGCGCGACGAGAGCTGGACGTTCGATCGGCAGGGCGACCGCCACCGCGACCGGTACGCGGACGGCATCCTCCACTCAGTCGACGGACCGGTGGACGTCAGCTTCGCCCGCAGCGGCACTGTCGCTCCTCCGGTCCGCATGCTGACACCGGAGCGTCTGCCCGTGTGGGGCTCGCCAGCGAGCTTCGCGCCGGTCCTGGTGCAACGGCTCGCCAGTCACTGGGTGCTCGTGACGTGCGAGCATGGACGCGACCCCGCGGACCGGGTGACTGTGGTCGTCGACGAGCGGGACGGGGTCGCACACCGGTGGTACGGCACCAGCGACGTCACCGTGCTCACGGAGATCCGCGTCACGGACGACGATGAGCCGGTACCGCCGCGCCCCCGCTTCTCCCGCCTCCCGCAGTGGCCAGTGAGCGAGTACTGAGTGCCGCGCCGTCGTCTCGCTCAGCCCGTCGCGCCTCGGACGCGATGCACGATGATGGGGTCGTGATCAACGACGAGTCTGCTGCGGCCTCCGAACCACTGGCCAGTCTCGGCGCACTCATTGCGGAAGGCGACAGCGACGACCTCGTGCGCACCGCACGCGATGCTCTCCAACTGTTGACCGCTGTCGACCCGATCGGTCTGAGGCCGGGACGTGTCGGCGGCACCCCGGCTGACGAGTACGCACCAGAGGCCGTCGCCTTGGCACAGATCCTGCTCACTCACGGGAACATCACGATGCAGGAGGTGGAAGACGTCTGGTCACGCTCGTTCTCCGAGTCCTTGGTTGCGCGGCTCGGATCGTCACACGTCGCTGGGCTGACTCGTGATCTGAACCGTCTCCGTCGCGTACACGAGTGAATGATCCCTCGCCGGTCGTCAGAGTACGGGAGCGAAGTCGATCCGATCGTGCCGCTCGGCGGCGAAGTGCCGGCCGGGGTACCTGAGACCGCCGAAGTACATGTTCGTGTGCGCGACGATCTGCTCCGCACTGATGTGGACACCGCCGTGCTCCGCGTCCGTCGTCGTGTGTGCGTCGGACACCAACGTCACGTCGAAGCCGTGCACCGCTGCTGCCTGGGTCGTCGTCCGGATGCAGTGGTCGCTCTGCGCACCGGCGACGACCAGGTGCTGCACGCCCGAGCGCTCCAGGACCTCGAGGAGGTCGGTGTCCGCGAACGCATCCCGGTACTCCTTCTGCACGAGCGGCTCCTCCGGTCGGCGTTCGAGTGGTGCTGCGAGTTCCCAGTCCGGAGAACCCTCGGCGAAGTCGCCGTGATCCTGTACCCACACCACCGGTACTCCGCTCGCTCGCGCACGATCGACGAGTCGGGCCGTCCGTGCGAGCACGCCGTCGGCATCGAAGCAGTCCCGCACGACGCCTCGCTGCAGGTCGATGACGAGGATCGCGCTCACGGTCGGCATGGCAGCATCATGCCACCGACGCGCAGTGACGATGGTGCTCCGAACGGAGCTCAGTCCGAGCGCCGTTGCCGGTCGATCCGATACTGCTCGAGCTGGCGGAGGGGAGCGACCGATGAACGTCGTGCCGGGGTTGCCAGGACGTGCAGCAGCCGTGATCCGGTCGCTCCTGGCGGAAGCCGTCGTCGACAGAGCGAGCCGGGTCGCGCCGCTCGATGTGCGCCGGACCAGAGGCGCAGCGCCCGCCCGCGACGAGCCTCCAGTCCTTTGTCCCGACCACCCGACACCCGCCGACCGGGTCGCGTCCGGACTCCCTAGAGTGGGCCGCAGGGGGCACGGCGTCCCGGGCGGAGGACCAGTCATGCGCGTAGCGATCACCGGCGGCACCGGCTTCGTGGGGCGACACCTCGCGGAGCGGTACCCGGCCGACGACGTGGTGGTGGTCTCCCGTCGGACCGGCGTCGAGATCGACGACGTCGACGCCCTCACCGACGCCTTCGCCGGGGCCGACGCGGTCGCTCACTGCGCCGGCATCAACCGCGAGATCGGCGACCAGTCCTTCGAACGCGTGCACGTCCGCGGCACCGCCGCCGTGCTCGAAGCAGCCCACCGCGCCGGGGTGCAGCGCGTCGTGCTCCTGAGCTTCCTGCGGGCCCGTCCGGGCACGGGTTCCCCGTACCACGAGACGAAGTGGGCGGCGGAGGAGATGGTCCGGTCGTCCGGGCTCGACTACACGGTGCTCAAGGCCGGGATGATCTACGGGCACGGGGACCACCTCGTCGACCACCTCAGCCACACCGTGCAGACCGTGCCGCTGTTCGCCTCCGTGGGGTTCCGCGAGAAGACGATCAGCCCCATCCCCGTCGCCGAGCTCGTGGACGTGCTCGTCGGCGCGCTCGAGGGACGGCTGTCCCGCCGGACGGTGGCGGTCCGCGGGGGCGAGGCGTTGCTGCTCAGCGAGGCCGTGCGCCGGGTCGCACGGGTCGTGGGTCGCCCGGTGCGGGTGTTCCCGGCGCCGGTGTGGGCGCACCGGCTGCTCGGACAGGTGACCGAGTGGACCATGCGCGTGCCGCTCGTCGCGAAGGCGCAGGTGCGGATGCTCGCCGAGGGGGTCACCGAGGCGACGCAGCCGGCCGGGGAGCTCCCCGCGGACCTCGCGCCGACGGCCCGTTTCGACGACGAGCACATCCGAGCGGCGCTCCCGCCCCGGGGCGGCTTCACCTGGCGGGACCTGCGGCTGCCGGGACGCCGGTGACCCGGTGAGCACTCGGCCCTGACGTCCGACTGCTCCGATCCGGAACGCTCGTTCCAGCACGTCCACCGCGTCACACGACCGTTACACGAGGGAAACGGGCGGCGCGAACAGCCTCCATAGCGTCGTCCACGAGCGGGGACCCCCGCCGCCCACTCCCACGGAGGACGCCTTGGTCACAGAGATCGCGACCCCGGTCGCCGCGCCCCACGCCCCCCGCACGACGTCGTCGGCAGCCGCCGGCGCGGGCGTCGTCAAGCCCGGGTACGACCCGGCGCTCACCAACGAGGACCTCGCACCGCTGCGTGAGCAGCGCTGGACGAGCTACAACATCTTCGCCTTCTGGATGTCCGACGTGCACTCGGTCGGCGGCTACGTCACCGCCGGGTCGCTCTTCGCGCTCGGCATCGCGAGCTGGCAGGTGCTCGTCGCCCTGGTCGTCGGCATCCTCGTCGTGCAGGTCTTCGCGAACCTCGTCGCGAAGCCGTCCCAGCGGACCGGGGTGCCGTACCCGGTCATCAACCGCGCAGTGTTCGGCGTCATCGGGGCCAACGTGCCCGCCGTGATCCGCGGCCTCATCGCGACGGCCTGGTACGGCGTGCAGACCTTCCTCGCGGCCCAGTCGCTCAACATCGTGTTCCTGAAGTTCGTCCCGGGTTCGGCTGCGCTGCTCGACCACTCGTTCCTCGGGCTCTCCGCGCTCGGCTGGATCTCCTACGGCATCCTCTGGGTCGCGCAGGCCGCGCTGTTCTCGATGGGCATGGAGGCGATCCGCCGCTTCATCGACTTCGCCGGCCCGGCCGTCTACGTCGTGATGATCGCGCTCGCCGTGTACCTGGTCGCGAAGGCCGGCATCGGCAACATCTCGCTGACCCTGCACACGGGCGCGCCGATGTCGTTCGGTGCGTCCGTCCCGGTCATGCTCTCGGCCGTCGCGATCGTCGTGAGCTACTTCTCCGGTCCGATGCTGAACTTCGGCGACTTCTCGCGCTACGGCCGCTCGTTCCGGTCGGTGAAGCGCGGCAACTTCTGGGGCCTGCCGGTCAACTTCCTGTTCTTCTCGGTGCTCACCGTGCTCTGCGCGAGCGCGACGGTCCCGGTCTTCGGCAAGCTCATCACCGACCCGATCGAGACGGTCCAGGCGATCGACGCACCGTTCGCGATCCTGCTCGGCGGCCTCACGTTCGTCACCGCGACGGTCGGCATCAACATCGTCGCGAACTTCATCAGCCCCGCGTTCGACTTCTCGAACGTCGCCCCGCGGAAGATCAGCTGGCGGACGGGCGGCATGATCGCCGCCGTCGGCTCCGTGCTGCTGACGCCGTGGAACTGGTACGGCAACGACCAGGCGATCCTCTACACGCTCGGCATCCTCGGCGCCCTGATCGGCCCGCTGTTCGGGATCCTGATCGCCGGCTACTACCTGGTGGCGAAGCAGCGGGTCGCGGTCGACGACATGTACTCGAAGGAGCCGACCGCCCGGTACTGGTACCGCGCCGGTTGGAACCCGAACGCGATGTGGACCCTGCTGGTCGCCGGCGCCGTGTCGGTCGCGAGCGCGGTCCTGCCGCCGGCCACGGGCGTCCTGCCCTGGGTGAGCAACTACAGCTGGTTCATCGGCTGCGGCCTCGGGCTGGTCGTCTTCTGGGCGCTCGAGCGTCGGTCGCCCCGCATGCCCGTGCTGGCCGCGGACGACCCGACGGTCGACGACGGCGCTGCCGCCGGTCGCGACTGAGCCGTCCGCCACACCCCGCTCAGCGGCACCGGCCGGGAGGCGCGACCCGCCTCCCGGCCGGATCGTCGCCTCCGCGGCCACTCCGTTCCACCCCCGTCCCAGCCCCGCCCGAGAGGTCCCGCTTGCGCATCCGCGTCGTCAACCCCAACACCACCGCGTCGATGACCGCCGCGATCGGCCGCGCCGCTACCGCCGTCGCCGGACCCGGCACCGTCGTCGAGGCGGTGACGCCCACGACCGGTCCGGCCTCGATCGAGAGCCACTACGAGGAGGCCCTCGCGGTCCCCGGGCTCCTGGAACAGATCGCGCTCGGTGAGCAGCAGAGGGTCGACGCGTACGTCGTCGCGTGTTTCGGGGACCCGGGGCTCGACGCGGCGCGGGAGCTCGCCGCCGGCCCGGTGATCGGGATCGCCGAGGCCGGCTACCACGCGGCCGCGATGCTCGGGCGACGGTTCGGCGTCGTCACCACCCTGGCCCGCACGACCGGACGGGCGTGGGAGCTGGCGGAGCGCTACGGGTTCGCGTCCCTGGTGACCGAGATCCGTGCCTGCGAGGTGCCCGTGCTGCAGCTCGACGACCCGACGTCCGGGGCACGCGAGCTCGTCGTCGAGGAGTGCCGCGCCGTGCTCGCCGGCGGCGCCGACGCCGTGGTGCTCGGGTGCGCCGGCATGGCGGAGTTCTGCGCCGAGGTCTCGCGGGAGATCGGGGCGCCGGTGGTCGACGGCGTGGCCGCGGCGACGGTCCTCGCGGAGTCGCTCGTCCGGCTCGGGCTCCGCACCGGCAAGACCGGCGAGTACGCCCCGCCGCCACCGAAGCCGGTGACGGGACTGCTGTCCGGGTTCACGCTGCCGTCGGCCGACGGGGCAGCGAGCCCGGCCCTGGTGACGGGGGTCTCGGCGTGAGCACCGCAGCTCCTGTCGACCTGGTGCTCCGCGGTCGGCAGACGTGGGTCGACGGCGTCCTCCGGCCGGCCGCGGTGGTCGTCCGCGACGGCGTGGTCGACGCGGTCCTGCCGTTCGGTGCGTCGGTCGCGGCCTCGCTCGACCGCACCGTGCCCGACGAGCACGTGCTGCTGCCGGGGCTCGTCGACACCCACGTGCACGTCAACGAACCCGGCCGCACCGAGTGGGAGGGCTTCGCCTCGGCCACGCGGGCGGCGGCCCTCGGCGGCGTGACCACGATCGTCGACATGCCGCTGAACTCGATCCCGGCGACCGTGGACGTCGACGCCCTCGCGGTGAAGCGGGCGAGCGCCGAGGGCCGCGTCGCGGTGGACGTCGGGTTCTGGGGCGGCGCGGTCCCCGCGAACGCCGGAGCACGCGGTCCGCTGCACGATGCCGGGGTCTTCGGGTTCAAGTGCTTCACCGCGCCGAGCGGCGTCGACGAGTTCCCGCACCTCGACCCGGTGCAGCTGCGCACGGCGATCGAGGAGGTCGCCGAGCTCGACGCCCTGCTCATCGTGCACGCCGAGGACCCGGACCACCTCGTGCCGCACGAGACGCTCGGCAGCCACTACGCCGACTTCCTCGCCACCCGTCCGGGCCGTGCCGAGCAGTCCGCCGTCGCGCGGGTCCTCGACGGCGCGCGGGCGACGGGTGCCCGCGTGCACGTGCTCCACCTGTCCGACGCGGGGGCGCTCCCGATGATCCGGGCAGCCAGGGCCGACGGCGTGCGGGTGACCGTCGAGACGTGTCCGCACTACCTGGCGTTCGAGGCCGGGTCGATCCCGGACGGTGCGACCGAGTTCAAGTGCTGCCCGCCGATCCGCGACGACGCGAACCGCGACGCGCTCTGGGCGGGGCTGCTCGACGGCACGATCGACTGCGTCGTGTCGGACCACTCGCCGTCCACAGCCGACCTGAAGACCGACGACTGGGGATCGGCGTGGGGCGGCATCGCCGGACTCCAGGTGGGCTTCCGAGCGGTGTGGACCGAGGCGGTGCGCCGAGGGCTGCCGCTCGAGACCGTCCTGCCGTGGTTCACGACCGGACCCGCGGCGGTCGTCGGGTTCACCGACCGTGGCCTGATCGCGCCGGGGGCGGTCGCGCACCTCGCGGTCCTCGACCCGGCGGCCGAGCGCGTCGTCGAGGTGTCGGCCCTGGCGCACCGCAACCCGGTGTCCGCGTACGCCGGCCTGCACACGCTCGGGGTCGTCACCGAGACCTGGCTCCGCGGGCGGCTCGTGGCGACGGCCGACCACGGGGTCACCACCATCGACGGCGTCCTGCTCGACCGACCGGTAGCGTCGCAACACGCACGAAACGAGCGTTCCAGTACATTCACCTACGGAACGGAGGCACCATGACCCAGCCAGTGAACCCGCCCGCCCGACTCCTCATGGGGCCGGGACCGATCGACGCGGACCCCCGCGTGCTCCGCGCGCTGTCGACCCCGCTCGTCGGGCAGTACGACCCGTGGATGACCGCGACCATGACCGGTACGCAGGAGCTGTACCGCCGGGTCTTCGGCACGCGGAACGACGCCACCGTGCTCGTCGACGGCACCTCCCGCGCGGGCATCGAGGCGGCGCTGGTGTCGCTGCTCGCCCCGGGGGACCGGGTGCTCGTGCCGGTCTTCGGCCGCTTCGGACACCTGCTCGCCGAGATCGCCACCCGTGCCGGTGCCGAGGTGCACACCATCGAGACCGAGTGGGGGCAGGTGTTCCCGCCGTCGGTGATCGAGGACGCGGTCCAGCGGGTCCGGCCGAAGGTCCTGGCGGTCGTGCAGGGCGACACCTCGACGACGATGAACCAGCCGCTCGACGAGCTCGGGGCGATCTGCGAGCGGCACGGCGTGCTGCTGTACACCGACGCCACGGCGAGCATCGGCGGCAACCCGCTCGAGACCGACGCGTGGGGGATCGACGTCGTGAGCGCCGGCCTGCAGAAGTGCCTGGGCGGCCCGTCCGGCAGCGCACCGATCACCCTGTCGCCGCGGGCCGTTTCGGTGCTCGACGGCCGTCGCAGCATCGAGGCCGGCATCCGCGAGGTCGACGACGTCGTGTCCGACGACCCGATCCGGTCGAACTACCTCGACCTCGCGATGATCCTCGACTACTGGGGCCCGCGGCGCCTCAACCACCACACCGAGGCCGCGTCGATGCTCTACGCCGCGAACGAGTGCGCCCGCATCCTGCTCGAGGAGGGGCGCGAGGCGGTGATCGAGCGCCACGCGACCGCCGGCCGGGCGATGCTCGCCGGGGTCGAGGCGCTCGGGCTGCGCGTCTTCGGCGACGTGGCCCACAAGATGCACAACGTCGTGGCCGTGGAGATCCCGGACGACGTCGTGGGCGACCAGGTCCGCGGCGCGATGCTCGAGGACCACGGCATCGAGATCGGGACGTCCTTCGGACCGCTGCACGGACGGGTCTGGCGCATCGGGACGATGGGGTACAACGCCCGGAAGGACACCGTCGTGCGGACCCTCGCCGCGCTCGAGCACTGCCTGCGCCGCGCCGGCCACGCCGTGCCGCAGGGTGCCGGGGTCGACGCCGCACTCGACGTCCACGCCGACCGCGTCACGCCGATCGGGGCAGCCGTATGACGACGACCGGACCCACGACGACCGGACCCACGACGGCCGGACCCCGGACGGCCGAGGCCCACGCGGCACCGACCGCGAGTGCCCGTGCGATCGCCGACGCCGCGACGATCGTGCGGTGGTGCGACACCCTCGCCGGGATCTCCCAGGACGCGGACCGCACCACCCGCGTGTACCTGTCGCCCGAGCACGCCCGGGTGAACGCGGTGGTCGCGGAGTGGATGCAGGACGCCGGACTCCGCACCTGGCAGGACGCCGCGGGCAACCTGCACGGCATCGTCGACGGCGCGACGCCGGACGCCCCCGTGCTGCTGCTCGGGTCGCACCTCGACACCGTGGTCGACGCGGGCCGCTACGACGGCGTCGTCGGCGTCCTCATGGCGATCCGCACCGCGGCCCGACTCGCCGCATCGGGGCCGCTGCCCTTCGCCCTGCAGGTGATCGCGTTCTCCGACGAGGAGGGCACGCGCTTCGGCAAGGCCCTGCTCGGGTCCTCCGCCGTCGCCGGTGTGTGGGACGACGCCTGGTGGGACCTCGAGGACGGTGACGGGATCACGCTCCGGCAGGCGTTCACCGACTTCGGCCTCGACCCCGCCCGCGTGCGCGAGGCGGCGCTGCCCCCGGAGCGGCTCGTCGGGTACCTCGAGGCGCACATCGAGCAGGGCCCGTACCTCGAGCGGGCCGGCCAGGCGCTCGGCGTGGTCACGAGCATCGCGAGCGCCCGGCGGTTCTCCGTCGAGGCGGTCGGTGAGGCCCGGCACGCCGGCGGCACCCCGTACGAGCGGCGCCACGACGCGCTCCTCGCCGCGGCCGAGGCGGCGCTCGCCGTCGAGCGGATCTGCCGCGCCGAGCAGCACGTCGGCACGGTCGGCACGATGTCCGTCGAGCCCGGCGCCGTCAACGTCGTCCCGGGGCTCGCCCGGTTCAGCGTCGACCTGCGCGGGGAGTTCGACGAGGGGCGCGACCGCGTCTGGGAGACGATCACGGCCGCCTTCGACGAGATCGGGGACCGACGGGGCGTGACGGTCTCGCCGACCGAGGTGCACCGCGCGCCGGCGGTGTTCTGTGCTCCGGCGCTGATGGACGCGGTCCGTGCCGGCATCGCCTCGACCGGAGCGGCCGCACCGGCGGAGCTGTTCTCGCGCGCCGGGCACGACGCGATGTCCCTCGGGCTCGTCACCGACGTCGCGATGCTGTTCCTCCGCAACCCGGACGGCATCAGCCACCACCCCGACGAGTTCGTCTCGGAGGACGACGTCGCGCTCGGTCTCGACGCGCTGGCCGTCGCGGTCGAGCGCATCGCCGACGACCGGGCGGAGACGCGGTGAGCGCCGTGCCGGACGTCCGCGCCCGGGTCGACGCGGTCTGGGACCGACTGTCGCCCGCGGAACGCCGGGTCGCCGCGATGGTCCGCCACGACCCGGAGCTGCTGCTCGTCGGCACCTCCGCCGAGCTCGCGGCCGAGTCGGGCACCTCGAAGGCCACGGTCTCGCGGCTCGTCCGCTCCCTCGGGTTCCAGGACGCCGCCGAGGTCCGGCAGGAACTCATGTCCGCCCGGGGCAGCGGGCTGCCGTGGGCGGCCGAGGACGCCGCACACGTCGACCAGCGGGCGGTCGAGGCACGGAACCTCGATGCCGCCTTCGCCTCGCTCGCACGAGCCGACCGTGTCCGGCTCGCACGTCGGATCGTCCGAGCCCGTCGAGTGCTCGTCGTCGGGGAACGCGGTGCGCACCCCGTCGCGATGCAGCTCCGCTCCCAACTGGCCCAGGTGCGTCCGGACGTCCGGATCGGTCCGGCTCCGGGACAGCGACTGGGCGAGGAGGTCGCGGACCTCGACCGGCGGGACCTCGTCGTGCTCGTCACCGTCCGGCGGCACGCGGCGGGTGCCGAGCGGCTCGTGCGACACTGCGTCGCGACCGGTGCCGACGTGGTCGTGCTCGGTGACCCGACGGCGGCGGTGATCGCGGCTCCCGCGGCGACCGCGGTGCTCTGCCCGGTGGACTCCCCGTCGGCGTTCGACTCGATGGCGGCGCTCTTCGCGGTCGTCGCGGCCATCGCGAACGACGTGTACGAGGCCTCCGGGCCGGCAGGGCGTGCCCGGGTGGACGCCGTGGCGGCGGCCTACGACGCGCTCGGGGAGCTCGCCCCCCGCTGACCGTCTCCGTTCTCGTCCTCGTCCCGTTCGAGCTCGTCGCGGAGCGATGCGTTGCGCGCGGCGATCAGCCGCGGCAGGTAGCGGGCGAGCGCGATCCGCTCGGCCAGCCACCCGAGCGGGCCGAGGGGTGCCCGGAAGACGATCTCGTCGACCATCCGCGTGCCACCGGCCGACGGTCCGAACCGGTGCTCGTGCCGGAACCGGGCGAACGGACCACGCACCTGCTCGTCGACGAAGCGACCCGGAGCCTCCAGGGCGGTGATCCTGCTCGTCATCGACCAGACGATCCCGAAGTGCCGCGCACGCCACGTGACGCTCTCGCCGAGCCCGATGGTGCCGGTCGTCGTCCCGGCGACGGCACGTTCGTCGGTGTCCGCCATCGAGCGTTCGTGCGCGCCGATGTCGAGCGACAGCGCGAAGACGCGCTCCACCGGAGCGGCGATCTCGGTGACGACGCGGAAGGCGACGGTCACGGTGTCGGCCAGTCCGTCGGCGCCGTCCGGTCGTCGTCCCGCAGCACGGCGGCGAGCAGTTGGTCGTGGCGGACCCCGCGGTGGACGACGGCCGAGCGGGACCGGCCCTCGTACCGCATGCCGATCCGTCTGGCCGTCGCGGCCGAGGCCGCGTTCGTCCCGAGTGCGCGCCACTGCACCCGCACCAGACCGAGGCCGATCGGCGGTGCCGCGAAGGCCCACTCGAGCACCCGGGCAGCGGCCTCGGTCACGAACCCGTGCCCACGGCCGTCCGGGTGCAGCGCGTACCCGATCTCGGCCGCACCGTCCACGAAGCCGAACACGCCGACCGTGCCGAGCAGGCGCGGGTCGTCGACCCGTCGGATCCCGAAGTCGTACCGGGTGTCGTCGCGCCAGCCGTCGCCGACCCGCTCGATGAACTGGTGCGCCTCGGCGTGGCCGTACGGCACGGGGACCGGGGTGAAGGCGATCACGTCGGGGTCGTTCGCGTACGCGACGACGTCGTCGGCGTCGGCCGGACCCGGAGCGGAGAGCACGAGCCGGTCGGTGCGGAGCGTCACGGGGTGCACACCGCGAGCCTAGTGATCGTCGGGTCGCACGGTAGCGTCGGCGGCATGACGTTCGACTCCCTCGCCTTCCCGGTCATCGACGGACACAACGACCTGCCCTGGGAACGTCGCGAGTCGCACGACTCCGGGGTCGAGGGCATCGACACCGAGCAGGGGACGCTGCACACCGACCTGCCGAAGCTGCGCGCCGGGGGAGTGGTCGGGCAGTTCTGGTCGGTGTTCGTGCCGTCGGACGACCCCGACCCGGTGCGGACCACCCTGCAGCAGATCGACACCGCGCACCGCATCGTCGCGCGGTACCCCGACGACCTGACGTTCGTCCGCTCCGCCGCCGGACTGCGCGCCGCCGTCGACGCCGGACGGATCGCATCGCTGCTCGGCGCCGAGGGCGGTCACTCGATCGGCGACGACCTCGCCGTCCTCCGGTCCTTCGCCCGGCTCGGTGTGCGGTACATGACGCTGACGCACAACGACGACACGACCTGGGCCGACTCGGCCACCGGCGCGCGGGCACACGGTGGCCTGACCGACCGCGGACGCGAGGTCGTCGCCGAGATGGAACGGATCGGCATGCTCGTCGACCTGTCGCACACCGCTCCGGCGACGATGCGCGACACCCTCGACGTCGCGACGCAGCCGGTCGTCTTCAGCCACTCGTCCACCGTCGCCGTCGACGACCACCCCCGGAACGTGCCCGAGGACGTGCTCGCCCGGACGGCCGACAACGGGGGCGTCGTCATGATCACGTTCGTGCCGAAGTTCGTCTCGCGAGCGTGGGCCGACTGGGAGGAAGCGGGTTCCGAGGGGGAGCCGCCGCTCGTCACGGTGGCGGACGTCGCCGACCACGTCGACCACGCCCGCGAGGTCGCGGGGGCACGGCACATCGGGCTGGGCGGGGACTACGACGGCACCCCGGTGCTGCCGCCGGACCTGCGGGACGTGTCGCGGTACCCCGTGCTCGCCGAGGAGCTGCGCCGTCGCGGCTGGGGCGACGACGACCTGCGGGCGCTCGCCGGGGGCAACGTGCTCCGGGTGCTCGAGGCGACGGACGAGCGGTTCGCGCGGAGCGCCCTGCGCTGAGCCGTGCAGACCCGGTCGGGAGGGCCGCGGCCGGGAGGCGCGGTGTGCGCCCGCCACGTCAACGGGCGTCATCGACAGGGGAACGCCGGGCGCCGTCGCTAGGATCGCGAGCGGACCGCAGCGCCGCCACCGACGGCGCGAGAACTCGACCCGGAGGACGACAACGGATGACCGGCACCATCTACGACAACATCTCGCAGGCGTTCGGCAACACCCCGCTCGTCCGACTCAACCGCCTGCCGAAGGCCGACGGTGCCGAGGTCCTCGCCAAGCTCGAGTTCTACAACCCCGGGTCGAGCGTCAAGGACCGCCTGGGCGTCGCGATCATCGACGCGGCCGAGGAGTCCGGCGAGCTGCGCCCCGGCGGCACGATCGTCGAGGGGTCGTCCGGCAACACCGGCATCGCCCTGGCGCTGGTCGGTGCCGCCCGCGGCTACCGCGTGGTGATCACGATGCCCGAGACGATGAGCGTCGAGCGGCGTGCCCTGATCCGGGCCTTCGGCGCCGAGATCGTCCTGACCCCGGGGTCCGAGGGCATGAAGGGCGCCGTGGCGCGCGCGGGCCAGATCGTCGAGGAGACCCCCGGCGCGATCCTGGCGCACCAGTTCGAGACGCCGGCGAACGCCGCGATCCACCGGAAGACCACGGCGGAGGAGATCCTCCGTGACACCGAGGGCCACGTCGACGTCTTCGTCGCCGGGGTCGGCACCGGCGGGACGATCACGGGTGTCGGGCAGGTGCTCAAGGAGCGTGTGCCGGGCGTGCAGATCGTCGCGGTCGAGCCGAAGGACTCCCCGCTGCTCACCGAGGGCAAGGCCGGTCCGCACAAGATCCAGGGCATCGGCGCCAACTTCGTCCCCGAGGTCCTCGACCGCGACGTCATCGACGAGGTCTTCGACGTCGAGCTCGACGACGCACTCCGGGTCGCCCGCGCGCTCGGCACCGAGGAGGGCATCCTGGCCGGCATCTCGTCCGGCGCGATCATCCACGCCGCCGTCGAGATCGCCGCCCGTCCGGAGAACGCCGGCAAGCGCGTCGTCGCGATCGTGTGCGACACCGGCGAGCGCTACCTGTCCACGCCGCTGTTCGAGGGGCTCACTGCGTGACGCGTGCCGTCCGACGCGGCGTGCTGTGGCGGGTCCGCGAGGACCTCGCCGCAGCACGCCGCGGTGACCCCGCTGCCCGGGGCGACCTGGAGAACGCGGTCGTCTACTCGGGGCTGCACGCGATCTGGACGCACCGGCTGACGCACCGGCTGTGGCTCGCCCGAGGCCTGCCCGGCTCGCGGTTCGCCGCCCGGGCGCTCGCGCAGGTCGCTCGATCGGCCACGGGCATCGAGATCCACCCCGGCGCGCGCATCGGTCGACGCTTCTTCATCGACCACGGCATGGGCGTCGTGATCGGCGAGACCGCGGTGATCGGCGACGACGTGCTGGTCTTCCACGGTGTGACGCTCGGTGGGCGCGGCGGGGAGCACGGCCCGGGTCAGCGACGGCACCCGACCGTGGGCGATCGCGTGGTGCTCGGCGCGGGATCGTCGCTGATCGGCGCGATCACGGTCGGCGCGGACTCGGTCGTCGGTGCGAACACGGTCGTGACGAAGGACGTCCCCGCCGGCTCCGTCGTGACGGGTGTGGCCGGGACCGCGCGACCGAGGTCGGGGCACGAGGGCGTCCCGACGCTCTGACGGCGGTCGGTCGCGACCGGTCGCACGCTGCCGCCGTCGACTGCCCGCCCAGGGTCGACAGTGTGTCGGAGCGGTGCGGCATGCTGGTGGGGTGGACGGCGCAGCACTGCACGAGGTGACCTTCCGGACGGCGCTGGCCCTGCCCGCGGTCGAGGAGACGCAGCCATTCGGCGAGCAGTCCGTCGTGCACAAGGTGGTCGGGCGGATGTTCGTCCTGGCCACGACGCTGCGCGGTGTGCCGATCGTCAACCTCAAGTGCGCGCCGCCGCACGCAGCGGCGCTCGTCCGGGACCACGCGGAGATCACCCCGGGCTGGCACATGGACAAGCGTCACTGGATCACGCTGGCTCCCGGCGACGGACTCGACGAGACGATGGTCGAGGACCTCGTCGCGAACTCGTACGACCTCGTCGTCGCCGGCCTGCCGCGGTCCCGACGGCCGCTCGACCCCGACGTCGGGCGTCGCACCGGCGGGTCAGACGCGGCCGCGCGCGAGCACCTTCGAGACGTCCCGGACGACCTTCGGGGCGAGCCGGTCACCGGAGTCGAGCACCGCGCGGGCCCGCTCGGCTGACAGTCCGGCCGAGATCTCGCCGATCGTGACACCGTGCGCCGGTCGGTACGTCACGACCACATGATCGCCCGCCGCCACCGGACCGCTCCGCAGGACCCGCAGGTACGCTCCCGGGCGGTTCTCCGCGGCGAACCGCTTCACCCACCCGGGGATCCCCATCCGGCGTGCGAAGGTGCCGCAGGGCACCCGCGGGATCGTGACCTCGAGTTCGAGCGTCTCGCCGATGCGCCACCGCTCGCCCGTCACGGCGCCGGTCACGTCGACCCCGTCCGTGCGGAGGTTCTCGCCGAACAGCCCCGGCGGGACGTCGCGACCGAGCAGGTCCGAGAAGTACGCGGCGTCCTCGTCGGCGTAGGCGTACACCGCCTGGTCCTCGCCCCCGTGGTGCTTCCGGTCCGCCTGCACGTCGGCGTGGAGTCCGAGCGGGCGGACGCGGACCGGGCCGTCCACGGGCCGCTTGTCGATCGCCGTGACGCCGATCGTGCCCGAGTCGCGCAGCAGCTGGTCGACGCGGCAGACGGCGGTGACGTGGCTCATGCCCCCATCCTGACGCAGACGGCGACCCGGACGCCGTGATGCGCACGGGGGCGTGACGATCCGGCTCCGGGATCCGTCACACCGGTGGAACCAGAGGAGACCGAGCATGACCGACGCCACCTTCGCCACCGCCGCTGCGCTGCGACGCCCCGGCACGCTCCCGACCCGCTGCCGGGCGACGCGCTCCCCGGCCGCGCACGGTCTCGCGCAGGTGCGCGTGCGGACGCTCGGCGCCCGTCCCGTCGGTCCGCTGCAGGTGATCGCCACGGGCACGGCCGCCACCCGCCCAGACTTCCCCCACCGCTGACCGGTAGAAGGGTCGCGTGCCGTACCAGCCCCTCGCCGACCTCGACGACGCCGTCCTCGCGGACCGCTCGTCCGACGGTGACGTCCGGGCGTTCGAGGTCCTCATCCGGCGGTACACGCCGCTGCTCCGCGCCTACGCCCGGCGCACGCTCGGGTCGACCGACGAGCTCGACGACGTCGTGCAGGAGACCTTCATCACCGCGTGGGGGCGACTCGACGCGCTCGAGGACGGCGCCAAGGTCAAGTCGTGGCTCATGCGGATCCTCAGCCGCAAGTGCATCGACCGCATCCGTGCCCGGCGCGAGCACCTCGACGTCACCGAGATCGAGGTCGCCGCGCCCCGGGACGACGCCCCGGAGCGGGTCGCCGAGGCCCGCTCCCGCGAGGAGGCCGTCGAGACCGCCCTCGCGGAGCTGCCCGAGGCGCAGCGGCGCTGCTGGGTGATGAAGGAGGTGCTCGAGTACCGCTACGAGGCCATCGCCGAGGAACTCGACCTGCCCGTGTCGACGGTGCGGGGACTGCTCTCGCGTGCGAGGAAGAACATGATCCGTCTCATGGAGGCATGGCGATGACCGGACCCGACGACGTGCGGCCCGACGACGTACAGCTCGACACGCTCGAGCCCGAGGACCTCGACGGCCACACCATCGACGACCTCGCCGACTACCTGGACGCCGGGATGCAGCCCGCCGATCCGAGCATCGACGACTCGGCCGCGTGCCAGAACGCCCTCGCCGCCCTGGTCCGGCTCCGGCAGTCGTCCCTCGGGTCGCTCGACGCCGCCGCCGAGCAGGAGGCCCCGGCGGACGAGTCCTGGATCGGCGGTGTCCTGGCGAACATCTCGCTCGAGGCGCGCGCCGGTCGTGACGTCCCGCTCCGCCCGTCGGTCCCGACCGAGCGCCCCGTGATGACCGAGGGGGCGATCCGTTCCCTGGTCCGGACGGCCGGCGACGTCGTGCCCGGTGTCGTCGTCGCGCGGTGCTCGCTGCAGGGCGACGTGACGCTGCTCGACGCACCCGTCCGGGTCCTGGTCGAGCTGGCGGTCCGGGCCGGTACCCCGATCCACCCCGCAGCCGAGCACGTGCGCCAGGCCGTGGCCGGGACCCTGGCCGAGCAGACCGACCTGCGCATCGAGGCGGTCGACGTCCGTGTCCGGGACCTCCTGCCCCCGCTCGCCCCGGGCGACGGGGACGAGACGCCCGGCATCACCGACGAGGAGGCCTCCGCATGAGCCTGGACGACGAGACGGCCGCGGCGATCGAGGCCGCGGTGCTCGCGGCACCCGGGGTGGCCGACCTGTACCGCGCCCGGCCGACGCTCGGCAGCGCGGTCGAGTCCGCCCGACGCATCGCCTCCCGCACGCCGGTCTCCCGGGTCGTGCTCGACGACGACGTCCTGCGCGTCGTCGTCGGCACGGACGGCTCGGTCCCCGCGCGCTCGGCGGCGCATGCGGCGCACGACGCAGCACTGCGCGTCGCGGGCGAGCGCGGGCTCGCGCTCGCCCGCGTGGACGTCCGCATCGCGCGCGTCGGCTGACCGGGGACAGACCGCCTGCACGACGGCGACGGGCGACGAGGACGGACCACGTGACGGACGGGAGGCACGGCGCCCGCTGGCACCGTGCCTCCCTTCCGTCAGGTGGTGACCTCCGTCACCCGCTCGCGGCTCAGTAGAAGTTGGTCGCCTGCGAGTGGGCCCACGCCGCGCAGGGCGTGCCGTAGGCCGCACTGATGTACTGCAGCCCCCACGTGATCTGCGTGGTGGCGTTGGTCCGCCAGTCCGCCGCGACGGTGCCCATCTTCGAGCCGGGGAGCGCCTGCGGGATGCCCGTCGCGCCGCCGTTCGGGTTGACGGCCTGGTAGTTCCACCCGGACTCCTTGGTCCAGAGGTTGTCGAGGCACTGGAACTGCGCGGAGCCCCAGCCGTACTGCGACGACGCCATCGAGGACGCGGTGGCCTTGGCGCCGCCGACGGTGTTCGCAGCGGCCTGGCGCTCGGCTGCTGCGGCGG
>NZ_RBLU01000036.1 GCF_003989515.1 Curtobacterium sp. HSID17257
GGCGGGACCGCGGTCCTCGTCGCACGGGGCGGCAGCGTGCTCGGCGCGGTCGTGGTCGGCGACACCGTGAAGCCCGAGGCCCCGGAGGCCGTTCGGCGCTTCGTCGCGCTGAGTCTGCGTCCCGTGCTGCTCACCGGTGACAACGAGGGCGCTGCCCGCGCGGTCGCGGACCGGGTCGGCATCGACGAGGTGCACGCCCGGGCCACCCCGGCCTCGAAGCTCGAGACCGTCCGGCGGCTCCAGGCCGAGGGTCGGACGGTCGCCATGGTCGGCGACGGGGTGAACGATGCCGCGGCACTCGCGGCCGCGGACCTCGGCATCGCCATGGGAGCCGGCACCGACGCGGCGATCGCGGCCAGCGACATCACCGTCGTGACCGGTCGGCTCACCGTCGTGGCGGACGCGGTCCGGCTGTCGCGGGCGACGCTCCGCACGATCCGCTGCAACCTGTTCTGGGCGTTCGCGTACAACGTCGCGGCGATCCCGCTGGCGATGGCGGGACTGCTGAACCCGGTGCTGGCGGGTGCGGCGATGGCGTTCTCGTCCGTGTTCGTGGTGACGAACAGCCTGCGCCTGCGTCGCTTCCGTGCCGCGGCCGAGGAGCCGGCGGCGTCGACCGCGTGACCGGCGGGGCGGACGCGCACCGTGCCTCCCGGGCGACTGTGCACGTCACCTGCCGGAGCGCACTACGCTCGGACGTGGTCCGCGACGCAGCGCTGCGGTGACCCGCGGTCCAGTACGTCTTGAAGGTACCCAGGAGGACCGAAGTGACCGAATCCGCTCCCGTCGACCCCACATCGACCGACGGCTGGAAGAAGCTCGCCGGCATCGCCGACGGCTTCACCCCGGACCTGCGCGGCTGGTTCGACAGCGACCCCGGTCGTGCCGAGCGCTACACGTTCCAGGCCGCCGACCTGACCGTCGACCTGTCGAAGGGCCTCGTCGACGACGAGATCCTCGGCGCCCTGCTCCAGGTCGCGAAGGACACCGGCGTCGCCGAGCGCTTCCAGGCGATGCTCGCCGGCGAGCACATCAACGTGACCGAGGACCGTGCCGTCCTGCACACTGCGCTCCGTCGTCCGGAGGGCATCGAGCCGGCGCTCGTCGTCGACGGGCAGGACGTCGACGCCGACGTGCACGCCACGCTCGACAAGGTCTACGCCTTCGCCGAGCAGGTGCGTGACGGCTCGTGGACCGGTGTCACCGGCAAGCGCATCGAGACGGTCGTGAACATCGGCATCGGTGGCTCGGACCTCGGTCCGGTCATGGTCTACGAGGCCCTGAAGCCGTACGTGCAGGAAGGGCTCGAGGCGCGCTTCGTCTCGAACATCGACCCCGCCGACATCTACGAGAAGACCGCGGACCTCGACCCGGAGACCACGCTCTTCATCGTCGCGTCGAAGACGTTCGGCACGCTCGAGACCCTGACGAACGCCCGCCTGGCCCGCCAGTGGCTGTGGGAGCGCCTGGGCCTGACCGACGCGTCGGACGGCGAGAAGTCGAACGCCGTCGCCAAGCACTTCGTCGCCGTGTCGACCGCGCTCGACAAGGTCGCGGCGTTCGGCATCGACCCCGAGAACGCCTTCGGCTTCTGGGACTGGGTGGGCGGCCGCTACTCGGTCGACTCCGCCATCGGCACCTCGGTCGTCATCGCGATCGGCAAGGAGAACTGGCAGCAGTTCCTCGCCGGCTTCCACGCGGTCGACGAGCACGTCCGCACCACGCCGCTCGAGCAGAACGTCCCCGTCCTGATGGGCCTGCTCAACGTCTGGTACACGAACTTCCTCGGCGCGCAGAGCCACGCGGTCCTGCCGTACACGCAGTACCTGCACCGCTTCGCCGCGTACCTGCAGCAGCTCACGATGGAGTCGAACGGCAAGCGCGTGCGCTGGGACGGCTCGCCCGTCACGACGGACACCGGCGAGGTCTTCTGGGGCGAGCCGGGCACGAACGGCCAGCACGCGTTCTACCAGCTCATCCACCAGGGCACCCGCCTGATCCCGGCGGACTTCATCACGGTCGCGAAGCCGGCCCGTCCGCTCAAGGACGAGTCCGGCGACGGCGGGGCCGTGCAGCCGGGCCAGGACGTCCACGCGCTGTTCCTCGCGAACTTCTTCGCCCAGACGAAGGCGCTCGCGTTCGGCAAGACCGCCGACGAGGTCCGCGCGGAGGGCACCACCGACGAGGGGATCGTCGCCGCCCGCACCTTCACGGGCAACAAGCCGTCCACGTCGATCCTCGCGCCGGAGCTCACCCCGAGCGTGCTCGGTCAGCTCATCGCGCTGTACGAGCACATCGTGTTCACCGAGGGCACCATCTGGGGCATCGACTCGTTCGACCAGTGGGGCGTCGAGCTCGGCAAGCAGCTCGCACTGCAGATCGCCCCGGCCGTCGACGGCGACCAGGACGCGCTCGCGTCGCAGGACTCCTCGACGAAGGCGCTCATCGCGAAGTACCTGGAGCTGCGCGGCGAGTAAGGCGCGCACCTGACGGACGGGAGGCGCGGTGCCGGCTGGCACCGCGCCTCCCGTCCGTCAGGTGCGCGCGTGCCGCGGGCGCCCGGGGCGCCCGGGGCGAGACTCGCGGTGCGCGACACTCCTCGGACGGATCGCTGCGAGAAGTGTCGCCCAGGCCGAGACTCGGCAAGCGCGCAGCGCGCGTCAGCGGGCGAGCGGGTCGAGGTTGAGCGTCGTGCCCTCGTAGAGGTACTGGTCGTCGCCGAACACCTGCACGTCGGCGTTCAGCCAGACGAGTGCCTTCACGCTGATGCCGAAGCGTGCGGCCACGTCGCCGATGAGGTCGTCCGGAGCGACCGTGTAGGACCGGGGCGCTCCCGAGGGAGTCGTCGCCGTGACCGGACCGGCGGCGTTCGCCCGAGCCCCGCCGTCGACCGGGTGCACGTTCGTCTGCCGCTCGGGCACCGACCACCGCACGGGCGCGACCGCGAGCACCTTGCCACCGGCGATCTCGATCGGCAGGTCCGTCCGTGCGGCATCTGCCGCCGACGACACCACGAGCGTCACGAGCCCCGACGGGTCGACGCCCGAGCCGTCGAGCGGCACGTCCGCTCCCACGGGCGCCGGGGTCGGACCGCCGAGTACGGCGTCGCCCACGCCGGGGTAGGTCAGGCCGTCGCCCACCTGCCGGTCGCGCTCGAAGAAGCCGACGCCGATCGGCACGGGGAGTGACGAGGTCACGCCGGTGTACTGCGCCGTGAAGGTGTCGTCCCCGTCCGCGACGACCCGGTAGTGGAAGTGGATGCTGCCCTTCGGTGACGCGACGTCACCCTCGGCCAGGACCGTGCCGGCCGGGACGGGCGTGAGCACGGGGTCGGGGACAGCCGCCTCGCTCGCGACCGGGGTGGGTGCGCGCGGTGTCGCCGATGCCTCGAGCCGTGCGGCGTCCGGGTCCTCGGTCGCGGTGGCGGTCGGAGCTGGCGACCGGCTCGCCGTCGGCGGGACCGAGGGCGCCGGGAGCGCTCCGTCGGTCCCGCCGAGCAGCGAGCAACCGGACAGCGCGACGGCGACGACCAGAGCGGTGGCGCCGGTCGCGACGGTTCGGTTCATGATTCCCCCTCGGGTCCCGATGCTACTGCCGGCCCCGGGTCGGGGAGGAGCGGGCACGAGCGGATGTGTCCGCGGGTACAGCTGTCGGTGCGAGCGGCTACCGTCGAGGCATGGACCGCCACGACATCCTCGCTGCCGCTGCCGCCGCCCACGCCGCTCGCATCGCCGAGGCCGGCGGCGACGACACCGCGGCCCGGCAGCGTGCCGCCGCGGTCGAGGGGCGCGAACACAGCACGGACGACGCCTCGGCCGACGCCGCGCGTGCCGTCCAGCGCCGGCGCGCGGGCGAGGTCGAACGAGCCGCCGAGCGCACCGAGGGAGCACTGTCGGACTGGCACCGGATGGGCACCCGCCGCGGGATCACGCCCGACGAGCAGCTCCGCAGCGCCTGGACCGTCACCGGGGTCCCGGAGCCCGGGGCGGCGCGCGCGTTGGCGAACGTCCTGCTGTCGACCGCCGGCCACGCGGGCCGCGTCGCCGACGCCGCTCGGCGGAACCCGACGCTCGGCGGCGCCGCGAGCGCCGCAGCCCGCCGCACGGTCCGCCGGTACACCGACCACGGGGCGGGGATGGCCTCGCTCGGCGACGTGCTCGGCGACGGTCCGACCGACCCCGCCTGAGTCGCAGCGGCATCCGACGACCGCTCGGCCGTCGGTGCCTCGTCGAGCCGTCGGCCAGAATGGTTCCGGACCGGGACACATTGGACCGCTCCCTCGCTCATCAGGCGTTTCTTGGATCGGTCCAAACGTCAGGTCGACAGAATGTCCAATTGACAGGACATGGAATCGGGATACGATCGCTGCACGCATCGCCGCGCAGTCACCCGACGAAGGAGTCATCGAATGGTCGACATCAAGCCGACAGCACCGAACGTCGCACTTCCACCGGTGGGAGAGGGGCCCCACCGTCGCCGTCTCGGCGTCCTGGCCCTCGTCGCGACCTTCGGCGGCCTGCTCTTCGGCTACGACACCGGTGTGATCAACGGCGCGCTGCTCCCCATGAAGGAGGAGCTCGGCCTGACGAACCTGACCGAGGGCGTCGTCACGAGCTCGCTGCTCTTCGGTGCAGCCGTCGGCGCGATGCTCGGCGGGCGGATCGCGGACGGCTGGGGGCGCCGGAAGACGATCATCCTGCTCGCCGTGACCTTCTTCGTCGGCACGCTCACGTGCGTCTTCGCTCCGGCCTTCGGGGTCATGGTCGTCGGCCGGGTCCTGCTCGGCCTGGCGGTCGGCGGCGCGTCGACGGTCGTGCCCGTCTTCCTCGCCGAGCTCGCGCCCTACGAGATCCGCGGATCGCTGTCCGGACGGAACGAGCTCATGATCGTGATCGGGCAGCTCGCCGCGTTCGTGGTCAACGCGGTCATCGGCAACCTGTGGGGCGAGGGCAACGGCGTCTGGCGCGTCATGCTCGCCGTCTGCGCCCTGCCTGCAGTCGCGCTCTTCATCGGCATGCTCCGGGTCCCGGAGTCGCCGCGCTGGCTCGCGTCGAAGGGCCGCTACGGCGAGGCACTGTCGGTGCTGGGCGAGATCCGGTCGGAGGAGCGTGCGAAGGCCGAGCTCGACGACATCAGGCGGACCAACGACCTCGAGGTGGAGGTCCAGCGTGTCAGTGGCTGGCGGACGCTGCTCGGCAACAAGTGGCTGATCCGGATCGTGCTCATCGGCGCGGGCATCGGTGTCGCGCAGCAGCTCACCGGCATCAACTCGATCATGTACTACGGCCAGACCGTCCTGATCGAGTCCGGGTTCCAGCAGTCCGCGGCCCTCATCGCGAACATCGCCCCGGGTGTCATCGCGGTCGTCGGTGGCGTGATCGCCCTCGCCAACATGGAGCGCATCAACCGCCGCACGACGCTCATCCTCGGGTACTCGCTGACGACGGTGTGCCACTTCCTCATCGGCATCGCGTCGATGACCCTGGTGGAGGGCAACCCCGCTCGTCCGTGGGTGATCCTCTTCCTGGTCGTCGCGTTCGTCGGCTCGATGCAGACGTTCCTCAACATCGCGACGTGGGTGATCCTGTCGGAGATCTTCCCGACGCAGATCCGCGCACTGGGCATGGGCATCGCGGTGTTCTGCCTCTGGATCGCGAACGCGTTCCTCGGGCTGTACTTCCCGACGATCGTGGCGGCGACCGGCATCACCGGCACCTTCTTCGGCTTCGCCGTGGTCGGCGTGCTCGCCCTGGTCTTCATCTGGAAGTTCGTGCCGGAGAGCCGCGGCCGCACCCTCGAGGAGGTCGAGGAGGGCGTGACCACCGGCAACATCTTCACGGTCCCCGCGAAGCAGGCGCGGCGGTAGACCCAGCGACACGACGGACGGGAGGCCCGTGGCGACGCTGCCACGGGCCTCTCGTCGCGTCGTCCGGTCACCGGTGACGCGCGCCCGACCGACCGTCCGAGCGGCGTGTGTACGGTGCTCCGTTGTCGGGAGACAACGATCACCGGGAGGCGCACGCGATGACGGAACTGCAGCTGCAGGATCTGCCGACGGCATTGACGCTCGTCTGCGCGGGGCTGCTGGCCGTCGCGATCGCATGCGCGGTGTTCGTCGCGGTCGACGTCGTCCGGAACCCGCCGCAGATGCGGGTGATGGCGCTCGTCTGGCCGCTGACGATGCTGTTCGGCAGCGTGGTCTGGCTCGTGTTCTACCTGCGTCGGGGCCGCGCGACGGTGGACGGCCACGGACGGTGGGCAGGCACCGCGATTGACACGAGCCACTGCGGCGCCGGGTGCGCGCTCGGTGACCTCGTCGGTGAGTTCGGGCTCGTCGCGTTCCCAGCGCTCGGCACGCTCGTCGGGCTCGGCACGCTCTACCAGGACCGCATCTTCGCCGGGTGGACCATCGACTTCGTCATCGCGTTCGTCGTCGGCATCGCGTTCCAGTACGCGGCGATCGCGCCGATGCGCGGGCTCGGCTGGCGGGACGGGCTCGTCGCCGCGTTGAAGGCCGACACCCTCAGCATCACCGCGTGGCAGGTCGGCATGTACGGCGCGATGGCGGTGCTGCAGTTCGCGCTGCTGCCGGCAGTGCTCGGTGGCCGGGTCGGCGTGCTCACGCCCGAGTTCTGGGTCGCGATGCAGGTCGCGATGGTCGCCGGCTTCGTCTGCTCGTACCCGATGAACGCGCTGCTGGTGCGGAGGGGGCTGAAGGAGGCGATGTGACCGTCGACGCATCCCGTGACGGACGGGAGGCGCGGTGCCAGCCGGCACCGCGCCTCCCGTTCGTCGGCTGGTCGTGTGTTACGACCGCACCCGCGCTACGGGCGCAGGAGCACCTTGCCGACGCGGCCGGCGGTGTCGCTGGCGCGAGCGGCGTCGCGGGCGTCCTCGAAGACGAAGGTCTCCGAGACGGGGAGCGTGAGCGAGCCGTCGAGCACGCGGGTGATCAGCTCGCCGAACAGCTGGCCCTTGAGCTCACCGGGCATCGTCTTGCTGACGACCGCGCCCCAGAAGCCCTTGACCGTCAGCTGGCCGAAGATGACCTTGCCCGACGGGATCTCGAGCGTGGGCGACGCCATCGCGCCGAACACGACGAGGGTGCCGTTCTCGCCCATCACCGAGGCGATGTCGCCGGCGGCCTTGCCACCGACGGACTCGACGCCGGCGATGATCGGCGCGCCGCCCGTGATCGCGGCGACCTGGTCCTTCCAGTCGTCCGCGTCGGTGGCGACGATGCGGTCGATGCCCTGCTCGCGCAGTTCCTCGACGCCCTCGGCGCGACGGACCAGGCCGATCACGTTGATGCCGCGTGCCTTGCCGAGCTGCGCGACCATGCGGCCGACGGCGCCGTTCGCGGCGTTCTGGATGATCCAGTCGCCCTCGTGCAGGTCGAGCGAGTGCAGCAGGCTGATCGCGCTGAACGGCATCGACACGAGCTGCGCGGCGGACTCGTCGGGCATCGCGTCGGGGACGGGGACGAGCCCGGCCGCGTCGGCGACGTAGTACTCGGCCCAGACGCCGAAGGTGCCGCCCGCGACGCGCTGACCGACCTGCAGGCGGTCGACGCCCTCGCCCAGGGCCTCGACGACGCCGAGCGCCTCGGTGCCGCTGGCGGCGGGGAGCTCGGGCTTGAAGCCGTACGTGCCGCGGATCGTCCACAGGTCGTGGTTGTGGATCGGGGAGAGCACCGTGCGGACGAGCACCTGGCCGGGGCCGGGCTGCGGGACGGGGCGCTCGGCGACGGTGAGGACGTCGGCCGGCTCACCGAAGGTCTCGTGGACGACGGCGCGCATGGTGGTGGGGGTGGTGTCGGTCATGGGTCAGTCCTCCGAGACGACGATGGTGACGTCGATGTTGCCGCGGGTGGCGTTCGAGTACGGGCAGACCTGGTGCGCGGCGTCCGCGAGGGCCTGGGCCTGGTCGTGCTCGACGCCGGGGATGACGACCTCGAGCATGACGGCGAGCTGGTAGCCGCCCTGGCCGTTCGGGCCGATCGAGACGCGGCCGCCGACGGTGGAGTCGGTGATCTTCACCTTCTGCGCGCGGGCGACGCCCTGCAGTGCGGAGTGGAAGCAGGCCGCGTACCCGGCGGCGAACAGCTGCTCGGGGTTCGCGCCGTTGCCGGAGCCACCCATCTCCTTCGGGATGGCGAGGTCGTGCTCGACGCGGCCGTCGCTGGTGGCGACGTGGCCGTTGCGGCCCTCGCCGGTGGCGAGCGCCTCGGCGGTGTAGAGGACGTCCATGGCGGTCCTTCCTTCCTTCGTGGGGTCAGTCGTCCGACGCTGTGGGGGCGTCGGGGGTCGGGGTGCCGGCGTCGTCGCCCGCGGCGTGCATGGTCGTGGTCAGGCGCTGGAGCGTCGCGATGAGTTCGAGTGCGGCCTGCTCGTCGGACAGGCCCATCCCGGCCGCGATGCGGGCCGGGACGTGCGCGAGCTCGGGGCGGATCGAGCGTCCGCGATCACCGAGGGCGACCGTCACGACGCGTTCGTCGGTGCTGCGGCGCTCGCGGCGGACCAGGTCGGTCTGCTCCATGCGACGCAGGAGCGGTGACAGGGTGCCGGAGTCGAGCTGCAGGTGGTCGCCGAGCGTCGACACGGTCTGGTCGCCCTCGATCCACAGGGTCACGAGGACGAGGTACTGGGGGTAGGTGAGACCCCAGGGTTCGAGCAGTGCGCGGTACGCCTGGGTGGTGGCCCGGGACGCCGCGTACAGCGAGAAGCACACCATCTCGTCGGTCACCGGCATGCGACCAGTGTTGCACGCAACCCAGTTGTGCACAATCAGGTTGTTCGCAGCTCGGAGACGGACGTCCGGGTGCCCGGCCGGTTAGGCTGACCTGAGCCACGATGACCAACCACGACACCGACAGCACCGCGACCCCGCGCGCAGGGACCCCCCTCCGCACCGGCTCCGCGTCGTCCCACGGCAAGACGATCCTGATCGGCGAGCACGCCGTGGTCTACGGCGTACCCGCACTCGTGCTCCCCGTGCTCGACGTCCGCGTGACGGCGACGGTCACGCGGGTGGCGTCCGACGACGGCAGCCGACTCGAGTCGACGGTGCACACCGGGCCGCTCGACACCGCCCCCGCCGCGGTGCTGCCGACGGTGACCGCCGTCACGGCGACGCTGCGACACCTCGGCGCCGAGGAGCAGCACGTGCACGTGCGGGTCGACAGCGCCGTGCCGACCGCCCGCGGCATGGGGTCGAGCGCCGCGGTCGCCGCCGCCGTCACCGCCGCCGTGGCCGACGCCTTCGGCCGGACCCTCGGTCCCGAGGAGCACCACGAGCTCGTGCAGGAGTGCGAGCGCGTCGCGCACGGTCGGCCGTCCGGGCTCGACGCGCGAGGGGTCGTCGCCGAGGTCCCCGTCTGGTTCGAGGGCGGTGTCGTCGAGCCCGTCCCGCTCGGCGCGGTCTTCACCTTCGTCGTCGCGGACACCGGCGTCCCCGGACACACGCGCGAGGCAGTGGCCGCCGTCCGGGAACGCCACGACGCCGACCCCGCCTCGGTGGGCGCCGTCGTGGGGGCCATCGGTGACCTCGCGCGACGCGCGCGGGGGACACTCGAGGACGGCGATGCCCAGGCCCTCGGTGCCACGATGGACGCCGCGCACGAACTGCTCACCGAACTCGACGTGTCGAGCGCGGACCTCGACCGGCTCGTCGTCGCCGCACGCCGTGCGGACGCCCTCGGCGCGAAGCTCACCGGCGGTGGGCGCGGCGGATGCGTCCTCGCGCTCGTCGCGGACGGGGAGCACGCCGACCGCGTGTCCGCCGCACTCCGTGCAGCGGGTGCGACGGAGACCTGGACCACCACGATCGGAGCCCGCGCCTGATGACCGCCACCGCCGTCGCGCACCCCAACATCGCGCTCGTCAAGTACTGGGGCAAGGCCGACGCGCAGCTCGCCCTGCCCGCCACCGGCAGCGTGTCGATGGGCCTCGACGTCTTCCCGACCACGACGACCGTCACCCTCGACGGCGCGGCGGAGGCCGACTCGCTCGTGCTCAACGGCAGCGCAGCTCCCGAGGGCGCACTGCTCCGCGTGCAGCAGTTCCTCGACCTCGTGCGCGAGCTCGCCGGGTCCTCCGACCGGGCGGCCGTCGTCTCCGAGAACACCGTGCCGACCGGTGCGGGCCTGGCGTCGAGTGCGTCCGGCTTCGCGGCGCTCGCGACCGCGGCTGCCGCGGCGTACGGGCTCGACCTGTCCGAGCGGGACCTGTCCCGGCTCGCCCGACGCGGTTCGGGGTCGGCCACGCGGTCGATCCCCGGCGGTGTCGCGGTCTGGCACGCGGGCGACGACCAGGGCTCCTACGCCGAGCGCGTGCCCGCCCCGCCGATGGCCATGGTCGTGGTGACGATCTCGGCCGGCGAGAAGGCGATCGGCTCGCGCGAGGCGATGCGTCGCACGATCGCGACCTCGCCGTTCTACCCGGCCTGGGTGACGTCGACGACCGACACCGTGGGCGAGGTGCTCGACGCCTGTGCCGCCGGGGACTTCACCCGCATCGGCGAGCTCACCGAGAGCAACGCGCTCCGCATGCACGCCACGATCGAGGGCGCCTTCCCGCCGATCCGGTACCTGAACGCCCGCAGCGTCGCCGTGTTCGACGCCGTCGCGGAGCTCCGCGCCGCGGGCACCGAGGCCTACGCCACCGCCGACGCCGGACCGAACGTCGTGGTGCTGACGAAGCCCGAGGACCGCGGGACGGTCGCGTCCGCGCTCGCCGGCCTCGGAGACGTCATCGAGTCCGGCACCGGACCAGGCGCACGGGTCGTCCGCTCCGAAGGAACGGAGGCGCCCGGAGTGGGCGTCGTCCGACCGGAGGAGTCCGCCGAGTGATCGAGTTCCGCGCCCACGGCAAGCTGTTCGTCGCGGGCGAGTACGCCGTCGTCGAGCCCGGGCAGCCGTCCGTGCTCATCGCCCTCGACCGGGCCATCACCGCCCGGGTGCGCGAGGGGCACGGCGCCGGCAGCGTGCACTCCGAGGAGTACGGGCACCTGCCGCTGACGTGGACCCGCGACGAGGACGGCCTGGCGCTCGACCGCGAGCACCACCCCTACGACTACGTCATGGCGACGATCGACCTCGTCGAGAAGCTCCGCGCCGAGCGCGGCATCGCGCCGAGGTTCCACGACCTGCGCATCGAGAGCCAGCTCGACGACGCCAGCGGTCGGAAGTTCGGGCTCGGGTCCTCGGCCGCGGTCACCGTGGCCACGGTCGGCGCACTCGACCGGTTCTACGGCATCGGGCTCTCCCAGCGCGACCGCTTCCGGGTCGCCCTGCTCGCGACCGTCCGGGTCAACCCCCGGGCGTCCGGCGGCGACCTCGCCGCGAGCACGTTCGGCGGCTGGCTCCGCTACAGCGCACCGGACCGCGAACGCCTGGTGGCCATGCTCGACAGCCGTTCCGTGACCGCGATCCTCGACGACACCGACGCCTGGAGCGGCTTCGACGTGCAGCGTCTGCCCGCACCGAAGGACCTCGAACTCCTGGTCGGCTGGACGGGTTCGCCGGCGTCGACGACGAAGCTCGTCAGCGTGGTCAGGAAGCACCGCAACGGCGGGTACCAGGCGTTCCTCGACGACAGCCGCGCCTGCGTCGACGACCTGACCACGGGCCTCCGGACCGGCGACGCGGCGATCACGCTCGACGCCCTCCGCCGCGCCCGCGTGCTCATGCAGCGCCTCGGCGCGTCCGTGGGCTCGCAGATCGAGACCGAGCGGCTCGCGACCCTGTGCGACGTGGTCGAGTCGGCCGGCGGGGCGGCGAAGC
This sequence comes from Curtobacterium sp. HSID17257, assembly GCF_003989515.1. Lineage (GTDB taxonomy): Bacteria > Actinomycetota > Actinomycetes > Actinomycetales > Microbacteriaceae > Curtobacterium. The sequence goes on from NZ_RBLU01000036.1 coordinate 11,783, forward strand.
CGTCCGGCGCCGGCGGCGGCGACTGTGGCATCGCGCTCGTCCCGGCGGACACCGACCTCGCCGGCATCCACCGCGCCTGGGAGGCGCACGACATCAGACACCTCAGCGTCGCGGTGCAAGCGCCCGAAGGGAGCGTCGAATGACCGACCTGCTGACCCCGATCCCCACGAAGTGGGTGGGGCCGATCCGTGTGAGCGGCAACGCCGTCGAGGGCGAGCACGAGGTGCCCCTCGCCACGTACGAGTCGCCGCTGTGGCCGTCCGTGGGTCGCGGGGCCCGCGTCTCGCGCATGGTCGAGGGCGGCATCGTCGCGACCGTCGTCGACGAGCGCATGACCCGCTCGGTCGTCGTGAAGGCCGACAGCGCGGCCGCTGCGCACATCGCCGCCGGGCGGATCCTGGCGCGCCAGGACGAGCTCGAGCAGATCGTCGCCGGGCAGAGCCGGTTCGCCAAGCTCATCGAGGTGCACCCCGAGATCGTCGGCGACCTGCTCTTCCTGCGCTTCGCGTTCACCACGGGCGACGCCTCCGGCCACAACATGGTGACGCAGGCGGCGGACAAGCTGCTGCCCGCGATCCTCGCGTGGGAGTCGGGCCTGCGGTACGTCAGCGTCTCGGGCAACTTCTGCACCGACAAGAAGGCCACCGCGGTGAACGGCATCCGTGGCCGTGGCCGGAACACGATCGCCGAGATCGTCATCCCCGGCGAGATCGTCGAGAAGCGGCTGCGGTCGAGTGCGGAGCGCATCGCCGAGCTCAACGTGGCGAAGAACCTGGTGGGCTCGACGATCGCCGGGGCCCTGCGCTCCGCGAACGCGCACTACGCGAACATGCTCCTCGGTTTCTACCTGGCCACCGGGCAGGACGCCGCGAACATCGTCGAGGGCTCCCAGGGCATCACGTACGCCGAGGCCCGCGGCGACGACCTGTACTTCTCCACCGCGCTGCCGCACCTCATCGTCGGCACGGTGGGCAACGGCAAGGGCGGGGACCTGCCCGTCGTCGAGGACGCCCTGGTGCGCCTCGGCTGCCGCGAGGACCGCGAGCCCGGAGCGAACGCCCGCCGCCTGGCCGCCCTGTGCGCCGCGACCGTGCTCTGCGGTGAACTGTCGCTGCTCGCCGCGCAGACCAACCCGGGGGAGCTGATGGCGGCGCACGTCGCCATGGAACGTCGCGGGTCGAAGCCCGCAGGAGGTGCAGCATGACCGCTCAGCAGCAGGTGCGCGTCGGCATCCACGACATCGCGATCGCGACCGGCCACCACGTGCTCGAGCTCGACGACCTGGCGGAACGGCTCGGCGTCGACCCGGCGAAGTACCACGTCGGCATCGGCCAGGACGCGTTCAGCGTGCCCGCCCCCGACGAGGACATCGTCACCATGGGCGCCGCCGCAGCGAAGGAGGTCATCGACCGCCACGGCGTCGAGGGCATCCGCACGGTGCTGTTCGCGACCGAGTCCGGCGTCGACCAGTCCAAGGCCGCCGGCGTCTACGTGCACGGGCTGCTCGGCCTGCCGCAGAACGTCCGCGTGGTCGAGCTGAAGCAGGCCTGCTACGGCGGGACCGCCGCCGTGCAGCTCGCCCTCGGCATCATCGCGCGCGCGCCGCACGAGCGGGTGCTCGTCATCGCCGCGGACGTGGCGCGGTACGACGTCGACACCGCCGCCGAGCCCACCCAGGGCGCCGGCGCCGCCGCGATCCTGGTCTCCGCTGACCCCGACCTGATCGAGATCGAGCCCGCCGCCGGCGTCTTCACCGCCGACGTCGACGACTTCTGGCGACCGAACGACCGCTCGACCGCGCTCGTCGACGGTCGGCTGTCGGTCAGCGCCTACGTCGACGCGTTCGTCGGGGCGTGGGACGACCTGGCGTCGCAGGGTGGCCCGGCGTACGAGGACATCGTGCGCTTCGTCCACCACCAGCCGTTCACGAAGATGGCGCTCAAGGCACACCGGAAGCTCACGCAGCACGTCGGGGTGCCCTTCGACGAGTCCGAGCTCGCGATCGGCTTCACCTACAACAAGCAGACCGGCAACACCTACACGGCGTCGCTCTGGATCGGGCTCGCGGCGCTGCTCGACCTCGACGACGACCTCGCCGGGGAGCGGATCGCCCTGTTCAGCTACGGCTCGGGCAGTGTCGGCGAGCTGATCACCGGCATCGTCCGACCCGACTACCGCTCCCACCGCCGCGAGGGCCGGGTCCGCGCGCTGCTCGAGGCACGCGTCCCGCTGACGGTCGACGCCTACCGGGAGCTGCACGCCGCCGGCGCCGCCACGAGCGAGGACGTCGAGCGTCCGCGCGTCACGGCCGCGCCGTACCGCTTCGCCGGCGTGCGCGGTGGTGCCCGCCACTACGAGGCGACCGCGCAGGACTGACGCGACCCCACGACGGACGGGAGGCGCGGTGCCGGCTGGCACCGCGCCTCCCGTCCGTTCCTGCTCCCGTCCCTCGCCCGCTCGCGCGGTGTAGAAGGATCCTCATGGGTCAACTCGTGTACGACGGTGAAGTGCTCGACCTGCGCATCGACGACCGGGCCCTCACACACCTGCAGATCGTGATCGTCAACATGCTCCGCCGTGAGCACCGCTTCGTGTTCTCGTGGAAGGACGACGTGCTCCACGGCGACGGGCGGAGCTCGGTCTGGTTGCACCCGAACGTCAGTCTGCGGTTCACCTTCGCGGGCAGCCGGGTGCCCGCGATCAACCGCAGCTGGCTCGAGGAGCTCTACGCCGCTGCGACCTCCGGTGCCGGACTCGTGCTCGTGCCCGAGCCACCCGACACGAGCACCGCGGCGGACTCCGCGTGGTCCCGAGCGGTCGTCCCGGGGGCGGCGGAGTCCGCGTCCGCCGGCGACACGGAGTAGCACAGCGGCCGGGTCGAGTCAACGGGTTCCGGCTGCCGCGGGCGGCTCCGTAGCGTACTGGTGCCGCTGGACGCACCGTCCCCACGGCCGGCGTCAGGGAGCCGACCGGGTGCGTGCCGTGGTGGGAGGGAACCGCATGTCTGCCACGGAGAGCACGCACGACGACCGCTTCGGGACGGTCGTCGAGGTGGAGCGTCGACACGAGATCTGGATCAGGGGTCTCCTCGTCGAGCCGGACGGGTGCACGCTGTACTCGGACTTCTTCGTCGCGCGGGATGCGGAGTCGGTCGCCGTCACCGGGTGACCGTCCCTCGGGTGCCCCGGTCGTCGGTCCCTCGGCGGCCGGGGCACGCCGCGACAGCGGCGCGGGTCAGCACACGGCGCGGGTCAGTACACGTCGCGGACGTAGCGCTTCGCGCGCCGCAGGTCCGCCAGGTACGCCTGCGCGTCGTCGTCCCCCCGGCCCCGACCGGTCGCGATGACCTCCAGCAGGGCCTGCTCGACGTCCTTCGCCATCCGCGACGCGTCCCCGCAGACGTACACGTGCGCCCCGTCCTCGAGCCACCGGTACAGCTCCGCTGCCTGCTCCCGCATCCGCGTCTGCACGTAGACCTTCTCGGCCTGGTCGCGCGAGAACGCCAGGTCGAGCCGGGTCAGCACGCCGCGCTCCTGCAGGTCCGTCAGCTCGTCCTCGTACACGAAGTCGGTGTCGCGGTGCTGGTCGCCGAAGAACAACCAGTTGCGCCCGGTCGCCCCGGCAGCGGCCCGCTCGTGCAGGAACCCGCGGAACGGGGCGATGCCGGTGCCCGGCCCGATCATGACCATCGGGGCGTCACCGTCGGCGGGCACCCCGAACGCCGCGTTCGGTTGCAGGTACACGTCGACCTCGCCGTCGGCCAGCACCCGGTCCGCCAGGTAGGTCGAGGCGACGCCGCCGTGCGTGCGGCGCGCATCGCCGTAGCGGACGGACGCGACGGTCAGGTGGATGCGGTCCGGGTGCGCCAGCGGGCTCGACGAGATCGAGTACTGCCGCGCCTGCAGCCCGCGGAGGTTCGGGAGCAGCTCGTCCATCGTGGGCGCGGCACTGCCGGCGTCACGGAGCAGGTCGAGCACGTCGCGGCCCCAGAGCCACCGGTCGAGCTCGTGCTTGTCGCCGTGCGACACGACCGCCGCGAGCTCCGACGCGGGCGCACGTTGCACGAGGTCGGCCACGAGGTCCTTCGACGGCGTCCGGATCTCGCGGTCGGTGCGGAGGACCTCGGCGAGCGGTCGCCCGTCGAGCTCCGCCGAGCCGTCGACCCCGAGGTGTGCGAGCAGCTGGTCGACGAGCGCCGGGTCGTTGTGCGGCACCACCGCGAGCGCGTCGCCGGCGGCGTACTCGATGCCGGAGCTGCCGAGGTCGAACTCGACGTGCCGGATCTCCTTCGCGCTGCGCGGCGAGGAGAGCAACCGGTTCACGACGAGGGGCGCCCGGTACGGGTTGCGCTTGTTCCACTGCGACCCCGGCCGGGAGGCACGGCTCGCCCCCGCCCCGCCGGACGTGGCGGACGAGGTGGTCGCTCCGGCGGCGGGGCCGGCAGCGCCCGGCTGCGCGCCGGCCTCGGCGGCGAGACGGTCCAGGACCGCGGCGCTCCAGAGCGCGGCGGGGTCCTCGAAGTCGACGTCGCAGTCGACACGGTCGTGGATGCGCGTCGCGCCGAGCTGCTCGAACCGGGTGTCGAGGAGCTTGCCGGCCTGGCAGAACTCGTCGTAGCTCGTGTCGCCGAGCCCGAGGACGGCGTACTGCAGTCCCTCGAGCCGGGGGACCGTCGAGGCCTGGATCGCGTCCCAGAACAGGCCGGCGTTGTCGGGCATCTCGCCCTCGCCGTACGTCGAGGTGACGAGGAGCACGTGCGACATCCCGGCGAGCTGCTCCGGCGTCACGGCGTCGAGCGGGGTCGCCCGGCCGCCGAGCCCGCGTGCCTTCGCCCCGGCGACGAGCTCGTCGGCGAGGAACTCCGCGTTGCCCGTCTGCGTGCCGAAGAGCACGTCGACCGTCGTGGTCGGGGCCTCGCCGGTGACCCGCTTGCCCGCGGCGGCGATGCCGGCGATGAACCCGGCGAGCCAGGACTCCTGCGCCGCCGAGAACGGGGCGTCGACCGGGATCAGCTGCCCGGTGGGCGGGAGCGTGCTCATGCCGACACCGCCTCGACCGGGGCCTGCGGAGCGCGGGCAGCGATGTCCTCGAGCGCCGCGGTCGCGAGCAGCTCGTCGAAGCGGGCCGCGCGGACCCGGCCGGCGTTCTTGGCGTTCTGGTGCATGATCCACCCCGTGGTGCCCGGCATGTCCGCACTGCGGTTGTTCCGCTGCGCGAGCGCACGCTTCGAGTCGTCGAGCCGCTTGACGGCGATGAGGGTCGCGAGCTCGTCGTCGGCGAACCGGTCGAACGTGCTGCGGAGGTACTTCACGACGCGCTGCTTCACCTGGAAGTCCTCGGTCAGGACGAGGTTCCGCACCGCCTCGGTCACGCGGGGGTCGTTCGGCGCGGCGCCCGGCACCCGCTCCTGCGCGACGTCCTGCGCCACCCCGAGCACCGTGTACGACGAGAGCAGCGAGAAGGTGTCCTCGCCCTGGTCACCGAGCGCGGGGGCACGGCCGTCGAGCACGGTCCGCTGGTCGCGGTAGTCGACCTTGAACGCGCGGAGCTTGTCCGTCGCGACCGAGGTGGCGAGCTCGTCGAGGAGCTCGGCGCGGGTGGCGGCGGCGAGGATCTCGTCGGCGTCCTGGCTGAGCAGGAGCGCGCGCGGCATCCCGACGAACACGTGCTCGCGGGTGGTCGCCCAGTCCGCGAGCAACCGCTCGGCGAGGGCGGACCCGGTGGCCTCGAGGTGCCACTCGAGCAGGAGCTTCGCCGCGGCCTCGTGGAACGCACCGCGCTCGGTCTCGGTCACGGGGAAGACGAGGAGCGAGTCGGTGCTCGCGCGCTCGGTCACCGAGCCCGACGGGTCGTACTGGTACAGGAAGCCGCCGGACATGCCGTTGCCGAGCCCCTTGCCGAAGCCGCCGAGGTTGAACACCGCACCACCGGTCATGTACTCGCAGCCGAAGTCGCCGAGGCCCTCGACCACGGCGGTCGCACCGGAGTTCCGGACGGCGAACCGGTCACCGGCCTCGCCCTCGACGAAGGTGCGGCCACCGGTCGCGCCGAACAGGGCGAAGTTGCCGACGAGGACGTTGCCGCCCCGCTCGACGCTCCCACCGCCCGGGGCACGCACGACGATCCGGCCGCCCGACTGGCTCTTGCCGACACCGTCGTTCGCGGTGCCGGTGTGGTCGAGCGTGGTCCCGTCGTTCGTGAACACGCCGTACGACTGCCCGGCCGAACCGCTCGTGCGGATGGTCACGGCACCGTCGACCAGGCGACGACGGCCACGGTCGTCCGTGGTGATCGCCGGGTGTGCGGACAGGTCGACGCCGCGCAACTCGTGGTTGAGGACGCGCTCGACGTCGATGCCGAACTGCCCGCCGACGGACTTGTCGGCGTTGCCGAGGGCGATGCCGTCGACGGTCAGGGTGTGCTGGTGCCCGTCGACGAGTGCCGCGCGCACCTGCTCGATCAGGGCGTCGTCGGTCCGGAAGTCCTTCTCGAGGTACTCCGGGTCGGTGACGACCTTCTCGGGCACCTGCGCGAGCAGGTTCCGCACGTCGAGCCGACCGACGGACGCCGGGTGGTCGAGCAGCTGGAGCAGGTCGGTGCGACCCCGGGCCTCGCGGAGCGAGTGCAGGCCGAGGCGGGCGAGGATCTGCCGGACGTCGTGGGCGATGTTGAGCAAGTACTGCGCGAGCGCGCGGGGGTCGCCCTCGAAGGCCTCGGCGTTCGTGGTCAGGCCCGCCGGGCACTTCACGTTGCAGTTCTTCGCCATGACGCAGCCGAGCATCATGAGCGCGGTCGTGCCGAACTCGAACGAGTCCCCGCCGAGCAGCGCGCTCGTGACGACGTCCGAACCGGTCTGGTGCGCACCGGAGCAGCGGAGCGTGACCTTCTGGCGCAGCCCGTTCGCGACGAGGGCCTGGTGCACCTCGGCCACGCCGATCTCCGCCGAGCGTCCGGCGTACTTCAGGCTCGTGACGGCCGCGGCGCCGGTGCCGCCGGTGTTACCCGCGACGTTGATGACGTCCGCGCCGGCCTTCGCGACGCCGACCGCGATGGTGCCGATGCCCTCGGAGGACACGAGCTTCACGACCACCCGGACCCGGGCGGCCTTGCAGTCGTGGATGAGCTGCGCGAGGTCCTCGATCGAGTACGTGTCGTGGTGCGGCGGCGGCGAGATGAGCTCGACGCCGGGGGTGCCACCGCGGGCCGCCGCGATGTCCACCGTGACCTTCGGAGCCGGCAGCTGGCCGCCCTCCCCGGGCTTCGCGCCCTGGCCGATCTTGATCTCGAGCTCCTCGAGCATCGGGTCGGCGAGGTAGCCGGCCCAGATGCCGAACCGGCCCGAGGCGAACTGCTTGATGCGCGAGCCGCGGATCGTGCCGTAGCGGGAGTGGTGCTCGCCGCCCTCGCCGGAGTTCGACATGCCGCCGACCATGTTCGTGCCGTGGGCGACGGCCTCGTGCGCGGTGGCGACGAGGGCGCCGTGGCTCATCGCACCGGACGCCAGGGTCCGGGTGATCTCGTGCGCGGGCTGGACCTCGGCCACGTCGACGCTCGCGGGAGCCTGCTGCAGCAGGGCGAGCAGCTCGGCGGCCGCACCGGTGGCGCGGAGCGTCACCCGGTCGTCGGCGACGACGTCCACGTCGACCAGGCCGGGGTGCAGCAGCGCGAGCCCGTCCGCGAGAGCCCGGTGGCGCAGCGAACCCGTGGGTCCGGTCGAGGTGAGCTGCAGGGTGAAGCGGGTCGTGCCTCCCGGCAGGGCGTCCTCCGACGACGGCCGCGAGCCGGACAGTCCGCGCACCGTGATGCTCGCGTTCCCGGTGGTCGAGAAGCGGCCGAGCTCACGCGCGAAGTCCGGGGCCTCGTCGATGCCGGTGACGTCGGCCGGCAGGGCGAGCACGTCGCGGAGGGCCGCGGGGCGACGGGAGCGCTCGTCGTGCGTCGTCTGCAGGAACGTGACGTAGCCCGGGGTGATCCGGTGCGCGTCGATCTCGGCGTCGCTCAGGCGGTCGTAGCCGGTGTTGCGGTACGCGGTGTCCGAGATGCCGAAGGAGTCGTCGAGCTGCCGGAGCGTGAGCAGCCGCAGCGCGTCGGAGTCGCCCGAGCGCTCGAAGGCCGGGCGCTCCTCGGTCATCCCGCCGAACCCGCGCACGCTCGCGACGCCGAACGAGTGCCCGGCGCCGTCCGACCGCTCCTTGAAGAGCCCGAGCAGCGGCACCTGGCCGTCGGTCGCGACCGAGCGGGCACGCTCGTGCCAGTCCGTGGCGGCCTGTGCGATGCGGGCGAAGCCGACACCGCCGACCGGGGCGTCCATGTGCGGGAAGACCCTTGCGAACAGGTCGTCGCGGGTGTCGAGGTAGTTCGGCTCGAAGAACTCGCCGCCGATGTAGCTCTCGGCGGTGCACAGGCCGACCCGGCCCATCGTCTTCGCCAGGGCCTTCTCGGTCGCCTTGCGGAAGCGCTTGAGCGCGGCGTCGGTCGCGGTCAGCTCGCCCGCGGGTGCCGGGGCGGCGGGGTACTGCTCCTCCGCACGGAGCCGGGCCGACAGGCTGTACACGGCCGAGGCGCCGAAGCCCAGCGCGGTCGCGACGTGGTGGGACGACGGCAGCTGGCCGGACTCCGCGACGACGGACACGCGCAGGCGCAGTCCGGTCTCGATGAGCCGCTGGTTGACCGCGGCGACGGCGAGGATCACGGGGAGCGGCGCGTGCGTCGACGACACCGAGCGGTCGGTCAGGACCGCGATCCCGCCCTGGCGCTCGGCGAAGGCCACGACGGCCTCGGCGAGCTGCTCGGTGGCGGTGCGGACGGCGTCGGCGTTCGCCTGCTCGTCGTCGACGACCGGCACGTAGAGCATGTCGAACCGCTCGAGCGGCACGATCGTCTGGTCGCGGAGCCGGACCATGTCGAGGTGCCCGAGGACGGGGGAGTCCACGACGATCTGCCGGCTGGGCGTGGCGGTGGCGGTGGCGCTGCCCGTCCCGTCGGGCTTGGCGCCGAGGGCGACGCGCATGCTCATGCCGTCGGCCTCGCGGATCGAGTCGAGCGGCGGGTTCGTCACCTGGGCGAAGCGCTGCGAGAAGTACTTCGCCATCCCGCCCTCGGTGTCGCTCAGCGCGTTGATGGCGGTGCCGTAGCCCATCGCCGAGATGCGCTCCGAGCCGTTCGCGAGCATCGGGTCGAGCATGAACCGGAAGCTCTCCTGGTTCAGCGAGTACGCCACGTAGCGGCCCGCGAGCGACAGGTCGCCGTCGTAGCCGAGCGTGCTGGTGCCCCGGTCGTAGTCCGGCGCGGGCAGGTCGTCGAGGTGCACGCGTGCAGCGTCGAGCAGCGTCCCGTAGTCGCGGCGCGCGGCGAGCATCCGCAGGACCTCGTCGGTGCGCATCACCGACCCGGTGCGGTGGTCGACGACGAGCATGCCGCCGGCCTCGATGCGGCCGCGGTGCACGACGTCGCCGGCCGGGAACGTCACCTGCCCGGACTCGGACGCCACCATGAGGTACTCGTCCGTCTGCACGGTGCGCAGCGGGCGGAGACCCAGGCGGTCGAGCCGTGCGCCCACGACGTCGCCGTCGCTGAAGATCACCGCGGCGGGGCCGTCGTTCTTCTCCTCGTACAGCGAGAAGTACTCGAGCATGTCCCGGACGTCCGGGGTCAGCGTGCGGTCGTTCTCCCACGCCGGGGGCATGAGGGTGACGACGGCCTCGACGATCTCGAGCCCGTCGTCGAACACGCGGCTCTGCAGGGTCTGGTCGAGGCGGCTCGAGTCGGACTGCCCGGGCGGCCGGACGATGCTGCGCGTGCGGGCGGCGGCGAGGGCCTCGTCCGACAGGCGGTTCTTCCGGTCGGTGTTCAGCTCGCCGTTGTGCGCCATGAGCCGGAACGGCTGCGCCATGGTCGGGTGCGGCTCGGTGTTCGTCGAGAACCGCGTGTGGAAGTAGAGCGTGCGCACCGAGTGGCGCGGGTCCGCCAGGTCGCGGAAGTACGAGATGACCTCGCCCGAGTTCAGGCGGCCCTTGAGGATCTGCGTCCGGGCACTGAGCGACAGCGGGTAGAGGGCGGCGTGCGGAGCGTGTGCCTCGGCAGCCTGCGTGTACGAGACGCGCTCGACGGCGAGCAGGGCGCGGTTCGCCGCGGCGTCGACGTCCGTGCGGGACCACCCCTCGGGCGCGCGGAAGACCCACTGCACGATCGGCAGCTGGTACTGCTCGGCCTCGGGACGGGCCACCGAGTGGTCGACCGGCACGTCGCGGACGAGCAGCAGGTCGAAGCCCTCGTGCTCGATCGCTCCGGTCACGGTCTGCTCGGCGGCGGAGCGCTCGGCGGGGTCGGACGGCACGAAGCAGTTCGCGACGCCGAAGTGCCCGGCGACGAGCTCCTCGTCGGTGATGGCACTGAAGAACTCCACCGACAGGTCGATGCTCACGCCGGCACCGTCGCCGACGCCCTCGGCGGACTTGCCACCGCGGTGCGGGATCGAGCAGAGCGCCTCGTCGCCCTTGCGGAGGACGTCGTGGCTCGGGGTGCCGTCGAGGCGGGTGATGAAGCCGACGCCGCAGTCGCTCGACTCGCGGGCAGGGTCGTACAGACCGAAGGGGGAGGGGTTCACGTGCGGGTCCAGTGGGGCTCAGCCGGCAGCGGACGGCCAGGGCTGCATCGGTGGAGCGCTCGCCGCGGGCGGACCGGTGGTGGCGGTCGTGGCCCTGTGTGGGGGTGGTGCGGTGAGCCGATGCTACGGCTTGGTATACCGCGGGTGCAACAGACCGGCCGGACGGGAGGCGCGTGGCGGCCCGGCGACGCGCCTCCCGTCCGGTGCGGGCGCCGGTTCCGGCGCCGGTGATCGTGCCGGTGTGGTGCCGCGGTTTCGTCTGCTTGCGCACCACCAGGAGCACCTCGCGCCACGGAACCCCGTGGCGCGAGGTGCTCCCGGTTGTGCAGCGGCGCGGTCGAGCGGTGGCGGCGAGGTGCGCGGTCGAGCGGTGGCGGCGAGGTGCGCGGTCGCGACGGCTCAGCCGGTGACGCCGAGGACGATCTGCACGACCGCGACGACGGCGAGCGCTGCGATCGGCACGCCGGCTATCCAGAGCCCTGCCCGCTTCTGCGTCCGCCGGATCGTCGGGGTCACGTGCGAGGTCTGCGCGAAGCGGGTCGCGGCGACGAGCTCGGGGGCGGCGGCGGGTGGCTCGGGCTCGGGCTGGGGCCGGTCGTCCTCGAACGCCGGGACCTCGACGACCAGGTCCTCGGCTCGGGTACGGTCGGGCAGCCGGGCGAACCGCTGGCTCGTCGCGCGCGGGTCGCCGTCCCGCAGGTCACCGTGTCGCTCGTCCATCGCGTTCCCCTTCCGCCGGTGCCCGCATCGTACTCGTCCGACTCGACGATGCCGGATCGGGTACGGGCCGGCGGGCTGGCGGACCCGCGGGCCTGGGGTGGACGCAGGACGCCCCGGCGGCCGGGTCACCCGCCGTCGTCAGGCGTAGCGGCGGGCTGCGCGCAGCGCGTGGTCGGTGTACGAGCCGCCGAACAGGAACACGTGCAGCAGCAGCGGCGCGAGCTGGTGGAGCTCGACGCGCTCCTGCCACCCGTCGGCGAGCCGGGACTCGGCGTCGTAGGCGGCGAGCACGGTCTCGAGTCGGGGGAGTCCGAACAGGGCGAGCAGCGCCAGGTCGGTCTCCGCGTGCCCGCCGTGCGGCGTCGCGTCGATGAGCACCGCCCCGGTCGGTTCCGAGGAGTCCCTGGGCCACAGGACGTTCCCCGCCCAGAGGTCGCCGTGGATCCGCGCGGGGGCGTCGCCGATGAGCCGGGGCTGCGGGGAGCCGAGCGTGCCGTCCTCGAGCCGGTCGGCCACGCGGTCGAACACCGCGGCCTCAGCGGCGTCGAACCCGCCTCGGTCGACGATGCGCTGCACGAAGTCCCGGATGCGGTACTCGGCGAAGAATGCGCCCCAGGCGGCCGGTGCGTCGGCTGCGCTGGTGAAGGGCGTGCGCGAGCGGCCCATGCGCAGGCCACCGCTCGTCGGGAACCCGGGGGACGGCGCACCCCAGTGCGACGCACCGGCGGCGTGGGTGTGCGCGAGCGACCGTCCGAAGCGTTCAGCCTGGGCCCTGGTCGGGGAGCCGTCAGCGATCCGTTCGAGGTGCAGGACGGTCGGCCGGGGGTGGTCGAGCACGCGGGCGATCCGGGTCCCGCCGGTGTCCTCGGCCTCGGCGAGCCAGGCCAGGCCGGCTGCCTCGGCGGTGGCCTCGTCCGGGTCGCGGAAGGTCTTTTCGTGGATGTCGGGCACGCATGCCATCCTGCCGAGACTGCGGCGCCGACGTTCAGGCTCAGCGGCGGGCGGCGTGCACGACCAGGGCGAGCTGTACCCGGTTGTCGACCCCGAACTTTTCGTACACGTGGCCGACGTGCGTCTTGACGGTGGCCAGGCTCACGAACAGGTCCGACGCGATCTGCGCGTTCGAGGCGCCGGCCGCCACGGCCAGGGCGACCTCCGTCTCGCGGTCGGTCAGGGTCGACAGGAGTGCGCGCTCCGCGGCACCGTCGGCGGCCGCGGTCGCGACGGCGGCCGCCCCACGCTCCGTCCCGGTCGAGGCGCGCGCTGCGAAGGCGATGACGCGGTCGAGCACGGAGGGCGACAGGGTCGAGCGCCCGGCGGCGACCGTCCGGACCGCCTCGACGAGCTGCTGCGGCGGGGTGTCCTTGAGCAGGAAGCCCCGTGCACCCCGCTGCAGCGCGCCCAGCACGAGGTCGTCGTCCTGGAACGTGGTGAGCACGAGCACGGCGAGGTCCGGCTGCTTCCGGAGTTCCCGTGCGGTCGCCACCAGGCCGTCGCACCGGGGCATCCGGATGTCCATGAGCACGACGTCGGGCGCTGCGGACGCGATCACGCCCTCGGCCTCGAGTCCGTCGCCCGCCTCGCCGACGACCTCGATGCCGTCGTCGCCGCTCAGGAGCAGCCGGAGTCCGGCCCGGACGAGGTGGTCGTCGTCGACGAGGACGACCCGGATCGGTGCGCTCACGCCGCCCACGGCAGCACCGCCTCGACCACGTGGGTGCCGTCGGCACCGCGTCCGGCGCTGAAGGTGCCGCCGACGAGCCGGGCACGTTCTGCCAGGCCCCGGAGGCCGTGGCCCGCGGCCCGGTCGTCGTCGTCGGGCACGAGGCCCGTCGTCGGGTTGCTCACCCGCACCCGCAGCGCGGGCCCGCCGAGCCCGTCGACCGCGACGGAGACGGGTTGCCCCGGCGCGTGCCGGCGCGCGTTCGTCAGCGCCTCCTGCACCACCCGGTAGGCGTGCCGTCCGACGGCGTCGGGTGCGTCGGCGACCCGCTCGTCGACGGCCGACGACACCCGGGCGCCGGAGCTCCGCGCCTCGTCGAGCAGCGCGGGCAGGTCCCGGAGGGTCGGCTGCGGGGGAGCGGCTCCGGCGAGCGCGGCGCCGTCCCCGGGCTCCCGCAGCACGCCCAGCACGTCGCGGAGTTCGGTGAGCGCGGCGTGCGCCTCGGCACGGACGACCCCGGCGGCCTCGACCGTCTCGTCGGGCGACAGCGACCGGCCGCGGTACTCGAGCGCACCGGCGTGGAGGGCGACGAGGGACAGCCGGTGCCCCAGCACGTCGTGCATCTCCCGTGCGAGGTGCGCGCGTTCCTGCTCGCGGGCGCGGTCCTCACGGAGCTGCTGGTCCCGCTCGAGCAGGGCCGCCCGCTCCCGGAGCGACTGGACGAGCGCGCGGCGCTGCCCGATCGCGACGCCGACGGCCACCACCAGCGCGAGGAAGATCACCGAGACGAGGATCGTCTGCCACATCGGCACGTTCCCGTTCGGGAAGACGAGGGCGTCCCCGACGAGCCCGGTGACGAGCATCGCGACCGTACCGACCGCGATCTCCACCGGTCGGCGTCGGACCGCGAGGGAGACGAGGGCGAGCACCCCCGCCCCGGCCGCGATGGTGGACACCGTGCTCATCGCGATCACCAGGAGGGTGACGAGCAGCGGGGATCGGTGCCGGAAGCAGTACAGGACGAGGGCGACCAGCCCCGCCCCGAGGTCGGTGAGCAGGCCCAGGCCGAGGCGCGCGTCCGACCATCCGTCGGTGTCGAGCTCGGGCCAGACCACCCCGAACGCGATGAGACCGGCGAGCGCGGCCACGACCACGCGCCAGGACTGCGCCCACACGCGTCGGCCGAGGGGCACGGGCTGGAGCGGGGTGGCGGTCACGTCCCCGAGCCTAGGAACTGCGGCACCCGCGTCGGATCGGCCGAAGGTCGGAGAACCGGGGTGCGGGCGGCGTCACACCGCGTCGACCAGTGCCTGCGCCAACGGGTGCCACGGCCGCGAGCTCGGGCCGCTCAGCACCAGCGTCCGCACGTACCGTGGCTCCACGGGCAGCATCACCAGGTCGTCGGGCAGCATCACCCGCCCGAGGGTCGGGACGATCGAGACGCCCTCGCCGCGCTGGATCATCCCGAACATCGTGCTCATCTCCCGCACGCGGTGCGCCCAGCGGAACGGCTGGCCGGCGAGCTCGTGCATGCGCTGGATCTGGTGCTCGCACCCGCCGCCGCCGGCGACCAGCCCGTCCTCGTGCAGGTCGTCGAGCGTCAGCGCCGCACTCGAGGCGAGCGGGTGGTTTCGCCGCACCACCGCGCCCATCTCGTCCCGCGCGACGACCACGCCGCCGTCGGGTAACGGCCCCGGGTCGACGAGCACGGCCGCGTCCACGGTGCCGCCTTCGAGCCACTCCGCCATCTCGTCGTCGTCGCCCTCGTAGACCTGCACGTCGACGTCGGGCAGCGTCACGGCCCACAACTCGCGGAGCCGCGGCAGCAGGCCCTGGCAGACCGTCGGCACGGCGGCGAGGCGCACGGTGCCGCGGACCGTGGCGGGCCGCACCACGGCCTCCAGGGCGTCGACCGAGGCGAGCACGCTGCGGGCGTGGGCCAGCATGCGGTCGCCGAGCGGGGTGGCCACCGCGGCGCCGCCGCGACGGACCACCGGGCCCCCGACCTCGCGTTCGAGCCCGGCGACGGCGTGCGAGACGGCGGACTGTCCGACGCCCAGCGCGGATGCCCCGCCGGTGAAGGAACCGGCGTCGACGGTCGCGACGAACGCGCGGAGCTGCTGGATCGAGAGGGTCATGCGTGCCCTTCATGGCGTCATGCAGGGCAGTCGTTCGACACATGCCCGAGTGGTGGTCGATGCTAGCGCTCGTGAACGCCCTCCTCTACGTCCTGGTCGCCCTCACCTGGGGCTCGAGCTTCTTCTTCGCGAAGATCGGGCTCGAGGGACTCGCGCCGCAGCAGGTCGCCACCGTGCGCACCGTGCTGGGCGCGGTCACGCTCGTGGTCGTGCTGCTCGTCACCCGGCGGCGGTGGCCGCGGGAGCCGCGCGTCTGGGGGCACCTGCTCGTCGTCGCGGTCTTCCTGAACGCGGTGCCGTCGTCGCTCATGGCGTGGGCCGAGCAGACCGTGCCGTCGGGCCTGGCGAGCATCTACAACGCGACGACGCCGATCATGACGCTGCTGGCACTCGCCGTGCTGGTGCCCTCCGAGCGACTCAGCCGACGACAGCTCGGCGGGATCGCCCTCGGGATCCTGGGCGTGCTCGTGCTCGTCGGCCCGTGGGACCTGGTCGGCGACCCTGCCGTCCTCGCCACCGTCCCCGGGCAGCTGGCGCTGCTCGGCATGACCGCCTCGTACGGCATCGGCCTCGCGTGGCTCCGACGCTTCGGCGTCGGGAGCGGCCAGGACCCGACCACCGTCGCGACGGTGCAGCTCACGCTGGCGGCGGTGCTCATGCTGCTCGTCGCGCCCGTCATCGCCACCGGTCCGGTGCAGCTGGACTGGAGGATCGTGGCCGCGATGGTCGCGCTCGGTGCGGTGGGCACGGGGCTGGCCTACGCGTGGAACACGCGCTTGGTCGGGGCGTGGGGCGCCGGGCGGGCATCGACGGTGACGTACCTGACGCCGGTGGTCGGGGTGGCGCTCGGGGTCCTCGTGCTCGGTGAGCCGCTGCGGTGGAACGAGCCCGTGGGCGGTGTCGTGGTGCTGCTCGGGATCGCGCTGGCGTCGGGGGTGCTCGGGCGTCGGCAGCGGAGGGCACCGCGGGCTGCGGCCGCTGCGTGAGGTGGCGCGCGGGCGCTTGCGCGGGCTCTTGCTCGGACTGGATGCTGCTCGCTGCAGGACCACTCCTTGCCCGTTCTTTCCCAAAGCGCCTGCGATGGAAAGCGGAAACGGGCGTACCTGGTGGGAACGAACGACCAGCTACGCCCGGATCGACCAGGTACGCCCGGAACGGGGCGGGTCAGAAGGCGGCGAGCGCGTGCTCGAGCATCCGGTGTCCCTGTCGCTCGAAGCGCTCGTCGTGCACCGCGAAGGCCCACACCGCCGTCCCCACCGCCTCACGCAGCTGGAGCCAGCGCCAGTCGTCGGCGTCGCGAGGGTCGGACCCGTAGCCCGCGAAGAACGCGTGCTCGAGCTCGGGGGAGTCCTCCCAGTGCAGGACTGCCAGGCGGGTGAGGTCCGCTGCGGCCGGGCGGAACGCGAAGCGACCGAAGTCGATCGCACGCAGCCGACCGTCCTGCACGATCCAGTTCCGCGGGTGCCAGTCGCCGTGCGTCGGCACCAGCGTCACGGGGTGCGGTCTCGACGATCGGAGCAGCGTCCGCGCGCGGTCCTCGAGCGGGGGATCGATCCGGTGCGGGGCGTCGAGGGAGCGGAGTGCCTTCGCGGTCTCTGCGGCCAGGTGGTCCGCATCGGTGCGGGTCGCCTGGTCGTGGAGCCTCCGGAGGATCGTGCCCGCCTGCCGGTGCACGCTCGCAGCGGTCTCGTCGGAGGTCCTGAGCGCGAGGTGCCCGGGGACCCGTTCCAGCACGAGCACACGGCTCTCCGTGTCCGCGGCGACCAGACGCCCCGTGTCGTCACCGCGGAGGAGCGCCCCGGTCCAGTGCCGGTGCGCCGTCAGCTCCCGCGGGAAGTGCGAGTTCTCCGGTCCGGACGCCTTGACGGTGTGGTCGCCGGCACCACTGCGGACGTGGAGCACCCGGGTGTCGAGGAGGCCCCACGACTCGTCCGCCACCGTCGACGCCCCGGGGAGCACCCGGGCGACGAACGCCGCCTGCGCCGGGCTCAGCCCGCTGTCGTCCCACCCCACGGCGCCATCCTGGCACGGGGGAGACCGATCATCCGGTAGTCGTGCACCGTCCTTGTCGCCCTCGGGCACGGGAGGTACAGTCCGGATCACCCGTCGACGGAGACGGCCCCTCGACGGGACGAGGAGCGCACCGCCGTGCTGCGCGCTCCCCGCACGTGCCGCCGCCGACCGATCGAGGAGGATCACATGGCGAGCAACCACGCAGTCGCGTACAAGGGACCCGGGAAGGTCGAGGTCATCGACACCGACTACCCGACGTTCGAGCTCAAGGACGGACCCGGGGTGAACCCGGCGAACGTCGGACGCAAGGTGAACCACGGCGCGATCCTGCGCACCGTGGCGACGAACATCTGCGGCAGCGACCAGCACATGGTCCGCGGCCGCACGACGGCCCCGACGGACCTCGTGCTCGGGCACGAGATCACCGGCGAGGTCGTCGAGGTCGGACCGGACGTCGAGTTCATCAAGGTCGGTGACATCGTCTCGGTGCCGTTCAACATCGCCTGCGGGCGCTGCCGGAACTGCAAGGAGCGGAAGACCGGCATCTGCCTCAACGTGAACCCGGACCGACCGGGCAGCGCCTACGGCTACGTCGACATGGGCGGGTGGGTCGGCGGCCAGGCCGAGTACGTGCTCGTGCCGTACGCCGACTGGAACCTGCTGAAGTTCCCCGACCGCGACCAGGCGCTCGAGAAGGTCCTCGACCTCGCGATGCTCTCCGACATCTTCCCGACCGGCTTCCACGGTGCGGTGACCGCGGGGGTCGAGGTCGGCTCGACCGTGTACGTCGCCGGCGCCGGGCCCGTGGGCCTCGCAGCCGCGACCGGCGCGTTCCTGCTCGGTGCGAGCGTGGTGATCGTCGGCGACATGAACGCCGACCGGCTGGCGCAGGCGCGCAGCTTCGGGTGCGAGACGGTCGACCTGACGAAGGGCGACCCGGCCGACCAGATCGACCAGATCCTCGGTGAGCCCCTCGTCGACTGCGGCATCGACGCCGTGGGCTTCGAGGCGAAGGGGCACGGCTCCGGCTCCGGCCACGAGGCGCCCGCCACGGTGCTCAACTCCCTCATGGACGTCACGGCGGCCGGAGGCGCACTCGGCATCCCCGGGCTCTACGTCACGGGTGACCCGGGCGGCGTCGACGAGGCGGCGAAGAAGGGTGCCCTCTCGCTCAGCCTCGGCACCGGGTGGGCCAAGTCGCTGTCGTTCACCACGGGCCAGTGCCCGGTGATGAAGTACAACCGGCAGCTGATGATGGCGATCCTGCACGACCGGACGAGCATCGCGAAGAACGTCAACGCGAAGCCGATCGGACTCGACGAGGCCCCCCGCGGGTACGAGGAGTTCGACAAGGGCGCAGCGACGAAGTACGTGCTGGACCCGAACGGCCTGATCCCCGCGGCCTGATCGCAGCGCACCACGGCCCGTGGCGCCTCGACACCCGAGGCGCCGCGGGTCAGCGCCGCCGTCGCACCCGTGCAGCCGCCGGTCCGTACGCTCGCCGGTGTGAGCGACACCCGCAGGCCCTCGACCGTCCGCCTGCTGTTCGCGTCGTCCCACCCCGGCCCGACCGTCACGGTGACGGTCCTCGCCGCCGTGATCGCCGCCGCCGTCGGGCACCCCTGGTGGCTCGTCGTGCTCGTGGCGCTCGCCGTCGTGGCCGGGCAGCTGTCGATCGGCCTCGCCAACGACTGGATCGACGCCGACCGCGACCGGGCGGTCGGCCGCAGCGACAAGCCCGTCGCCCGCGGACTCATCGCCGTCCGCACGGTCCGGACCGCTGCCTTCGCGACGGCCGGTGTCGCCGTGCTCCTGTCGATCGCTCTCGGGCCCGTCGCCGCGGTCGCCCACGTCGTCCTCGTCGCTGCCGGCTGGGCCTACGACGCCGGACTGAAGCGCACCGTGTGGTCCGTCGTGCCGTTCGTCGTGGCGTTCGGACTGCTGCCGGT
>NZ_RBLU01000037.1 GCF_003989515.1 Curtobacterium sp. HSID17257
CTCGTGGACGCCCTCGGCGCGCCCGAACGGCTCGCGACCGTCGACGCCGGCTTCGCCCGTCGCGCGACCCGGCTCGCGCGAAGCCTCGTCCAGGCACGGGCGGACGCCACCGCCGACGCGAGCATCGAGGAGATCCTCTGGGGACTGTGGGAACGCAGCGGTCTGGCGACGACGTGGGGCGGACAGTCGGCGGCAGGCGGGGTCGGCGCTGCCGAAGCCGACCGGCACCTCGACGCCGTCGTCGGGCTCTTCACCGCGGCGAAGCGCTTCGTCGAGCGCACGCCGGACGCGCCCGCGCGGGTGTTCGTCGACGACCTGCTCGGCGCCGACCTGCCCGAGGACTCCATCGGCCCCGACCGGACAGCGGGCCGCGTGCGGGTGCTCACCCCGTCGGCCACCATCGGGCTCGAGTGCGACGTGGTCGTCGTGCTCGGGCTGCAGGACGGTGTGTGGCCGAACACCCGGGTGCGCGGGAGCCTGCTCGACCCGGACGGGCTGGTCCGTGCTGCTGCCGGCATCGACGACCGGTCCGTCGACGACCGGGCGGCGGTGATCGCGGACGAGCTCCGGTTGTTCGCCCGCGCCGTCTCCCGAGCCACGACCCAGGTCGTCATCGGCACGGTCGCCAACGACGACGAGGCACCGTCGCCCTTCGTCCGGCTCGTCCCGGTGCCGCCGGACCGGCAACCGACCGCGCACCCGCTGTCGCTCCGGGGCATGGCCGGGTCACTGCGCCGCCGTGTGGTGACCACGGGCGACCACGAGGCGGCTTCGGCCCTCGCGCGGCTCGCCGAGGCCGGGGTCGCCGGTGCGTCCCCGGACGAGTGGTACGGGACCGCCGAGCCGACGACCGAGGACCCGCTGGTCGACCTGGACGCCCCGCCGGCACCCGAGCACGAGGACGGCGAGCCGGTCGCCCCGACGGTGGCGGTGTCACCCTCGCGCATCGGCACCTTCGAGGAGTGCCCGGTGCACTGGTTCGTGCAGACCTTCGGCGGCAGCGCGCCGAGCCCGGCGATGGGCATCGGGACGATCGTCCACGAGGCGATGGAGCAGGCCACCGCGGTCGACGTCGAGTCGCTGTGGGACCACGTCGAGGGGCGGTGGGACGAACTGACCTTCGAGTCGCCGTGGGTCGCGGACCGCGAACGGGCGCGGACCCGCCGCATGATCGAGGGGCTCAGCGACTACCTGCGGACGTTCGCGAGCGCCGGACGACGGCTGCTCGGCGCGGAGACCTCGTTCGCGCTCGTCACCGGGCCGGCGCGCATGCGCGGCAGCATCGACCGGATCGAGGTCGACCCGGACGGCCGGGTCAGCGTCGTCGACCTGAAGACCGGGCGGTCGATGCCGAGCGAGAAGAACGACATGCCCGAGCACCCGCAGCTCGGCGCCTACCAGCTCGCGGTCGAGGACGGCGCGGTCGAGGGCGTCCCGGCCGGTGCCCCGATGGCGGACGCCCGACTCGTCTTCGTGCAGAACCCCCGCTCCGGACGGGCCTTCTCGGAACGCACGCAGCACGCGTTCGACGACGAGGCCCGCGAGGCCTACCGTGCGCGACTGCACGGGGTCGCGAGGGGGATGGCCGGACGGACGTTCCTGGCGAACGTCGACGACCACTGCGACCGTGCCCGCACCGGCGTCGAGTGCCGCATCCACGTGGTGGGAGAGGTGACCTGGTGACGACCGAGACCGACACCCAGACCGAGACGGGCCCGCAGACCGTGCCCGACGAGCAGACCGTGCCCGACGAGCAGACCGTGCCCGACGCGCACACCGACCCCGAGGCGCGCGTCGTCGCGGACGTGTCCACCGCTGCCCACGACGCCGACGCGATCGCCGACGCCCTCGGCCGTCCTCGTCCGACCGACCAGCAGCGCGCGGTCATCGAGTCGCCGCTCGCACCCGCCCTCGTCGTCGCCGGGGCCGGCAGCGGCAAGACCGAGACGATGGCCTCGCGTGTGGTGTGGTTGCTCGCGAACGGGTTCGTGCGCCCGGCCGAGGTGCTCGGCCTGACGTTCACCCGCAAGGCCGCCGGCGAGCTCTCCGTGCGCATCAACGACCGGATCCGTGCGCTCGAGGACGTCGGGCTCCTGACCGCCGGTGACGCCTTCGAGGCACCGACCGTGTCGACCTACAACGCCTTCGCCAACGCCGTGTTCCGCGAGAACGCCCTGCTGGTCGGCCGCGACGGCGAGTCGCAGGTGCTGACCGAGCCGTCCGCGTGGCAGCTCGCCCGGCGCGTGGTCGTCGGCGCGCGGGACGACCGGCTCGCCGGCCTCGACCGCGACGTCGACACCGTGACCGCCGCCGTCGTGTCGCTGGCCGGAGCGGTGTCCGAGCACCTCGTCGACCCGGGCGACCTGCGGCGGTTCGCGATCGACTTCGGCGCCCTGCTCGAGCTGCCGGGCAACACCAGGGGCAACCCCTACAAGGCGGTGACCGACGCGGTGTCGGCGATCGGGGCGCTGGAGCCGCTGGTCGACCTGGTCGAAGAGTTCCGTCGACAGAAGGTCGACCGCGGCTTCGTCGAGTTCTCCGACCAGATCGCCCTCGCGCTCGCCGCCGCCGAGTCGGCCCCACGCGTGGTCGAGGACCTGCGGAGCCGGTTCCGTGTGGTGCTCCTCGACGAGTACCAGGACACCTCGGTCGTGCAGACGCGGTTCCTCGCCCGGCTCTTCCGGGGGCACCCGGTGATGGCGGTGGGCGACCCGCACCAGTCGATCTACGGCTTCCGCGGCGCGAGTGCGGCGAACCTGGCGCGCTTCCCGCGCGACTTCGGCGACCGGTCGGGAGGCCCCGGTCCGGCCGAGGCACCGGTCACCTTCGCGCTGTCCACCAGCTGGCGCAACCCCGTCGACGTGCTCGCCGGCGCGAACGCGGTCGTCGACCCGCTCTCGGCTGCGTCCGAGGTGGCGGTGGAACGACTCGCGCCGCGGCCGGGCGCTGACCGCGGCACCGTGACCGCCGTCTTCCCGGAGACCCTGCCGGAGGAGGCGGACGCCGTCGCCCGCTGGTTCGCGGAGCGCCGGAGCGCATCGCCGGAGGGCTCGATGGCCCTGCTGCTGCGCTCGCGGAAGGACCTGGCGGCCTTCACCGCCGCGCTCGGCGCCCACCGGGTGCCGTTCCACGTGCTGGGCACCGGCGGCCTCCTGCAACGCCCCGAGATCGTCGACCTGGTGGCGTGTCTCCGGGTGCTGCACGACCCGGCGGCGGGCAACGACCTCATCCGACTGCTCGCCGGTGCACGGTGGCGCGTCGGTGCCGCGGACATCGCCGCACTGCACGAGCTCGCCCGCTGGCTGTTCCGTCGCGACCACACCCAGCAGCGCCTCGACGACGAGCTGACGGCGGCCTTCCGAGCCTCGGTCGCCGCCGGGGAGCACGGGTCGATCGTCGACGCCCTCGACTTCGTCGCGAGTGCCCCGGACGACCACGGTGCCCTCGCGGGCATCAGTCCTGCCGGCCGTCAGCGGATGCGCGACCTCGGGCAGCAGCTCGCAGCGCTCCGGTCCCGCGCCGCCGGGGACCTCGTCGACTTCGTCACGCTGGTGGTGCAGGAGATGCGCCTCGACGTCGAGGTCGCCGCGCACGAGCAGGGCAGTGCCGCGTTCCTCGACGCGTTCGTCGACGAGCTCGCCGGCTTCGTGACGACCGACGACCGCGCCGACCTCGGGGCGTTCCTCGGCTGGATCGACGCCGCCGCCCGCCGCGACGACATGGGCCCGCGGTCCGAGGAGCCCGAGGCCGGCACCGTGCAGATCCTGACGATCCACGGGTCGAAGGGGCTGGAGTGGGACGCGGTCGCCGTGCCGCGGCTCGTCGAGGGAGCGCTGCCCGCCCGGCCGCAGGAGGGCTCCTCGGGGTGGCTCGGCTTCGGCCGACTGCCGTACGAGTTCCGCGGGGACGCCGAGGAGCTCCCTCGGCTCGACTGGCGGGGCCACGAGGACCAGAAGGGCGTCGTCGACGCGATCGAGGCCTACAAGGAGCAGGTGAAGGCCCGCAACGAGGACGAGGAGCGTCGGCTGACCTACGTGGCGCTGACACGGGCTCGGCACGACCTGCTCGTGTCCGGGTCGTCGTGGGCCGGCGGGGTCAAGCCGACCGCCCCGAGCCGGTACCTCCACGACCTGGTCGAGGCCGGGGTCGTCGCCGCGGAGGCCGTCCCCGAGGGCACCGTGCACGAGGAGAACCCGCTCGGCGGGGACGGCGCGACCCAGACGTGGCCGCACGTGCCGTTCGGGCAGCGGGGCGCCCGGGTGCTCGCCGCCGCCGACCGGGTGCGGAACGCGAACCCGGGCGCCGCCGGACGCTTCGCGGCGGACATCGACCTGCTGCTCGCCGAGCGGCAGGCTGCGCGGTCGGCACGGCACCGTGTCGCGATCCCGCACCGAGTACCGGCGTCCGGGTTCAAGGACTACGTCGGGAAGCCGGACGCGGTCGCCGAGCGCCTGCGTCGGCCGATGCCGGAACGGCCGTACCGCGCGACCAGGCTCGGCACGCTCTTCCACCAGTGGGTCGAGCAGCGTGCGCGCAGCGGTGGCTCGCTCGAGACCCTCGACCTGTGGGACGACGAACGCGACCTCGACGCCGACGAGGCCGTCGACGCCTCGACGGACGCTGCGGTCACCGACGACGACGCGCGTCGACTGTCGGCGTTCCAGGCGACGTTCGCCCGGTCACGCTGGGCGGACCTGACCCCGGTCGAGGTCGAACGCGAGATCCACATCCCCTTCCTCGGGCACAGCGTCGTCTGCAAGCTCGATGCCGTGTACGAGATCGACGGGCGTGCCGAGGTGGTCGACTGGAAGACCGGCAAGGCGCCCACCGGAGCGGACGACCTGGCTGCACGGCAGCTGCAGCTCGCGCTGTACCGCGTGGCGTACGCCGAGTTCACCGGGCGACCGGTCGACGAGGTCGACGCGGTCTTCTACTTCGTCGCGGACGACCTCGAGGTCCGGCCCACGGCACTGCTGGACCGCGCGGGCCTCGAGCGCGCCTGGCAGGACGCGCTCGGCTGACGCGACGACGTCGGCACGGACACCGAGTCGGACGGGAGGCGCGGGGCGGGGTCGCGCCGAGCCTCCCGTCCGGCGTGTGGTCGCCTCGGACCGGAGACCGGTGAGGTCAGCCGTGTCGACGCTCGGTCGACGACAGGAACTGCTCGACCTCGCCGATCTCCATCGTCTCGGGGGAGACCGACTGCAGCGGCGCCGCGCTCGGCGTCTGCACCGCGTCGACGAGACGGTGCATCATCGCGACCGCGTCGTCGACCACCTCGGTGCTCTTCGCCTGCACGCCGTGCAGCAGCCACTGCGCGGTCTCGAGCTCGTGGTACACCCGGGCACGCTGGGCGAGTTGACGGTCGCGGCCGCCGCCGTTCGCCTCGTACGCGCTGAGGACGGTGTCGAAGGCATCACGACGACCGGCCAGCACCCAGGCGAGGTCCTTCGCGGGGTCGCCGAGCCGGAGCTCGCCCCAGTCGAGGACACCGGTGACCGCGTCGCCGTCCACCAGGACGACCCCGGTGCCGAGCGCACCGTGCACGACGGTGGGCGTGAACTGCCAGAGCTGCTGGTCGCGCGCGGCGCCCTCCCACCGCTCGACCAGGGCGGCGGGCACCAGCTTGGTGGCGACCGCGCGGTCCATCACGGAGACGGCGGAGCGGAGGACCTCGAACGGGGTGAGCGACGGCAGGCCCGCGTCGGTCACGAAGCTCGTCGGGAGCTGGTGCACGGCGGCGACCGCGCGGCCGACGGCGGTCGCGAGCTCGGGACGTTCGCCGAGGTCGCGCAGCGTCGGGTGGGTGCCGGGGACGTAGGTCGTCACGATGGCCCGCGTCGAGCCGATCGGCGCCTGACCGCGGTACTCGGCGACGGCGAACGGCAGTCGCGAACGGATGCCGGCGCTGAGGGCGCGGATCGCGACGAGGTCGGCGGACTGCCGGGCCTCGGCCCGCTGGTTGCGCGGTCGACGGATCGCGCTGAGCGTGCCGTCCGCACCGCGCAGGACCGCCGACTCGTAGTCTCCGGAGGCGGCCGAGCCGAGGGTCTGCGTGCCGGTCAGGACCAGACCGGGAACGGCCGTGGTCGCCAACGCGGCTAGAGTGAACTGGGATCCCGCCATGCCCCTCAGGGTAGGTCCGCGTCCGGTGCCGGAGCGCACGCCACGCTGGCCTGTGCAAGCCCGGGCACCGTCCACAGGGTCCTGCCGAGAAGCCCGTCCCGAACGAGGAGCACCCAGCCGTGACCGTCGAGTTCGCCGCCAGACTCCCGCTCTCCCGCAACGAACTCGACCGCGACGCGGAGTTCCGGACGACCCCGGACCTCGACCGCGTCCTGCGCGCCGACCCGGAGACGCGGTGGTTGCCCGTCCGCGGTGCCGACCTGCTCCGTGACCCCGCCGGGGCGCTCCGGTTCGTCGACGCCGACGCGGTCCCCGAGGACGCGGTGACGCTCTACCTCGGCCGAGCGGTCAGCGACGCTCCGGACGCTCCTGCGGGCACCCGCTTCGTCGCAGCCCTGCTCGACGCGTCCGCCGCCGCGGCGATCGAGCCGGACGACGAGGCCTGGGCGAGCCTCCGCATGTTCGGCACCGAGCTCTCGGCCCGCGACCAGGGCCTCGCCGTCGAGGCCGTCGCGATGGCGAACTGGCACGCCGTGCACGGGTTCTCGCCGCGCACCGGCTCCCGGTCCGAGGTCGTCAGCGGCGGGTGGGTCCGCCGCGATCCCGAGGGCCACGAGCTCTTCCCGCGCACCGACGCCGCGATCATCGTCGGGGTCACCGATGCCGACGACCGCATCCTGCTCGGGTCGAACGCCGCGTGGGACGCCGACCGCTACTCGCTGCTCGCGGGCTTCGTCGAGCCGGGGGAGTCGCTGGAGGACGCCGTCCGCCGCGAGGTCTGGGAGGAGTCCGGCGTCCGCGTCGAGGAGCCCGAGTACCTCGGGTCGCAGCCCTGGCCGTTCCCCGCCTCGCTGATGCTCGGCTTCCGGGCCCGGGCCGTGGACGGCGACCCCTCGACCGCGCGCCCCGACGGCGTGGAGATCCTCGACGTCCGGTGGTTCTCGCGCGACGAGGTCCGCGAGCGTGCCGGTGACACCCTGCTGCTGCCCGGCCGCACGTCGATCGCCCGCGCGATCATCGAGGAGTGGTACGGCGGGCCGCTGGACGTGCCGTGACCGACCCGCACGCGACGACCGGTGCCCCACCGGTGCGCCCACCGTCGCCGGACGAACTGCTCGCAGCACTCGACGCCGAGCAGCAGACCGTCGCCCGGACGCTGCTCGGGCCCGTCGCCGTGCTCGCCGGTGCGGGGACCGGCAAGACCCGGGCCATCACCCACCGCATCGCCTACGGGGTGGCGACCGGCACGTACTCGCCGAACCACGTCCTCGCGCTGACCTTCACCACGCGTGCGGCCGGGGAGCTCCGGTCACGACTGCGTGCGCTCGGTGCCGGGACGGTCCAGGCGCGCACCTTCCACGCCGCGGCCATGGCGCAGCTCAGCTACTTCTGGCCGGACACCGTCGGCGGGCACGCCCCGCGGATCGTCGAGTCGAAGGGACGGGTGATCGCCCACGCGGCGGACACCGTCGGGATCCACGTCGACACTCCGGTGCTCCGCGACCTGGCCGCCGAGGTCGAGTGGCGCAAGGTGCAGATGCTCACCTACGACGAGTACGAGGCCGCGGCGGCTGACCGGGTGATGCCGCGCGACACCCCGGCCCGGCGCGTGGTCGACCTGATGAAGGCGTACGAGCAGCTCAAGGACGACCGCCGGCAGCTCGACTTCGAGGACGTGCTGCTCGCGACGCTCGGCATGGTCGAGTCGGAACCGCGGGTGGCCTCGTACGTCCGGCAGCAGTACCGGTTCTTCGTCGTGGACGAGTACCAGGACGTCTCGCCCGTGCAGCACGACCTGCTCCGGGCGTGGCTCGGCGGCCGTGACGACGTGTGCGTGGTCGGCGACGCCAGCCAGACGATCTACTCGTTCGCGGGCGCGTCGAGCCGCTACCTGCTCGGCTTCGGGTCGGAGTTCCCGCGCGGGTCCGTCCTGCGGCTCGAACGGAACTACCGGTCGACGCCGGAGGTCGTGCACGCGGCGAACACCCTGATGCGCGGGCAACCGGGCGCCCTCGACCTCGTGGCGCAGTCCGCGGAACGAGGCCCGGAACCCGAGGTGCTGCCCTGCGTGCACGACGGCGACGAGGCCCAGACCGTCGCCCGTCGCATCGGGGAGCTCGTGGCGGCGGGTGCGGCGTTCGGCGACTGCGCCGTGCTGTACCGCGTCGGAGCGCAGTCCGCCGCGCTCGAGTCCGCCCTCGGCCGTGCCGGCATCCCGTACCGGGTGCAGGGCGGCACGCGGTTCTTCGACCGGCCCGAGGTGAAGCTCGCGGTGCACCACATGCGCGGCGAGGCCGTGCGGCAGACCGACGACGAGCTGACCCGCCGGGTCGGACTCGTGCTGCAGCTGAGCGGCTGGACACCGACGCCGCCGGACGGCACCGGCGCGGTCCGTGACCAGTGGGAGGCGCTGCAGGCGATCATGGGCCTGGCCGAGGCAGCGCCCGCCGGCACGACCATGCAGGAGTTCACGAAGGACCTGGTCGACCGTGCGGCGACCCACCACGAGCCCGAGCTCGACGCCGTCACCCTCGCCACGCTGCACTCGTCGAAGGGCCTCGAGTGGCCGCACGTCGTGGTCGTCGGCGCCGCCGAGGGGCTGCTGCCGATCTCGCACGCCTCGACCGACGTCGAGGTCGACGAGGAACGCCGACTGTTCTACGTCGGGCTGACCCGTGCGCGCCGCTCGATCACGGTCACGTGGTCACGGCAGGGCTCCACGCGTGGGGGCGCCCGGGCGCCGAGTCGGTTCCTGGCAGCGCTCGACAGGCACACCGAGGGTGCGGTGCCACCGGCAGCAGGCTGACCGCCAGGTCGTCCCGGTCGAACACGACCTGGTCGGTCCCCGGCTGCTGTGTCCGCAGGGGCAGGCGCTGCACGAGCATCCGCACGGTCGCCGACGCGACCGCGGCGAGCCGCCAGGGCGACAGCGGTGCCGCCGGTCGGCCCCACACCTGCGCCGCCAGCGTCGGCCACGCCGGGTCCTCGTCCACACGGGCGTACTCCACGCACTGCAGGCAGGGTCCGTCGCCCGGGACGACGACGGGCCCGAGCCGGATCCGTCCGTCGCCGACCACGAGCGGCAGGTGCGGGGTCCCGCGGCGCGCCCACGCCGACCGGAGTGCCGGGTCGACCACGTGGTCGGCGACGACCACCGCGAGCGCCGGCGGCGGATCCGGCAGCACGACCGGGCCACCACGGGGTGCGACCGTCCGGGCGACGGTCACGCCCTCGCCCGAGAGCATGTCCGCGACGGCGTCGGCGAGGACCCCGTCCCCGTGGACCTCGACCCGGGCGAGCGGCTCGGGCAGGACCTCGACGACGGCGGGGGATGCATCCCCGAGCACGCGGGCCGCCACCTCGGGCCGGCACCCGGTCGTGGCGGCGAGGGCGGTCAGGGCGTCGCGGCTGGTCTCGCGTCGGAGCGCGCAGAGGAAGCGTTCCTCGGCGACGGTCGGTACGGGGACGACGGCGCGCGGTGGGTCGACGCCGAGCTGGACGGTGCTCGGGTCACGCCAGACGAACTCGAGCGCGGGGTCGATGCGGATGCCCATGCCCCCACGCTGGCGGAACGGCCGGCCCCGTGGGTGCCGGCCGTCACGATCTGTGGAGAACTAGCGGGGTCCGGCACCGGGGGAGTCGTCGCCCGCAGCCCCGCCGTCCGCGGTGCCGTCGCCCTCGTCCTCGATGCCACCGCTCTCGTCCTCGCGCGGGCGGTCACCCGAGGCGTCGTTGAGCAGGTCCTCGAGTGCCTTGTCGAACGCATCGTCCTCGGCCGAACGGCCCGGGTTCCGGAGCCGCAGCACGAAGGCGTCCGGGTCGTCCACGTCCTCCGACGTCGGCACGGCGTCGAAGTGCGACCAGAGGGCGTCGCGCTCCTCGGCGCCGAGCTCCTCGGTGACCCGCTGCCAGAGCGCCGCGGCCTCGCGCAGTCGACGGGGACGCAGCTCGAGACCGACGAGCGTGGCGAAGGCGGACTCCGCCGGGCCTCCCGCGGCACGGCGACGGCGCACCATCTCGGCGATCGCGTCGGACTTCGGCAGTCGCGTGGTCGCCGCTGCGGTGACGGTGTCGACCCAGCCCTCGACGAGCGCGAGCATCGTCTCGAGCCGACCGAGCGCTGCCTCCTGTTCGGGCGTCCGCGGCGGGATGAGCGCACCGGACGCGAGTGCGTCGCGGAGCTGCTCCTGGTCGGTCGGGTCGATCTCCGACGCGAGTTCCTCGACCCGGTCGAACGGGATGTGGATCCCGCGGGCGTAGTCGGTGATCGACGAGATGATGTGCAGCCGGAGCCAACGGGCCGACCGGAAGAGCCGGGCGTGCGCGAGCTCGCGGACGGCGAGGTAGATCCGGACCTCGTCCTCGGGGACGTCGAGGCCCTCGGCGAACTCGGCGACGTTCTGCGGCACCAGCGCCGCGACCTGCTCGTCGAGGAGCGGCACACCGACGTCACCGCCGGAGACGACCTCCTTCGACAGCTGTCCGACGACCTGGCCGAGCTGGATGGCGAACAGGGCACCGCCGACGCCGCGCATCGCCTTCGAGACGTCGCCGAGCATCGCCTTGAGCTGCTCCGGCGCGCGCTGCTCGATCGCCTCGGTGAGGGCGTTCGAGATGCTCAGCGCCACCGGCTCGGCGATCTGTGCCCACACCGGCGTCGTCGCCTTCGCCCACTGCTCGCGCGTGTACAGGCTCGGCGTGGCCGTGAGCTCGGGCACGGTCGTGGCCTCGTCGAGCCAGAGCGCAGCGACCTGGAAGGCCTGGTCCGACGCCTGGGCGGTCGCCGGGTCCACCGGGTGCCCGCCGTCCCGCGCGATCGCGGTGGCCCGTTCGGACGCCACCGAGAAGTCGATGCCGTCCCCGCCCGACTGTGCCGCGCGCTGCAGCTGGCTCATCAGGTTCGCCACGAAGGCGGGGTCGTTCGGCAGTCCGGCCGCGCCCGCGAGCTGCGACGGGTCGATCTGCCCCTCTCCGGAGAGCAGCTTGCGCAGCATCTCCTGGAAGTCGTCGTCCGGCCCCGGCTGCGGTTGATCAGGCATGCGCACTACGCTAATCCCCGCTCGTGGAGCCGCACCTGGGACGGCCCCGCGGGACTGCCCATCCGGCTGCGCCGAGGGCGAACACCCGGGCCGCGTCCGCCGGCCCACACCTCGCAAAGGACGTCCGTGACCCTCTTCGCTCCCGCGCCCCGCCGCCGGTCCCGCGCTCGCACCGTCGGGTGGGCGTTCGTCATCGGTGCCGTGGTGCTCGGACTCCTGGCGAGCTTCCTGCCGAGCCCGTACCTGATCGAGGTGCCCGGCCCGGTCTACAACACGATCGGCACCCAGCGGCAGGGCCAGGGCAGGGCCGCGAAGGACGTCGAACTGATCCAGATCGACGGCGCGCAGACCTACCCCACGGCGGGCGCGCTCGACATGCTCACCGTGGGGATCCAGGGCGACGCCACGACCCGTCCGTCGTGGACGAGCGTGATCCGCGCACTGTTCTCGCGCTCCGAGGCGGTCATCCCCGCCAGTGCCGTCTACCCGGAGGGCACCACCACCGAGCAGGTGAACCAGCAGGACGAGGCCGACATGCGGTCGTCGCAGCAGTCCGCCGTCGCCGCGGCGCTCGTCCACCAGGGCTACGACCTGCCGACCGAGCTCCGGGTCGGGACGGTGCAGGACGGCTCCGCCGCCGACGGGACGATCCGCGAGGGCGACGTCATCACGGCCTTCGACGGGAAGCAGCTGACCGAGAACGTCGACGCCGGCTCACTGCGCAAGGCGGTCGCGGAGCACGGCACCTCGTCGCCGGCGACGGTCACGCTGCTGCGCGACGGCCAGCGCGAGCAGGTCGAGGTCACCCCGCGCGAGGAGCAGGGCACCCCGCTCCTCGGCGTCGGGGTCACCGAGCGGTACGACTTCCCCTTCGAGGTGAAGATCGCGCTGCAGGACGTCGGCGGTCCGTCCGCCGGCATGATGTTCGCGCTCGGGATCATCGACGAGCTGACGCCGGGCAAGCTCAACGGCGGCGAGCACGTCGCCGGTACCGGCACGATCACCGCCGACGGCGAGGTCGGCCCGATCGGCGGCATCCGGCAGAAGCTCTACGGCGCGAAGGACGCCGGCGCGACCGTGTTCCTGGCGCCGGCCGACAACTGCGACGAGGTCGTCGGTCACGTCCCGGACGGTCTCGACGTCTACAAGGTCGCCACGCTCGACCAGGCCGTCACCGACCTGCAGACGATCGCATCGGGGAAGAGCACCGCCGGACTCGCGCGCTGCGGCTCCTGACCCGACCGCGCGCGTGCCGCGTCGTGCGGGCACGACGCGATCCGTGCCTCCCGGCCGGCCTGGAGGCTCTGCCCACCTTCCTGAGTCCCCGTACAGTTTCGCTGTCGGTGCGGACCAATAGGATCGGTGCACTGACGGCCCGCCGTGCCGGGCCCGCCGGTCCGACACGTCTGGAGCACATCAAGTGACGACAACCTCGTCCACCTCGGGCACTGCAGGGCGGCGTTCGCCGCGGGTCCCGATCGTGGTCACGATCATCGTGCTGGCCGCACTGGTGATCGGCTTCTTCATCTTCGCCAGCCTGTACACCGACTACGCGTGGTTCGCGCAGCTCGGCTTCCAGCAGGTCCTCACCACCCGCTGGATCGCGGGCACGCTCATGTTCGTGGCCGGGTTCCTGGGCATGGCCGTCCCGGTCTACGTGAGCATCGCGCTCGCATTCCGGTTCCGACCGGTGTACGCCAAGCTCAACTCGCAGCTCGACCGCTACCAGCAGGTCATCGAGCCGCTGCGTCGCGCGGTGATGATCGGCATCCCGGTCGTCCTCGGCCTGTTCGCCGGTCTGGCCACGGCCGGCCGCTGGAGCATGGTGCTCGAGTACTTCAACCGGACGTCCTTCGGCAAGAAGGACCCGCAGTTCGGGCTCGACATCGGGTTCTACGTGTTCGAGCTGCCGTTCTGGCGCTCGATCGTGGCGTACTCGTCGGCCGTCGTGCTCATCGCCGGCATCGCCGCGCTCGCAGCGACCTACCTGTACGGCGCCCTGCGCTTCGGCGGGCGCGAGGTCCGCATCTCCAAGGCGGCGCGCATCCAGCTCGCCGTGACCGCCGCGCTCTACGTGGCCCTGCAGGCCGTCAGCCTGTGGCTCGACCAGTACGCCGCGCTGACGAAGGACAACCCGCTCATCACGGGCGCGCAGTACACCGACGTCAACGCCGTCATCCCGGGTCGCGAGATCATGGCGGGCATCGCGGCGATCGTCGCGGTCCTGTTCATCGTCACCGCGGTCATCGGCCGCTGGCGCATCTCGATCGTCGGCACCGGGCTGCTGCTCGTCGCGGCCATCGTCATCGGCGGCGTCTACCCGTGGATCATCCAGCGCATCCAGGTCAAGCCGTCGGAGCGCACGTACGAGTCCGCGTACATCGAGCGGAACATCAAGGCCACCCGTGACGCCTACGGCGTGAGCGGTGTCGAGGAGCAGAACTACGACGCGACGACCGAGGCCAGCTCCGGCGCGCTCGCGCAAGACGCCCAGACCACGGCGAACATCCGCCTGATCGACCCGAAGATCGTCTCGGACACCTTCAGCCAGCTGCAGCAGTACCGGCAGTACTACCAGTTCCCGGACCAGCTCGACGTCGACCGCTACGACATCGACGGCCAGACCGAGGACACCGTGATCGCGGTCCGCGACATCGACCTCGCCGGCCTCAGCTCGCAGGCGAACACCCAGTACAACCGGACGTTCGTCTACACGCACGGCTTCGGTGTGACCGCGGCCTACGGCAACCAGCGCGCCAGCGACGGCAAGCCGGTGTTCCTCGAGTCCGGCATCCCGTCGAACGGCAAGCTCGGCAACTACCAGGAGCGCGTCTACTTCGGTGAGACCTCGCCGCCCTACTCGATCGTGGGCGGACCCGAGGGCTCGAAGAACATCGAGCTCGACTACCCGGCCGGCTCGGACGACAGCGACGGCGGCAACGCCACGACGACGTACCAGGGCGACGGCGGACCGAGCCTCGGCGGGTTCTTCAACCGGCTCGTCTACGCGGCGAAGTTCCAGTCCGAGCAGATCCTGCTGTCGAACGCCGTGAACCGTGACTCGCAGATCCTGTACGACCGCGACCCGATCCAGCGCGTGCAGAAGGTCGCCCCGTACCTGAAGCTCGACAGTGACGCGTACCCGGCGATCGTCGACCACCGCATCCAGTGGATCGTGGACGGCTACACGACGAGCGACGCGTACCCGTACTCGCAGAGCCAGAGCCTGTCGGACACCGTCGCGGGCACCGACTCGTCGGCCTTCAGCACCGACCAGGTGAACTACATGCGCAACTCGGTCAAGGCGACCGTCGACGCGTACACGGGCAAGGTGACGCTCTACGCGTGGGACACCGAGGACGCGGTGCTCAAGACGTGGCAGAAGATCTTCCCCAGCACCACGCAGCCGGTGTCGCAGATGAGCGCCGAACTGCTCGACCACGTGCGCTACCCGACCGACCTGTTCAAGGTGCAGCGCGCCATCCTCGGCACGTACCACGTGACCAACGCGAACTCGTTCTACTCGGGTGACGACGCGTGGAACACGCCGCAGGAGACCACGACGGGCACGAACGACTCCGAG
Organism: Curtobacterium sp. HSID17257; assembly: GCF_003989515.1. Classification (GTDB taxonomy): domain Bacteria; phylum Actinomycetota; class Actinomycetes; order Actinomycetales; family Microbacteriaceae; genus Curtobacterium. Next base: position 14,749 of record NZ_RBLU01000037.1, read on the forward strand.
GCGAACTCCGACACCGTCTCGCAGACGACGACGAACGCACTCGGCACCAGGACCACGCCGTCGCAGGGCAACCTGCAGGACCCGTACTACCTGACGATGAAGGTCCCGGGGCAGGACACCGCGTACTCGCTCTACACGACCTACATCCCGCAGCAGTCGGCCGGAGCGAACAACCGCAACGTGCTGACCGGGTACCTGGCGGTCGACTCCGACGCGGGAGGCGCCGGCAAGGGTGAGAAGGGATCGAACTACGGCAAGCTCACGCTGCTGACGATGCCGAAGACCGACAACATCCCGGGCCCGGCACAGGTGCAGAGCCTGTTCAACGGTGACACCACCGTCTCGCAGGAGTTGAACATCCTGAAGCGCGGCAACTCGACCGTGAAGCAGGGCAACCTGCTGACGCTCCCGGTGGGTGGCGGCTTCCTCTACGTGCAGCCGGTCTACGTCCAGTCGACGTCCAGTGGTTCCTACCCGCTGCTGCAGAAGGTGCTCGTGGCCTTCGGTGACAAGATCGCGTTCGAGGACACGCTCGACCAGGCACTCAACGAGCTGTTCGACGGCAACTCCGGTGCCGCCGCCGGTGACCAGGGTGCTGCGGACGGATCCGGCTCGACCGGTTCGTCGGACTCCGGGTCGACGGGCTCGGGGTCGGGGTCGTCGGATTCGGGGTCGGGTTCGTCGGGCTCGGGGTCGGGATCGTCCGGCTCGTCCGGTGACTCCGGCTCGACGTCCGGTGGTTCGGGCGGCTCGTCGAGCGGCTCGGGGAACCAGGCGCTCGAGCAGGCGCTGGCCGAGGCGCGCAGTGCGCTCCAGGACCGCCAGCGGGCCTACGCCGACAACGACCTGGTCGCTGCGGCCGAGGCGGACAAGCGCCTGCAGGACGCCATCGAGGCCGCGACCGCGGCCGAGAACGGCAACTGACACGCCGTGGCGAGGCACTCGATTTGTGCCTCGCCACGGGGCTGTGTAGGCTATTCAACGTGCCGCGGGGTGGAGCAGTTCGGTAGCTCGCTGGGCTCATAACCCAGAGGTCGTAGGTTCAAATCCTGCCCCCGCAACCAAGCGTCACAAGAAGGCCCCGGTCCGATCGGACCGGGGCCTTCGTCGTGTTCGGGAAACGCACGCGGCTACGCTCGCCCCATGGCTACCCTGACCGTCGCTGCCGCGCAGTTCGCTCCCACCGACGACTCCGTCGCGAACCTCCGGACCGTCCGGACCGCCGCCGAGGAGGCCGCGGAGCGCGGCGCCGACCTGCTCGTGACGCCCGAGTACACCTCGTACTTCAGCGCCGAGCTCGACGAGCGCTTCGTCGCCGCAGCCGAGCCGCTCGACGGGCCCTTCGTCAGCGGACTGCAGGAGATCGCGCGACAGCACTCGCTCGCGCTGGTGGTCGGCATCGCCGAGACCGCAGACACGAGCGGGCGGTTCCGGAACACTCTCGTCGCCGTGCTGCCGGACGGGTCGATCGCCGCGACGTACCGGAAGGTGCACCTGTACGACGCGTTCGGCTCGAAGGAGTCCGACCGCATCGAGTCCGGCGACGCCGACCAGCTGCCCGTCTTCGAGCTCGGCGGCCTCCGTGTCGGGCTCGAGACCTGCTACGACCTGCGCTTCCCCGAGGTCACCAGACGACTGGCAGCACCGGAGGTCGGCGCAGCGGACGTGGTGGTCCTGCCGGCCGAGTGGGTGCGCGGGCCCGGGAAGGAACACCACTGGCGCACGCTGCTGACCGCCCGTGCGATCGAGAACACGGTCTGGGTCGTCGGCGTCGGTCAGACCGGGCCGACCGGCATCGGCGACTCCGTGGTGATCGACCCGTCGGGGGTCGCGGTCGCCGCTGCCGGAGCGAGGGTGGGGGCCATCGTCGCGACGATCGACACCGCCGTCACCGAGGAGGTCCGAGCGGTCAACCCGTCGCTCGCACTCCGTCGCTTCGACGTGCACCCGCGTTGAGGCGCCTCGCGCGTTCGAACGGCGCCTGTTCCTCGCTCGTCGGCGCCGGCGTCGGCGTCGGCGTCGACGTCCCCGTCGACGTCCCTCGGGCGCTCGTCCGTCTCCACGAGCGGGCGGAACCGGACCGCCGTGTGCGGGACGCATCGCCGGTTCCGCCCGCCCGCTCGCGGCAGCGGCTGCGGCCGGTTGCTCGGCGACGACCAGCCCGGGCTCCGGCGTGGGCTGCGCGAGGGTCGACGCGTGCACGTGTCGAGCGGGCGGAAGCGGCGGCGCTCAGCTCCTAAGCGTTCCGGGAAGGCCCGCTCGGCGTGACGGCGGTGAGCGACAGCGAGGCTCGGGCTCGGGCTCAGGCCTCAGGCCTCAGGCCTCAGGCCTCGGGTCACGCCGAGCGGGCGGAAGCGGCGGCGCTCAGCTCCGAAGCGTGCAGGGAAGGCCCGCTGGCGGCAGCGGCTGCGGCCGGTTGCTCGGCGACGACCAGCCCGGGCTCCGGCGTGGGCTGCGCGAAGCTCGATGCGTGCACGTGTCGAGCGGGCGGAAGCGGCGGGGCTCAGCTCGGCAGCGTGCAGGGAAGGCCCGCTCGGCGCGACGGCGAGGCTGGGCAGCGCGCGCCGAAGAGTGGGCAGGTGTGCGTGGGCAGGGACCGGGGTCAGCGCGGCGGGGCGAGCGCGGCGAGTCGCGTGGCGGCCTCGGACAGCACGTCACGCCGCTTGCAGAAGGCGAACCGCACGAGCGACCGGTAGCCCGCGGCCCGCTCCGGCCGGACGAACGCCGAGACCGGGACACCCACCACGCCGGCGAGCTCCGGCAGGCGGAGGCAGAACTCGCGGGCGTCGTCGTACCCCAGCGGTGCGGTGTCCGCGAGGACGAAGTAGCCGCCGTCCGGTTGCATGACCTCGAAGCCGGCGGAACGGAGTCCGGCCGCGAGCAGGTCGTGCTTCTCGGAGAGCTCGCTCGCGATGCCGTGGAAGACCGCGTCCGGCAGACGGAGTCCGACCGCGACCGCGGGCTGGAACGGAGCACCGTTCACGAACGTCAGGTACTGCTTGACCGAGACGACGGCCTCGACGAGCGCGGGAGCGGCCGTGAGCCAGCCGACCTTCCAGCCGGTGGTGCTGAAGGTCTTGCCAGCGCTCGAGATCGTGATCGTCCGGTCTGCCGCGCCGGGCAGGGTCGCGACGGGGACGTGCGGGGTGCCGAAGGTGAGGTGCTCGTAGACCTCGTCCGTGACGACGAGGGCGTCGTGGCGCTCTGCGAGCTCGAGCACCGTTGCCAGGACCTCGCGGGGGAGCACCCGCCCGGTGGGGTTGTGCGGGGTGTTCACGAGCACGATCCGCGTGCGGTCGGAGAACGCGGCGCGCAGGGTGTCCTCGTCCGGCAGGAAGTCCGGAGCAGTCAGGGGCACCGTCACGTGCGTGCCCCCGGCGAGGCGGATCAGCGCCCCGTAGGCGTCGTAGAAGGGCTCGAAGGTGATCACCTCGTCGCCGGGTTCGACGAACGCGAGCAGCGTGGCGGCGAGGGCCTCGGTCGCGCCTGCCGTGACGAGGACCTCGCGATCCGCGTCGACTCGCAGGCCGTACCAGTGCGCCTGGTGCTCGGCGATCGCCTCGCGGAGCTCCGGCGCCCCGCGTCCGGGCGGGTACTGGTTGACCCCTCGGCGGATCGCGTCGACTGCGGCGTCGAGCACCTCGGCCGGGCCGTCCTGGTCGGGGAAGCCCTGGCCGAGGTTGATCGCCCCGGTGGCAGCGGCGAGTGCACTCATCTCGGCGAACACGGTCGGTGCGGGCACGCCGTCGGGGCCGAGCAGCATCGCCCCTTCCGCGGCTCGGAGCCAGGGTCCGGTGCGGTGCATGGTGGGTCCCTCCGGTGCGCCGGGCGCGGATCGACGCCCTGGAGCACTCCAACCTAGTAGGACGGATCAGTGGCCTCGCCCCGGCACGTCGTGTCTCGTCGCGAGACCGGGAGGACGCCCACAGCCCACGCATAAGATCGCCATAGGTCGCTTGCAGCCCCAGCAGGAGCACCGCTCAGGTGGACGCGGAAGACTGCAGGAGCTTGAAAGGAGCACGTCCAGCATGACCGACACCACGCCACACGGCCAGGGCGATGACAACCGCCCCGAGGACACCGACCACCGGGCCGCTGCCGAGGACGCCACGCGCGACACCTCCGGCGAGGGCGCGTCGACGCAGGACGTCTCCGGACTCCCCGCCGACCGCCACGCGGACCACGACCACACCGACGTGTTCGACCACGCCCGTGCTGGTGAGACCGACGTCATCCCGACGGGGGGCGACAACGCGACGGACCGCTACACCGCGCCGTACCCGACCGTCGAGCGCGACGGCAGCGGGGCCGCGCAGCAGTCCAGCCCCTACGGCTCCGACAACGCGCACCACGACCAGACCGCGACAGGCGCGTACGGCCAGGGTCAGTACGGCCAGGACCAGTACGGCCGGGACCAGGGCCAGTACGGACAGACCCAGTTCGGCCAGGACCGGGGCCAGTACGGGCAGACCCAGTACGGCCAGAGCCAGGGCCCGTACGGGCAGACCCAGTACGGCCAGAGCCAGACCCAGTACGACCAGGGTCAGCACGGCCAGGACCAGGGCCCGTACGGGCAGACCCAGTACGGCCAGAGCCAGAGCCAGAGCCAGAGCCAGAGCCAGAGCCAGAGCCAGAGCCAGTACGGCCAGGCCCCCTACGGTCAGGCGCAGTACGGCACCGATCAGGACCGCTCCGGCCAGGGGCAGTACGACCGCCCGCGCTACGGCGAGTACGCGCAGGGCACGTCGCAGTACGGTTCGCAGTACGGCACCCCCCAGAGCGCCTCGTACCCCGGCTCCGCCCAGGCGCCCTCGTCCGCCAGCGCCTTCGGCGACGTCGACGGCTCGAACCAGCGCAACGGCCACTACTTCGGCGGCGCTGCCGCGGGTGCACCGACCGGGACCGCCACGAGCACGAACGGGAAGAACGGCCGCAACAAGCTGGTCCTGCCGATCGTCGCCGGGCTGGTGCTCGCCGGCCTGGTCGGCGGTGGTGCAGGCTGGGCCGCGGGAGCCTCCCAGTCGGGCACGACCGTCATCGGCTCGGGCTCGTCGCAGAGCGGCGGCAACCTCACGGTCAACGACTACAACAACGCCACCGTCGTCACCGCCGTCGCTGCCCAGGCCACGCCCTCGGTCGTGACCATCAACGTGTCGTCGGGCTCCGCGGGCGGCACCGGCTCCGGCGTCTTCTTCACGAAGGACGGCTACATCGTCACGAACACCCACGTGGTGACCCTCGACGGCGACAGCGCGAACGGCACCATCACGGTGACGACGTCCGACGGCAGGATCTACCCGGCGAAGCTCGTCGGCACGGACCCGACGGTGGACCTCGCGGTGATCAAGATCGACGCGACCGGCACCAAGCCGATCTCGTTCGCGAACTCGTCCGACCTCAACGTCGGTGACACCGCGGTCGCGATCGGTGCGCCGCTCGGGCTGTCGAACACCGTCACCGACGGCATCGTCTCGACGCTCAACCGCAGCATCCAGGTCGCCTCGAGCGCCCCCAGCCAGGGCGGCGACTCGAACGAGGGCGGCAACAGCGACAGCCCCTTCGAGTTCCCGGGCAACGGTGGGTCCTCCACCAAGACGACGGTCTCGCTGCCGGTCATCCAGACCGACGCGTCGATCAACCCCGGCAACTCGGGCGGCGCCCTGCTCGACTCGAAGGGCAAGCTGATCGGCATCAACGTCGCCATCGCGAGTGCGGGCAGCTCGCAGTCGTCGGATGCGCAGTCCGGCAGCATCGGTGTCGGCTTCGCCATCCCGTCGAACCTGGTCGAGCGTGTCGCGAACGAGATCCGTGAGAACGGCTCCGCGACGCACGGCCTGCTCGGCGCCACGGTCGGCGACGCGTCCGAGGACGCGAAGGCCACCCAGATGGGCGCGCTGATCAAGTCGGTGTCGTCCGGCGGAGCGGCGGCTGACGCCGGTCTGCAGAAGGGCGACGTCGTCACGAAGATCGGCTCGGCATCGGTGGCGGACGCCACCGACCTGACCGCGCAGGTCCGCTTCTTCGCCGGCGGTGCGAAGACGACGATCACGTACGTCCGCGACGGTCAGACACGCGAAGCCGACGTCACGCTCGGGACCTACAAGAGCTGACGCGACGAGCGACGGACGGGAGGCGCGGTGCCGGCTGGCACCGCGCCTCCCGTCCGTCGTCCGGTGGTCGCCCGCCGACCACCGGTGTTGCGCGGTCCGCTCGGGACGCAGGTGGGCGCTCCTGCCGCTTGATAGGCTCATGGCTGCTCTCCGGGGCGGTGCCGGCTCTCGGTGCGCTCCGCGCGTCAGCCACGACCCCGAGGACCGCATGCAGACAGACGGACAGCCCCTGCCGGGGGTCTCGTACGTGATGCCGGTGCTCAACGAGGTCACCGAGGTCCGTGCCGCGGTCGGGAGCCTGCTGGAGCAGGACTACGAGGGTCCGTTCGAGGTGATCCTCGCGCTCGGACCGTCGATCGACGGGACGAACGAACTCGTGGCCGAGATGAGCGCTGCCGATCCTCGTGTCCGGGCCATCGAGAACCCTGTCGGGTCCACACCTGCCGGGCTGAACGTCGCGATCCGCGCGTCGGTGCACCCGATCGTCATCCGGGTGGACGCCCACTCGGTGCTGCCCGCCGACTACACGCGGATCGCCGTGCGGGTGCTGCTCGAGTCGGGGGCGGACAACGTCGGTGGCATCATGCGCGCCGAGGGTCGCACGCCGTTCGAGCGTGCCGTCGCGCACGCGTACGGCAGCCGCGTCGGCCTCGGCGGGACCCCGCACCACGTCGGCGGCAAGGCCGGACCGGCCGAGACCGCGTACCTCGGGGTGTTCCGACGCGACCGGCTCTTCGAGGTCGGGCTCTTCGACGAGGGCATCAAGCGCGGCCAGGACTGGGAGCTCAACCGCCGGCTGCGGCAGACCGGTGGCACGGTGTGGTTCACCCCGGAACTCGTCGTCACCTACCGCCCGCGGCCGAGCCTGCGACGCCTCGTCCGGCAGTTCGTCGCGACCGGACTGTGGCGCGGCGAACTCGCTCGCCGGTTCCCTGCGAACAACGGCCTGCGGTACTTCGTCCCGCCGGCCATGGTCGCCGCGATGGCGCTCGGGATCGTCGCGGGCATCGTCGGCATCGTCGGCGCCGCGCTCGGGTCGCCGGTGGCCTGGGCGGCGCTCGGCTTCGTCGTCCCCGCGGTCTACCTGCTCTTCGTCGTGGTCGGCGCCGTCGCCGTGGCACGGCGCTCCGGGCCGGCCACCACGCTGTGGCTGATCGTCGTCCTGCCGTGCATCCACGTCGGCTGGGGCATCGGCTTCATCATCGGGTTCCTGACCAGGACCTCCGAGCTGACCACGCACACGGGACGGTGACCTGACCCCTTGACCCACGACACCTCCGGCCGCGGCGCGGCCCGACCGAGCTCCATCGCCGAACTCCGCGCGGTCGCCCAACCCGACGAGGTCCGCTCGCGCGCGAACGCCGAGCACTGGACCGCGTCGCTCTACCTGCGCGACGTCTCGCCGTACCTGACCTGGCTGCTGCTGAAGACCCGGGTGTCGGCGAACCAGGTGACCGGTCTGATGATCCTGGTCGGGTGGAGCGTCGCCGCGGCACTGCTGATCCCCGGCATCTGGGGTGCGTTGCTCGCCCTCGTGCTCGGTCAGCTGCAGATGCTCGTGGACTGCTGCGACGGCGAGGTGGCTCGGTGGCGGGGTACCAGGTCGCCGGCCGGGGTCTTCCTCGACAAGGTCGGGCACTACACGACCGAGGGGCTCATCCCGATCGCCCTCGGGGTCCGGGCCGCGACCTGGCCGATCCACGGCGCGGACTGGATGTGGACGACGATCGGGTGCGCGCTCGGCCTGGTGATCGTGCTCAACAAGGCGCTCAACGACATGGTCCACGTCGCTCGGGCGAACGCGGGCCTCGAGAAGCTCGTCGACCGTCGCGACGCCGGCACCGCGCCCTCCGGTCGACGGCTGGCGACGCTCCGCCGCGCGGCGCGTTTCCTGCCCTTCCACCGTCTGTACCACTCCGTCGAGCTCTCGATCCTGGCGTTCGTGTTCGCGCTGCTCGGGCTCGTGGTCGGTCATCCGCTGGCGGACCGGATCCTGGTCGGTGCGCTGTTGCCGCTCGCGGTCCTGGCGACCGCCGGTCACTTCGTCGCCATCATGGCGTCGAAGCGGGTCCGTGCATGACCGGGTCGACACCGGAACCGACGCTGGGCCAGCAGCCGGCCGTGACACCGGGCACTGCGAGACGGAACGCGCCGCCGCACCGGCAGCGCCCGCGCATCGCCGTGGTGAGCCTGTCCCAGGGCACCCGGCCGGACGATCTCCGTCAGGGGTTGGCGAGCGTGCTCGCGCAGCAGGACGTCGAGCTCGACGTCGTCTGCGTCGGCAACGGCTGGGAGCCGGCCGGCCTGCCCGACGGTGTCCGTGCGCTCGCCCTACCGGAGAACGTCGGGATCCCGGCCGGCCGCAACGCCGGTGCGGAGGTGGTCGACGGCGACCACGTGTTCTTCCTCGACGACGACGCGTCGATCCCGTCGCCGACCTTCCTGCGCGACGCCGTGGCGCTGCTCGACCGCGACCCCTCGGTCGGGCTCGTGCAACCGCGGGTGGTCGACCCGACGGGGTCCGTTAACCCCCGACGCTGGGTGCCGCGGATCCGCAAGGGTTCGGCGACGGACTCGTCGCCGGTGTTCTCGGTGTGGGAGGGCGCCGTGCTCCTGCCGATGGACGTCTACCGTGCCGTCGGCGGTTGGGGAGCGCCGTACTTCTACGCGCACGAGGGCATCGAGCTCGCGTGGCGCGTCTGGGATGCCGGTCGACGCGCGTGGTACGCCGGCGACCTGGTCGCGCACCACCCGGCGATCGACCCCGCCCGGCACGCCGAGTACATCCGCCTGAACGCGCGGAACCGCGTGTTCCTGGCCCGACGCAACCTGCCGCTGGCGCTGCGACCGCTGTACGTCGGGTCGTGGGCCGCGATCCAGGTCGCCCGCTGGTGGCGGCACCCGCTGCGACTGCGGACCTGGTTCGCCGGTCTCCGTGAGGGCTGGACGGCGGACTGCGGTCCGTCGCGGCCGATGGGATGGCTGACGATCGCCCGGATGACGCTCGCCGGCCGCCCGCCGGTCGTCTGAGCCCGCCACCACGTCCGACCAGGGGCTCCGGAGCCCCGTCGGTCTCGCAGCGCTCGGTGTCGCAGCAGTCGGGGTCGTCCCCTCCGCTGACCGCGCCGTCGAGCACCCCGCACAGCAACCGCCCGTAGCCTGAGGACCACCATGCCGATCACCAAGGACGTCCGGACCGCGATCCGCCTCGCCCGCCGCCTGCTGCGTTCGCGTCGGAACCGACGGGAACTCGACCGTCGTCTGCCCGGTGCTCCGCAGTTGCCGCCGCGGTCGATCGAGGTCGCGGTCTACTTCGCCGACGGCCCGGTGAACATGTACCAGATCCGCCAGTGGTACGCGCCGCTGGCGGAACTCGCCCGCGAGCACCCCGTCGCGATCATCTCGCGCAGCCCCGGGACGATGACGACGCTGCTCGACGAGTCGCCCGTCCCTGCGGTGTACGCACGGCAGGTGGTCGACCTCGAGCAGTTCGTCGAGGATCAGGCGCCGAAGATCGTCCTGTACGTCAACCAGAACGCCCGCAACTTCCAGATGATGCGGTACGGACGCATGTGGCACGTCTTCGTCAACCACGGCGAGAGCGACAAGATGTACATGACCACGAACCAGTTCAAGGCGTACGACTACGCCCTGATCGCGGGGGACGCCGCACGAGACCGCCTGCGTTCCGCGCTGTGGGACTACGACGTCGACCGGAGCACGATCGCGATCGGCCGTCCGCAGGCCGACCACTTCGCCGGCGCCGTGCCGTACCCGCACGACGACCGCACCGTCGTGCTGTACGCGCCCACGTGGGAGGGGGACCGCGCGGCCGCTGCCTACGGCTCGATCGTGTCGCACGGGGTGGAGCTCGCCGAGCGCCTGCTCGCCTCGGGTCGCCACCGGCTGGTGTACCGGCCGCACCCGCGCAGCGGTGTCGTCGACCCGGACTACCGGGCCGCCCACGAGCGCATCGTCGCGGCGATCGCCAGCGCGAACGCCGCCGATCCGTCCGCGCACCACGTGTACGACGACGGCCCGCAGCTCGGGTGGCAGCTGGCGGACGCCGACGTCGCCGTGACCGACATCAGCGCGATGATCTACGACCGGCTGGCCGTCGGCAAGCCCCTCATCGTGACGCGCCCGGCAGCACCCGACGCCGACGTGGACGAGCGCGGGTACCTCGGCGACGCGAACTGGCTGCTGGCCGAGGACGCCGCCGACGTGGTCGCGAGGGTGGACGCCGCGGCGAACGATGCCGAGGAGCTCGCGAAGCTCCGGCACTGGGTCGAGCGGTACTTCGGCGACACGACGCCGGGCGTCGCGACGCGTCGACTGCACGCGGCGGTGGACCGACTCGTGGCGCGCTGGCACGAGGTCGCCGAGGAGCGCGGCGAGGTCTGACCCGGCGGACGTCGTCACGACGCGAGCCCGACCAGGCGGTCGCCGACCAGGGACATCCGCCAGAGGTACTCCGACCGGTCGGGGCGACGCCACCGGACGACCACGATGCCGGTCTGCTCCGGATCCGCGCCGAACACCGCGATCGACAGGGACCGCCCCGGGTCGAGACGGTTCACCGCCAGCGGCGGACAGAAGCCGCTGCCGAGGTGGGTGAAGGAGATCGCGTGCAGTGGCTCGGGCCCGGTGTTCACCAGGTCGTAGCGACGTGGTGCTCCGGATCGGTCGACGGTGAACGGGACTGCGTAGGCCGTGGGTGGGTGGTGCATGCCGGTCACGGTAGGGGGAGGGGCCGACGTCGGGGCTCCGGGGGAGGCCTCCGGGGCGCCTGCCTGTGGAGGAGGGGAAGGCGGGCCCTCGGTGTGGAGGAGGGGCTCAGGCCCCGTGGTCCGCCGCGTACCGATCCAGCGCTGCCTCGATCGTGTCGTCGAGCTGCAGCCGACCCTTGTCGAGGTAGAGCCCGCGGTCGCAGAACCGGCGCAGGTCCTTATCGCTGTGCGAGACGAAGAAGAGCGTCCGACCGCCGGCGAGCAGCTCCTCGATGCGCTTGTAGCACTTCTCGCGGAAGCCCTTGTCGCCCACGGCCAACACCTCGTCGACCAGGATCACCGGTTCGTCCAACCGCGAGATCACGGCGAACGCGATGCGCACCTTCATGCCGCTCGACAGGTGCTTGTAGGGCGTGTCGACGAAGTCGCCGATCTCGGCGAAGTCGATGATCTCGTCGAACGCGTCGCGGATCTCCGCTCGCGACATCCCGTGCAGCCCGGCCGTCAGGTACACGTTGTCCCGGACCGTCAGGTCACCGACGAAGCCACCGGTGATCTCGATGAGCGGGGCGACCCCGGCGTTCACGCGGACGCGGCCCTCGTCCGGCAGCATGACCTGGGCGACGAGCTTGAGCAGCGTGGACTTGCCCTGTCCGTTGCGACCGACGACGCCGATCGCTTCGCCCGGCCGCACGTCGAAGGACACGTTCCGGAGCGCCCAGAACTCGTCCGCGCGCTTGCGCCGGTTGCTCCCGGCGAACAGGTCCTTGAAGCTCCGGCTCGCCCGGCGGTTGCGCTTGAACCGGATGCCCGCGTCGCGCACGGAGATGACGGGCGCCACGGTCGTGGACGGAGCAGTGGAGTCGGTGGCGGTCATCACAGCTCCTTCAGGACACGGTGCTCGCTCCGGCGGAACACGACCAGGCCGACGCCGAGCACGACAGCCGTGACGAGCACCGACACGCCGACCTCGACCCAGTCGAGCTGACCGGGGAAGAACGCGGAACGGTAGAGGCCGAAGATGCCGCTGAGCGGGTTCAGCGCGGCGATGTCGTGCAGCCGATCGGGGAGCGCCTGCGTCCCGTAGATGATCGGGGACGCGTAGAAGAGGAAGCGCAGCACGAGCTTCACGGCCCGTTCGAGGTCACGGAAGAAGACCACCAGCGGCGCGACGATGAGGCCGAGGCCGTAGACCAGCGCCCCCTGCAGCACGATGGCCAGGGGGTACAGCGCCAGTTCCCAGTGCAGGTGAGCGCCGGTGGCGATCGCGAAGATCGCGAGCACCGGCAGGCTGAGCAGGAACTCGATCCCCTTCGACGCGTTCACCCGGGCGACCCAGATGCTCCGCGGGATCGTCGTCGACCGGATCAGCTTCGCCTCCTTCGTGAAGGCGCGCGTGGAGTCCGACACCGCTCCGGTGAACCACATCCAGGGCAGCAACGCCGACAGGAGGAAGACGATGTACGGTTCCTCGCCCACCGAACCGCGGTGGAACACCTGGGTGAAGACGAACCAGTAGATCGCCGACATCACCAGGGGGTCGAGGATCGACCACAGGTACCCGAGGGCCGACGTCGAGTAGCGCACCCGGAGGTCGCGGACGGTGAGCAGCCAGAGTGCCTGGCGGTAGCGCCGACCGGCACTCCGCGTCGCCGCCGATGCGGTCGTCGCGGGTACGGTCGGCGCACTCGCTGTGGTCACGGTTTCCCTCCGGGCGGATCCGCCGAGGGGGTCCTGACGGTGGTTCAGGCGAACAGGTCGTTCGCGCGCTCGAGGTCCTCGGCGAAGTCGATCTCGACCGCGTAGAGGTCGGAGATGTCGATCGGTGACCAGCGTAGCCCGTCCTCGGCGATGGCAGCCTCGATGCCGCCCTCGAAGTACTCCTGGTCGTCGACGCGCCCGAGCTGGCGGATGAGCGCCTGCTTGTCACGCGAGGAGACGTAGTTGATGCCGACGGCCTCGCCGAGGCCGCCCACGACCCGCTTCGAGAGCTCCTTGATGCAGCCCTGGGCGTCGACGGTGTACTTGACCTCCTCGTCGGAGACCTTCTCGGTGTTGACGCTGACGAACGAGCGGTCCTGGTCCATCATGTCGGCGGCGCGGACGAGAGCGCGCGGGTCGAAGACGACGTCGCCGTTCATCCAGAGCACGCCGCTCTTGCCGGTGGCCTTCAGCGCGCGCAGCAGGCTCTTCGAGGTGTTGGTGGAGTCGTAGGACTCGTTGTAGACGAAGTTCGCCTCGGGGAACGCCTCGACGATGTACTCGGACTTGTAGCCGACGACGATCGTGACGCGGGCGCTCGAGCCGAACGCGGCGCGGATGTTGTCGAACTGCTGCTGCATGATGGTGCGGCCGTCGCTGAGTTCGGTCAGCGGCTTCGGCAGGCTGCGGCCGAGCCGGCTGCCCATCCCCGCTGCGAGGATGACGATCTGCGTGGTCATGCTGGTCCCTTCTGGTGTCCGCCCGCGCGCCGCGTGGGGCACGGGCGGGCCTCGTCGAGTGTGCTCGCACCAGGTCTGAGTTCGCCGTGAGCGTGCGCCTTCTGCACCTTCGTGCGGGGGACGAGCGGCCACGGGAGCCCGTCCGAGCAGGTTTCCATGTGGTGAACACTCCGTCGTGCCCTGGTGAATGATACGGAACGAGCGCGCTCCGGGGTACACCCGTGCGCGCTTCGTACTCAATTCGTGACCCTGTGACCGATCCGGTACCGGAGCCCGCACGGACGCGCCGACGGTCGGGGTCTGCGGCGTCCGACGCGTTGGTACGGTGGGGCGGTGGCTGCAGCTGATGACGACGACGTGTACGCGACGTCCGACGCCGCCTGGCTGGCCGAGGCGGACGAACCGCACGGTGACGCGGCCGACGACGACACGGGGGACGGGGATGCGCGCGACGACGCCTCCGATGATGACGAGATGACCGACGACGCGACCACGACGGCCGCGCCGACGTCCGCGACGACGGACCGCGCTCCGCGCCAGGTCAAGGGTCAGGGCAGGGGCCGGACGAAGGGGAAGGGTCGCGCCTCGCGCCCCTCCGGCCCGGGCACGTCCGCTGCGTCGACGACGCCGACGACCGACGGCCCCGGCGTCACCGACGGTGACACGACCACGGACGGCGGGGCGGCCACCGGGTCGGCTGTCGACGTGGACCCGACGTCGACCACTACGGCCCCGAAGACCACGACGAAGAAGAAGCGGGCTCCCGAGCGCCAGCCGACCGCCACCGCCGCCGCGACGCAGACTGCGCAGGCGCAGCAGCCCGTCGTGCTCCGCGCGAGCGGCCTCGTCAAGCGGTACGGCCAGACGCTCGCCGCCGACGAGGTCGACCTCGAGATCCGACAGGGTTCGATCTTCGGTGTCGTCGGCCCGAACGGTGCCGGCAAGACCACGACGCTGTCGATGGTCACCGGTCTCCTCCGTCCCGACGCGGGCACCGTCACCGTCCTCGACCACGACGTCTGGTCGGACCCGACGGCGGCGAAGCGTGCACTGGGCGTACTGCCCGACCGCCTCCGCCTGTTCGACCGGCTCACCGGCGCGCAGCTGCTGCACTACTCGGCGACCCTCCGCGGCCTCGACGGCGCGACGGCCCGGAAGCGCAGCGCCGACCTGGCCGAGGCGTTCGGCCTGGGCGAGGCGCTCGGACGCCAGGTCGCCGACTACTCCGTCGGCATGGCGAAGAAGATCGCGCTCGCCGCGACCCTGATCCACTCGCCGCGCGTGCTCGTGCTCGACGAACCGTTCGAGTCGGTCGACCCCGTGAGCGCGGCGACCATCACGGACATCCTGCGGCGCTACACCCGCGGTGGCGGGACCGTGGTGCTCTCCAGTCACTCCATGGAGCTCGTCCAGCGCACCTGCGACTCGGTCGCGATCATCGTCGGCGGCAAGGTCCTCGCCTCCGGCACGATGGCCCAGGTCCGCGGGCGCAAGAGCCTCGAGGACAAGTTCGTCGAACTCGCGGGCGGCCGCGTCGTGGCAGAGAGCATGGAATGGTTGCACAGCTTCTCCGACTGAGGGTCGACCTGCTCGCGGGCGAGGTCCGCGGCGGAGCCCGGCGGTCGGTCCTCGTCGTGCTCGGGTCCCTGCTCGGTCTGGTCGCCGCCGTCGTGGTCGCGGGGGAGCTCCTCGCGCTGCGGTCGGCACCCGTCGAGGTCGCTCGCTCCGTCGCCGTCCCCGTCGGCACGTTCGTGTCCCTCGCACTCACCCTGGTGCCGCTCGTCGTGGGCCGCACCGACCAGTTCGACCCGCGGCGGTTCGCCGTGTACGGCATCGACCGCCGCCGGCTCGCCGTCGGGCTCGGTGTCGCCGGGCTCGTCGGCGTCCCGGTGCTCGCCGTCGCGGTCGTCGCGGTCGGTCAGGTCGGCGCCTGGTCGCGGAGCGGGGGCACCGCGGTGCTCGCCGTCGTCGCCGCGCTGCTCGGCACGGTGACGTGTGCCCTGCTGCTCCGTGTCGGCAGTGCCGTGGGTGCGACCTTCGTCGGTCCGCACCGGTCGCGGGACGCCGGCTGGCTCGCCGCCCTGGTCATCGTCGTCCTCGGGTTGCCGGTGGCGTCGCTGCTGCTGCGCGGCGACTGGCTCGACCCCGCCAGTGCCGAGCTGCAGCGGGTCGCCGACGTCGCCGGGTGGACACCGTGGGGTGCCGCCTGGGCCGTGCCGGCCGACGTCGCGAGCGG
>NZ_RBLU01000038.1 GCF_003989515.1 Curtobacterium sp. HSID17257
TCCGCCGAGCAGGACGCCCCCACCGAGCAGCCGACCCTCGCCGCCCCGGCGACCTCGCCGGCAGCCGACGCCGCCGCCGGACAGCAGGCGACGGAGCAGGCACCCGAGCAGACGACCGAGCAGGTCGCCGAGCCCCGCGGTCGCCGTTCGCGTCGTGCATCCTCGGCCGGCACGGTGAGCGCCGCGCCGACCTCGGCTGCCGAGCACACCAACCACGGCCACACCGGCACCGAGGACCTGCTCGCGGGTCTCGACCAGGTCCGCGCCGAGAAGGACGCCGAGGAGGCCGCGCAGTCCGGCCGTCGTCGCGGCCGTCGCGGTGGCCAGGACACGGCACAGCCGGCCCAGCAGGACGAGACGCAGCAGGACGCCAGCCAGGAGGCTCACGCGGCCTCGACCGAGCAGCCCACGTCCGCCCCGGAGCAGGACGACCAGGCCGACCAGCAGGGCGAGGGCGGCTCGCGCCGCGGTCGTCGCAGCCGTGGTCGCGGTCGTGGTCGCGGGCAGAACGCCGAGGGTGCCGAGCAGCAGAACGGCGGCCAGCAGAACGGCGGCCAGCAGAACGGCGGCCAGCAGGACGCCTCGCAGCAGAAGCAGGGCGGCAAGCAGGACGAGCAGAAGTCCGGCGACGCCAAGCAGGACGACCGCCAGCAGAACGGTCAGCAGAAGCAGAACGGCCAGCAGCAGAACGGCCAGCAGAAGCAGAACGGCCAGCAGCAGAACGGCCAGCACGGCGACGAGGCCGAGACCGGTCGCGGTCGTCGCCAGCGTGACCGCAAGCGCGGCCGTGGTGGCCAGAACGACGAGTTCGAGCCGGAGATCACCGAGGACGACGTCCTCATCCCGATCGCGGGCATCCTCGACGTCCTCGACAACTACGCCTTCGTCCGCACGACCGGTTACCTGCCGGGCCCGAGCGACGTCTACGTGTCCCTCGGCCAGGTGAAGAAGTACCACCTGCGCAAGGGCGACGCGATCGTCGGCGCCATCAAGCAGCCGCGTGACAACGAGCAGCAGGCGCGCCAGAAGTACAACGCGCTCGTCAAGGTGGACTCGGTCAACGGCCAGACCGCGGACGAGGCAGCAGCCCGCGTCGAGTTCCACGACCTGACCCCGCTGTACCCGAACGAGCGCCTCCGCCTCGAGACCGAGCCGGCGAAGCTCAGCACGCGCATCATCGACCTCGTCGCACCGATCGGCAAGGGTCAGCGTGGCCTCATCGTCTCGCCGCCCAAGGCCGGCAAGACCGTCGTGCTGCAGGCCATCGCCAACGCGATCGCCAAGAACAACCCCGAGGCGCACCTCATGGTCGTGCTCGTGGACGAGCGACCCGAAGAGGTCACCGACATGCAGCGTTCGGTGAAGGGCGAGGTCATCGCCTCGACCTTCGACCGTCCGGCCGAGGACCACACCACGGTCGCCGAGCTCGCCATCGAGCGCGCGAAGCGCCTGGTCGAGCTGGGCCACGACGTGGTCGTGCTCCTCGACTCGATCACCCGCCTCGGTCGCGCCTACAACCTGGCGACGCCGGCCTCGGGCCGCGTGCTGTCCGGCGGCGTCGACTCCGCTGCGCTGTACCCGCCGAAGCGCTTCTTCGGCGCCGCGCGCAACATCGAGGACGGCGGCTCGCTGACCATCCTCGCGACCGCGCTCGTCGAGACCGGCTCCAAGATGGACGAGGTCATCTTCGAGGAGTTCAAGGGCACCGGCAACATGGAGCTCCGCCTCAACCGGCACCTCGCCGACAAGCGGATCTTCCCGGCCGTCGACATCAACGCATCGGGCACGCGCCGCGAGGAGCAGCTGCTCTCCGCCGACGAGGTCAAGATCACGTGGCGGCTGCGTCGTGCCCTCGCCGGGCTCGACCCGCAGCAGGCGCTCGACGTCGTCCTCCGCAACCTCAAGGAGACGCAGTCGAACGTCGAGTTCCTGGTCCAGGTGCAGAAGTCGGTCCCCACGACCGGCGGTCGCCACGACGGCCACCAGGAGTAACGCGTGTTCGAGTCGGTAGCGGGGCTGCTGGCGGAACACGAGGACCTGACACAGCAGCTGTCGGACCCCGCGCTCCACGCCGATGCGGCCCGTGCCAAGAAGGTGAACCGGCGGTACGCCGAGCTGAGCCAGATCAAGGCGGCGTACGAGTCCTGGCAGGCGGCGGGGGAGGACCTCGCCGCCGCCCAGGAGCTCGCCCGCGAGGACGAGTCGTTCGCCGACGAGGTCCCCGCGCTCGAGGAGCAGCTGACGGAGCGCCAGGAGCGCCTCCGTCGGTTGCTCATCCCGCGCGACCCCGACGACGGCCGTGACGTCATCATGGAGATCAAGGGCGGCGAGGGCGGCGAGGAGTCCGCGCTGTTCGCCGCCGACCTCCTGCGCATGTACTCGCACTACGCCGAGGCGAAGGGCTGGAAGGTCGAGCTCCTCGAGCGGACCGAGTCCGACCTGGGCGGCTACAAGGACGTCCAGGTCGCGATCAAGTCGAACGCGACCGACCCGTCGCAGGGCGTCTGGGCGCACCTGAAGTACGAGGGCGGCGTGCACCGCGTGCAGCGCGTGCCGGCCACCGAGTCGCAGGGACGCATCCACACGTCGACCACCGGCGTGCTCGTCTTCCCCGAGGTGGACGAGCCCGAGGAGGTCCAGATCAACCAGAACGACCTCAAGATCGACGTCTACCGGTCGTCCGGCCCCGGTGGTCAGTCCGTCAACACCACCGACTCCGCGGTCCGCATCACCCACCTGCCCACGGGCATCACGGTGGCGATGCAGAACGAGAAGTCCCAGCTGCAGAACCGCGAGGCCGGCATGCGCGTCCTGCGCGCCCGCATCCTCGCCCGGCAGCAGGAGGAGCTCGACGCCATCGCCTCGGACGCGCGCAAGTCGCAGATCCGCGGCATGGACCGCTCGGAGCGCATCCGCACGTACAACTTCCCGGAGAACCGCATCGCGGACCACCGCACCGGGTACAAGGCGTACGACCTGGACCGCGTGATGAACGGTGCGCTCGAGCCCGTCGTCCGGTCTGCCATCCAGGCGGACGAAGAGGCACGCCTGGCCGCCATCGGCGACCAGGACGCGTGACCGACGGACCCACGGACGGACGGGAGGCCCTGGTCGCCCCCGTCCCGCCCGTCCCGTCCGCCGCGGATCGCCTGCTCGACCAGGCGACCGCGGCGCTCGTGGCGTCCGGCGTCCCGACGCCGCGCGTGGACGCCGAGCTGCTGCTCGCGTGGGCGACGGACACCTCCCGGGGCGCGGTGCAGGCGCGGGCGATGACCGGGGGAGCGATCGCCCCGGGACACGTCGAGCGCTTCCGCCACGCGGTCGCCCGCCGCGTCACGCGCGAACCGCTGCAGCACATCACCGGGCAGGCCCACTTCCGCGCGCTGACACTCGCGGTCGGACCGGGCGTGTTCGTGCCCCGGCCCGAGACCGAGGGCGTCGTGCAGTTCGGCATCGACGCGCTCCGGGCCACCGCGGTGCCGTCGCCCGTCGCGGTCGACCTGGGGTCCGGCAGCGGTGCGATCGCCATCGCGATGGACACCGAGGTGCCGAACGCCGTCGTGTACGCGGTGGAGCGGTCTCCCGAGGCACTGCCCTGGACCCGCCGCAACGTCGATGCCCACGGCGGCACGGTCCGGCTCGTCGAGGGTGACCTCGCCGACGCGCTCCCCGAGCTCGACGGCACGGTGTCGGTCGTGGTGTCCAACCCGCCGTACGTGCCCGACGACATGGTGCCCGTCGACCCGGAGGTCCGCGACCACGACCCGGCGCTCGCGCTGTACGGGGGAGCGGACGGCCTCGACGCCGTCCGGGCGCTCACCGAGACGGCCTGGCGGCTCCTCGTGCCGGGCGGGCTGCTCGTCGTCGAGCACGCCGAGCAGCAGGGCGCCGGTGTGCGCGACGTGATCGCGCGCCGGGGGTTCCGGTCCCCGGAGACGCACGTCGACCTGACGGGACGCGACCGCACGACCACCGCGACCCGCTAGGCGGAGCCGCCCGGCGCCTCCCGGCCGGCCTGCCGGTTCAGGCGGTGGCGACCCGCTCCTGGGCCGCGACGAAGGCGAGCACCGCCTCGCGCAGGTCGGTGTGCTCCTCGACCAGGACCGCGTGGATGCCGACACCGCGGGCCGCCTCGACGTTGACCGGCATGTCGTCGGCGAAGAACGTGCGCTCGGCCGGGACGCCGTGGTGGGCGAGGGCCCGCACGAACACCTCGGGCTCGGGCTTGCGCGCCCCGAAGTTGCTGGTCGTGTCGAGGTGGTCGCCGAAGAGCGGGGGCAGCGACGGCGCCCAGCGGCCGATCCACCGGCCGGCGAGCGGACCGTTGTTCGTGAGCAGGCCGACGCGCCCGTGCTCGGACGCGATGCGGACCGCCTCGACGCGCTCGGGCAGTTCCGTCATCGCCGCGCCGCGGATGCGGGCCCAGTCGGACTCGGGCACCGCGCACCCCATCGCCTCGGTGAAGGCGGCGAGGTAGGCGTCCCCGTCGGCGAAGTGTCCCGCCTCGGCGCGGGACTCGTGGCCGCGGTCCCACCAGCGTCGGCGGAGCTCCTCGAAGGAGTGCCCGGTGTACTCGCCGAGGGCCGCCATGCGGACCCGCCAGTCGTAGCGGACGAGCACGTCGTCCATGTCGAACAGGAACAGGAGTCGGGGCGCGGGCGTCTCGTTCACGATGCCGTCCATTGTGGCGCACTATCATCGTCGAGTCATGGCCTCCCGATACGACTGCACCGACCCCGACGGGCTCCTGACCGGGATGCGGCTCGCACGTGCCGCGCTCGGACGGGGAGAACTCGTCGTCGTCCCGACCGACACCGTGTACGGCGTCGCCGCGGACGCCTTCAGCGCGACCGCCGTCCAGCGCCTGCTCGACGCGAAGGGACGGACCCGCCAGTCGCCGCCCCCCGTGCTCATCCCCGGACCGCCGACGCTCGAGGCGCTGGCCACCGAGATCCCGCAGCAGGTGCGCGACCTCGTCGACGAGTTCTGGCCCGGTGGGCTGACCGTGATCCTGCGCGCGCAGCCGTCGCTCGACTGGGACCTGGGGGAGACCCGCGGGACCGTCGCGCTCCGCATGCCCGACTCGCGCATCGCCCTCGAACTGCTGCAGGAGGTCGGGCCGCTCGCGGTGTCGTCCGCGAACTCGACCGGCGCCCCGGCCGCGATGGACGTCGACCAGGCCGAGTCGATGCTCGGTGACAGCGTGTCCGTGTACCTCGACGGGGGACCCCTCGCGGTGCACCAGGGCTTCGCCGCCTCGACCGGGTCCACGATCGTCGACGCGACCGGCCTGTCGACCGGCGGGAAGTTGACCATCGTCCGGCACGGGGTGATCGCCGACGAGGACATCGTCCGGGTCGTCGGAGCCGACCTCGTCACGTGAAGTACTACCTGCTCGCCGGGGCCATCGCGGCCGTGGTGAGCTTCGTCTGCAGCTGGGCCGTGTGGAAGCTCGGTCTGCGCTACGGCTGGTACCCGAAGGTCCGCGAGCGCGACGTGCACCGCACGCCCACCCCGCGGCTCGGCGGGATCGCGATGTACCTCGGCGTGATCGTGTCGCTGCTGGCGGCGTGGTTCCTGTTCCCGTCGATCGCGGGCACCGACTACTTCCGACTGGTCTTCTCGGAGCCCGGGCGCG
The DNA here is from genome assembly GCF_003989515.1 of Curtobacterium sp. HSID17257. Classification (GTDB taxonomy): domain Bacteria; phylum Actinomycetota; class Actinomycetes; order Actinomycetales; family Microbacteriaceae; genus Curtobacterium. Next base: position 5,639 of record NZ_RBLU01000038.1, read on the forward strand.
TGATCGCGGTGCTCGCGGGCGCCACGATCATCGTGGTGCTCGGGGTCGCGGACGACATCTGGGACCTCGACTGGATGACGAAGCTCGCCGGGCAGATCATCGCCGCGGGCATCCTGGCCTGGCAGGGCGTCGCGATCGTGTCCCTGCCGATCGGCAACACGCTCGGGGTCGGCTCGTCCTACATGAGCCTGATCTTCACCGTGCTCGCGGTGGTGCTCGTGATGAACGCGGTGAACTTCATCGACGGACTGGACGGCCTGGTCGCCGGCGTCGCGATCATCGCCGGCGGGGTGTTCTTCCTCTACACGTTCTTCATCAACCGGGTGGTCGTGCAGACGGAGTTCTTCTTCAACCTGCCGTCGTTGCTCACGGCGGTCCTGGTCGGTGCCTGCTGCGGCTTCCTCGTCCTCAACTGGCACCCGGCGAAGCTCTTCATGGGTGATGCGGGTGCGCTGCTCGTCGGGTTCCTGATGGCCACGAGCGCCGTCTCCGTCACCGGCAACATCGACCCCGCCGTCATCTCGACACGCCAGGCCCTGCTGCCGGCGTTCATCCCGATCCTGCTGCCCTTCGCGATCCTGATCGTGCCGATCCTCGACTTCGGGCTCGCCGTCACCCGGCGGCTGAGTGCGGGCAAGTCGCCGTTCTCGGCCGACCGGAAGCACCTGCACCACCGCCTGCTCGACATGGGACACTCGCACTTCCACGCGGTGCTCATCTTCTACGCGTGGACCGCCACCGTCGCCGTGGGGTGCCTGCTGTTCCTGTTCGTCGAGTGGTACTGGGTGGTCACCGTCGTCGCCGTGGGCTTCACGGTCTGCGCGATCGCCACCTTCGCCCCGCTCGGCCGGAAGCGCGCCGAGTTCGCCGCGCAGGCGGCCACCCGCTCGAACACCGTCGTCGACGCCAGCCTCGATCCGCTCGACCGCGCCGCCAACGACCGAACCATCCCGGGAGACCCCTCGTGACCGCACCGAACGCCCTCGACCACGTCCGGCCGGTGTTCCGCCGGATCCTCCTCTGGGCGGGCGTCCTCGCGGTCGCCCTGGCCGTCGTCGGGGGAGTCGTCGGACTCGTCGTCGCGGGGGCGCCCGGGCTCCTCGGGGGCCTGCTCGGCGCCGTGCTCAGCGTGGTGTTCCTCGGGCTCACCGCGGTCTCCGTGCTCGTGGCGCTGCGGGTGTCGAAGGGACAGATGATCTCCGGTGCCTTCTTCGGCATCGTGATGGGGACCTGGATCCTGAAGTTCGTGCTCTTCCTGGTCGTCCTCATCGCGCTGCGCAACCGTGCCTGGCTGGACTTCCCCGTGCTGGCCGTCGTCATCATCGTGGGTGTCGTCGGCTCGCTCGTGATCGACGTCGTCGCGGTCGCGAAGGCCCGCATCCCGATCGGTGTCTCCCTGCCCGGCGACGACGGGGGATCCGCGTCCGGCGGCTCCGCCACCGCTGGGAACGACACCCCCCGCCCCTGAGAGCCCGAGAAGCCTCTCGCACCTGATAGGCTTCTCGAAGTCCGCGTCCGGAGCCTCGCTCGGAGCGGACGAGCCTCCACAAAGTCCACCATCGCGTGCCGTGTGTGCGCGCGCCGACACAGGAGACAGCGCTGCTATCCCACGCTCTTCCCCTGTCCCTCACCGCCGCGGCCAACACCGTGGCGGCGGGGAGCAGCAAGGCCGCCGAATTCCATGGTCCGTCGATCAACGAGTTCTTCCCGGACCCGATCTTCTTCGCCGGGACCCCGATCGAGATGGACCGCATCGTCCTCATCCGCTTGTTCGCGGTGGCCGTGCTGCTCGTCTTCGCGTTCGTCGGGACGCGCGCGCTGAAGCTGGTCCCGAACCGCGGACAGGCCTTCATCGAGTACGCGTTCGACGTCGTCCGTCGCAACACCTTCGACAACCTCGGTGAGAAGGACGGCAAGCGCTTCCTGCCGCTCCTGGCCACCATCTTCTTCGGTGTGCTCTTCATGAACCTGACGGGTCTGATCCCGTTCATGAACATCGCCGGTACCAGCCGCATCGCGATGCCGATGATCCTCGCGATCGTCGCCTACGTCGCGTTCATCTACGCGGGTCTGCGCAAGCACCCGGGCACGTTCCTCCGCAACGCGCTCTTCCCGCCCGGAGTGCCGTGGTACCTCTACATCATCGTGACGCCGATCGAGCTCGTCTCGACCTTCGTGCTCCGTCCGGTGACGCTGACGCTGCGACTCCTCATGAACATGGTCGTGGGTCACCTCCTCCTGGTGCTCTTCTTCTCGGCCACCTGGTTCTTCTTCTTCGACGCCGAGAGCCTCTTCAAGCTCTTCGGTGTCGGGACCCTGGCGTTCGGCATCGCGTTCAGCTTCTTCGAGATCCTCGTCGCGCTGCTGCAGGCGTACGTCTTCATGCTGCTGACCGCTGTGTACATCCAGCTCGCGCTGGCTGACGAGCACTGACCTACTGACCCCCATACGGCACGACATCCGTCGGGCCGCACTCGAAAGGAAAACACGTGGACGCAACGACCGTTCTCGCGGAGATCAACGGCAACATCGCAACGGTTGGCTACGGCCTCGCCGCGATCGGTCCGGCCATCGGCGTGGGCATCGTCGTCGGCAAGACGATCGAGTCCGTCGCTCGCCAGCCGGAGCTCCAGGGCCGTCTGACGACCCTCATGTACATCGGTATCGCCTTCACGGAGGCCCTGGCCTTCATCGGTATCGCGACGTACTTCATCTTCACCAACTAAGGCTTCTCGATGCAGACTGCACTCATCATCGCGGCGGAGGAGACCCACAATCCGCTGATCCCACCGGTGTACGACATCGTGTGGTCCGCGGTGGCCTTCGTCATCATCTTCCTCGTGATGTGGCGCGTCGTGACGCCGCGCATCACGAAGATGCTCGATGAGCGCACCGAGGCCATCGAGGGTGGCATCAAGAAGGCGGAGGCCGCTCAGGAGCAGGCCGCCGCTGCACTCGACGAGTACAACAAGCAGCTCGCGGACGCGCGTGCCGAGGCCTCGCGCATCCGTGAGCAGGCCCGTGCCGACGCGACCGCGATCGGCAACGAGGTCCGCGAGCAGGCGCAGGCCGATGCAGCACGCATCACCGCCAACGCAGAGGCGCAGATCGAGGCCGAGCGGCAGAGCGCGCTCCAGTCGCTGCGGAGCGAGGTGGGCACCCTCGCCCTCGACCTCGCCTCCGGTGTGATCGGCGAGTCCCTCAAGGACGACCAGAAGTCGGCTGCGGTCGTCGACCGCTTCATCGCCGACCTCGAGGCGTCCCAGGGCCAGACGGCCGGGGAGCGCTGAGCATGCGGAGCGCCACCCGGTCCGCACTCTCGTCCACGCGAGCGGTCCTCGCTGACCTCGGCGGGTCTGTCGACCTCGCTGCGGGCATCGAGATCCTCGCCGCCGGACGTGCGATCGCCGGGGCGCCCCAGCTGCTCGGGCTGCTCGCCGACCCGACCGCTGACGTGATCGGCAAGAAGTCGGTCGTCGACCGGGTCTTCGCCGGACAGTCCGATGTCACGCGTGCGGTCCTGACCGCGGTGGCCGGCTCGCGCTGGTCCTCGCAGCAGGACCTGCTCGCCGGCATCGAGGACGCGGGCATCCGCGCCGTCGCCGGCACCGCGTCGTCGGAGACGTCGATCGAGGCCGAGCTGTTCTCCTTCGAGACGGCGGTCCGTTCGGACGCCGCGCTCGAGCTGGCGCTGGGCACCAAGCTCGGCAGCCCGTCGGAGAAGGGCGCGCTCGTCCAGCGTCTCGTCGGGGCCAAGGTCTCGCCGCAGACCACCGCGATCCTGGAGCACCTCGTGCAGCAGCCCCGTGGCCGCCGCATCGGTGAGATCGTCCGCGATGCCTCGCGCATCGTGGCCGACCAGGCCGGCAAGGTCGTCGCGACGGTCATCACGGCCTCCCCGCTCTCCGACGGCCAGGCGGCCCGCGTCGCCCGCGGCATCGCGGAGCGCTACGGCAAGGACGTCAGCGTGAACCAGGTCGTCGACCCTGCGGTCGTCGGCGGGGTCCGCGTGCAGGTCGGTGGCGACGTCATCGACGGCACCGTGTCCACGCGCCTGTCGGAGCTCCGGCTCCAGCTGGCCGGCTGAGCGTACGGTCGAAGCCGACTCCTCCAAGTCCACAACGGGAACTGTCCCTCGCCGGGGCAGCATCACCCTCTCGGAGCCGAAGGGCCCCGGAAACCAACAAGGAAAATCCCATGGCAGACATCACCATCAGCCCCGATGAGATCCGTGATGCCCTGAAGGACTTCGTCTCGAACTACGAGCCGACGAAGGCCTCCACGGCCGAGGTCGGGCACGTCACCGACGCCGGTGACGGCATCGCACACGTCGAGGGCCTCCCCGGCGTCATGGCGAACGAGCTCATCCGCTTCGAGGACGGGACCCTCGGTCTCGCGCAGAACCTCGACGAGGACGAGATCGGCGCCATCGTGCTCGGCGAGTTCGGCGGCGTCGAAGAGGGCCAGGAAGTCACCCGCACCGGTGAGGTCCTCTCGGCCCCCGTCGGCGACGGCTTCCTCGGTCGCGTCGTCGACCCGCTCGGCAACCCGATCGACGGTCTCGGCGAGATCCAGGCCGAGGGCCGCCGCGCCCTCGAGCTCCAGGCTCCGGGCGTCATGTCCCGCAAGTCGGTCCACGAGCCGCTCCAGACCGGCATCAAGGCCATCGACGCGATGATCCCCGTCGGCCGCGGTCAGCGTCAGCTGATCATCGGCGACCGCCAGACCGGCAAGACGGCCATCGCGATCGACACGATCATCAACCAGAAGGCCAACTGGGAGTCGGGCGACGAGGACAAGCAGGTCCGCTGCATCTACGTCGCGATCGGCCAGAAGGGCTCCACGATCGCCTCCGTCAAGGGTGCGCTCGAGGACGCCGGCGCGATGGAGTACACCACCATCGTCGCCGCCCCGGCCTCCGACCCGGCCGGCTTCAAGTACCTCGCCCCGTACACCGGTTCGGCCATCGGCCAGCACTGGATGTACGGCGGCAAGCACGTCCTGATCATCTTCGACGACCTGTCGAAGCAGGCCGAGGCCTACCGTGCGGTGTCGCTCCTCCTGCGTCGTCCGCCGGGCCGCGAGGCCTACCCGGGTGACGTCTTCTACCTGCACTCCCGTCTGCTGGAGCGTTGCGCGAAGCTGTCCGACGACCTCGGCGCCGGTTCGATGACGGGTCTCCCGATCATCGAGACCAAGGCGAACGACGTCTCGGCCTACATCCCGACCAACGTGATCTCGATCACCGACGGCCAGATCTTCCTGCAGTCGGACCTGTTCAACGCGAACCAGCGTCCGGCCGTCGACGTGGGCATCTCGGTGTCCCGCGTGGGTGGTGACGCACAGGTCAAGTCGATCAAGAAGGTCTCCGGCACGCTCAAGCTCGAGCTCGCGCAGTACCGCTCGCTCGAGGCGTTCGCGATGTTCGCGTCCGACCTCGACCAGGCGTCGCGCCGTCAGCTCGACCGCGGTGCCCGCCTGACCGAGCTCCTCAAGCAGCCGCAGTACTCGCCGTACCCGGTCGAGGAGCAGGTCGTCTCCATCTGGGCCGGCACGAACGGCAAGCTCGACGAGGTGCCCGTCCCCGACGTGCTCCGCTTCGAGGCCGAGCTGCTCGAGCACCTGCGCCGCAACTCCGACGTGCTCACCACGCTCCGCGAGACGAACCAGCTCAGCGACGACACCGTCGCCGCGATGGACCGCGAGATCGACGCGTTCAAGAAGGGCTTCCAGACGAGCGACGGCAAGACGCTCGGCTCGGAGCAGTTCGACGCGGCGGACGCCGAGGACGTCGACCAGGAGCAGATCGTCAAGGGTCGTCGCTAGATGGCGGCACAGGTCCGGGTCTACCGACAGCGCATCAAGTCGGCGAAGACCACGAAGAAGGTCACTCGCGCGATGGAGCTGATCTCGGCGTCGCGGATCCAGAAGGCGCAGGCTCGCATGGCCGCGTCCGGCCCGTACTCGCGGGCCGTGACGCGGGCCGTGTCGGCCGTGGCGACGTTCTCGAACGTCGACCACGTGCTGACCACGGAGCCCGAGTCGTCGACGCGTGCCGCGGTCGTGCTGTTCACGTCCGACCGCGGTCTGAACGGCGCGTTCAGCACCAACGTCCTCAAGCAGGGCGAGGAGCTCGCCTCCCTGCTCCGCAGCGAGGGCAAGGAGGTCGTGTTCTACCTCGTCGGCCGCAAGTCGGTCGGGTACTTCGCGTTCCGCGAGCGTCCGTCCGAGCGGCAGTGGATCGGTGGGACCGACCAGCCGGAGTTCTCGACCGCCAAGGAGATCGGCGACGCCGTCGTCTCGAAGTTCCTCCAGGACACGGCGGAGGGCGGCGTGGACGAGATCCACATCGTCTTCAACCGGTTCATCAGCCTGGCGACCCAGGAGCCGCAGGTCGTGCGCCTGCTCCCGCTCGAGGTCGTCGATGGTGTGGAGGAGCCGTCCGACGGTGAGCCCCTGCCGCTGTACGAGTTCGAGCCCGACGCCGACGCCGTCCTCGACGCGCTGCTCCCTGTCTACATCGAGAGCCGCATCTTCAACGCCATGCTGCAGTCGGCTGCCTCCGAGCACGCCGCCCGCCAGAAGGCGATGAAGTCCGCGAGCGACAACGCCGACTCGCTCATCAACGAGTTCACCCGGCTCGCGAACAACGCGCGTCAGGCCGAGATCACCCAGCAGATCTCCGAGATCGTCGGCGGCGCCGACGCCCTCTCGTCGAAGAAGAAGTAGTCCGCGAACGTTCGCGGACAGACACCACCCCTCAGGAAGGCACACGCCATGACCGACACCGCCACCACCGCGGTCGAGACGTCGTCGGCGCCCGGTGTCGGACGGATCGCCCGTGTCACGGGTCCCGTCGTCGACATCGAGTTCCCGCACGACGCCATCCCCGACATCTACAGCCTGCTGTTCACGACCATCACCATCGGTGACTCGTCGCAGGAGATCGGCCTCGAGGTCGCGCAGCACCTCGGCGACGACCTGGTCCGCGCCATCTCGCTGAAGCCGACCGACGGTCTCGTCCGCGGTCAGGAGGTCCGTGACTCGGGCGCCCCGATCTCGGTCCCCGTCGGCGACGTCACCAAGGGCAAGGTCTTCGACGTGCTCGGCAACGTGCTGAACACCGACGAGAAGCTCGAGATCACCGAGCGCTGGCCGATCCACCGCAAGGCCCCGGCCTTCGACCAGCTCGAGTCGAAGACCTCCATGTTCGAGACCGGCATCAAGTCGATCGACCTCCTCACCCCGTACGTGCAGGGTGGCAAGATCGGCCTCTTCGGTGGTGCGGGCGTCGGCAAGACGGTCCTCATCCAGGAGATGATCCAGCGCGTCGCGCAGGACCACGGTGGTGTGTCGGTGTTCGCCGGTGTCGGCGAGCGCACCCGTGAGGGCAACGACCTCATCGGCGAGATGGAAGAGGCGGGTGTCTTCGACAAGACCGCCCTTGTGTTCGGCCAGATGGACGAGCCGCCGGGAACGCGTCTGCGCGTGGCCCTGTCGGCGCTGACGATGGCGGAGTACTTCCGCGACGTCCAGAAGCAGGACGTGCTCCTCTTCATCGACAACATCTTCCGCTTCACGCAGGCCGGTTCCGAGGTCTCCACGCTGCTCGGCCGCATGCCGTCCGCGGTGGGCTACCAGCCGAACCTCGCCGACGAGATGGGTGTGCTCCAGGAGCGCATCACCTCGACGCGTGGTCACTCGATCACCTCGCTGCAGGCGATCTACGTCCCGGCCGACGACTACACCGACCCGGCGCCGGCGACCACGTTCGCGCACCTCGACGCCACGACCGAGCTCTCCCGTGAGATCGCGTCGCAGGGTCTGTACCCGGCCATCGACCCGCTGACCTCCACGTCGCGGATCATGGACCCCCGGTACCTGGGCGCCGACCACTACGAGACCGCGACTCGCGTCAAGCAGATCCTGCAGAAGAACAAGGAGCTGCAGGAGATCATCGCGATCCTCGGTGTCGACGAGCTCTCCGAAGAGGACAAGATCACGGTCGAGCGCGCTCGTCGTATCCAGCAGTTCCTCTCGCAGAACACCTACATGGCCAAGAAGTTCACGGGTGTCGAGGGTTCGACGGTCCCGCTCAAGGACACCATCGAGTCCTTCCGCGCGATCGCCGACGGCGAGTTCGACCACGTGGCCACGCAGGCCTTCTTCAACGTCGGTGGCATCAACGACGTCGAAGAGAAGTGGGCGCAGATCCAGAAGGAGAACCGCTGACATGGCGGCACTCACCGTGAGCGTCGTCTCGGCGGACCGTGAGGTCTGGACGGGCGACGCCACCATGGTCGTCGCACGGACGACGGAAGGCCAGATCGGCATCCTCGCGGGGCACGAGCCGTTGCTCGCCACCCTCGCGCAGGGCCAGGTCCGCATCACCCGGGCCGACGGCTCGACGGTGACGGCGGACGCCGAGGACGGCTTCCTGTCGGTCGAGCACGACACGGTCACGATCGTGGCGCGGCAGGCCGCGCTGGCGTCCTGACCGGGCTGACCGTCCTCCTCCCGCCGTCCGAGACGAAGCGGGAGGGCGGGGACCCGGCACGCACCCTCGACCTGGGTGCGCTGTCCTTCCCGGAACTGTCCGACGAGCGGGCCGCGGTGATCACCGCGGCCCGCTCCGTCAGTTCCGAGGAGTCCACGGCACGGACGGCTCTGAAGCTCGGCCCGAGGTCGGTGGCCGAGCGCCTCCGCAACCTCGAGCTCGACACCGCGCCGACGCTGCCGGCGATCGAGCGGTACACGGGCGTGCTCTACGACCCGCTCGACGCCCCCGGGGCGGACGACGCGACGCGGCGGTGGTGGACGGACCACGTCGTGGTGCAGTCCGCGATGTTCGGCCCGATCGGAGCCGGCGACCGGATCCCCGCCTACCGGCTCTCGCACGACGCGAAGCTGGGCGCGCTGCGACTCACGAAGCACTGGCCCGGACCGTCGGCCGGTGCGCTCGGTCAGCGCGCCGACGGTCTCGTGCTCGACCTGCGATCCGAGGGCTACCGTGCCCTCGGGCCGGTGCGTGACGCGGTCACGCTCCGTGTGGTGAGCGTCGACGACGGCGGACGCCGCCGGGCGCTCAACCACTGGAACAAGACCGCGAAGGGGCGGCTGACCGCGCTCCTCGCGCGGACCGGTGCCGAGGTCGGCGACACCGCGGGTCTGCTGCGGTGGGCGGCTGCGCACGGCGTGGCGATCGAGCGCACGGACGACGGCTGGGACCTGGTGGCGGAGAGCCTCGAGGTCGCGCGGGTCTGAGTCGCGGTCGGTCGCTGATCGGTGCCGGTCGGTCCTGCACAGCGGTGGTCGAGGGCGGCCCCGTCCACAGGCGGCACGGATGGGACGGTCTGGAGGCGCTGCTCCCGTCACGATCTCGTGCATGACCTCCACGAGACACCGACACCAGCCCACCCAGCTGCGCTACCCGCGGGAGATCGCCGCCGCGGTCACCCTGCGCGCCGCCTGCGCAGCCCTCGTCGCTCCGTCGCCGGACGGCGACGCGGTCGTGGCAGACGCGCTCGCGCGTCCGCAGGCCGTCGCCGTCGTGACGGCCTGCGGCGCACTCGCGACCCGCTTCGCGTTGGTCGGCTTCCTCGCCGCCCGCGGTCGCCCGGACCCCGGGACGGTCGTCCCGTTCGACCCGTTCCGCGATCCCACCCCGCCAGCGCTCGGCGGGTCGGGCCCGGAGCCGGACCGCGCGCGACTCCGGCTGGCGGGCGATCGGTGCGCCGCTGCCTGGCGGACGTGGCGTGCCGACGGCGCGGTCGGGGGAGACGTGGCGGTCGGTGCGGCGGGCGCGCTCGCCATGGGTGCATGGTGCGCCTGGGCGCTCGGATCGTCCGCGCGGGCCGAGGTCCGGGCGCGGCACGCCCTGGACACTCGCCCGGACGACCCCTTCGGGTGGTTGGTCCTCCGCGCCGTCCGCTCCGGTCACGGACCAGCGTGGGGAACGCCCACGGGGTCGACCGGATCGTCTACGGTGGGATGACCATGGAGCGGGAACCGGTGCACGACGACGACACGGTGGCCCGTGCGCATCCCGGCACCGGACCCACCGGCGTCGTCGCGTCCGACGTCCGACCGACGGGCAGCGGGCCTGCCGCGGATCCGGCCGAGGTCCTCGACGAGGACCCGTACGGAGCGACGGTGATCCGGCCGGCCCGCGGGGTCCGATCGGCCACCGGACCTGCCGAGGACGACACGGTGCTCCGCGTCCGTCCCGGCGGCGCGGGTCCCGCGGCAGCGCCGGAGCGGGCGTCGCCGGCTGCGGCACCACCGCGTTCGGACGACGGCTCGGTCCGTCGGCGGACCCCGTCCGTGCGCATCGGCGGCCGGGTCGTCCGGCTCGACCGACCGCTGGTGGTGGGCCGTCGACCTGCTGCGCCACGCGTCGTCCTCGACGACGGTCCGGTCCTCGTGCCCGTGCCGTCGCCGAGCGATCAGGTGTCGTCGTCGCACGTGCTCCTGCACGCCGCCGGCGAGGCCGCCGTGGTCGAGGACCTCCGGTCCACGAACGGCACCGTCGTCAGGCCCCCGGGCGGCGCGCCGTTCCGGATGGCCGCGGGTGCGTCGATCGTCGTCCTGACGGGTACGCTCGTCGAGATCGGTGACGGCAACGTCATCGAGGTCCTGTCGCCGCACCTCCGGGTCGGTCCGGACGACGGCCTCCCACCGTTCCCGCCGGCCCCGTGACGGACCGACCGTCCGGCACGCCCCTCCACTCCCAGAGAGCGATCCTGAAACCGTGACCGAACTCGGCCGAGCTGCCACCGAGCACGCCATCGACGTCCCCGGCGCAGCCGGCACCCCCCTGACGCTCTCCTGGGGAGCAGCGACCGACGTCGGCCGACGTCGCGACCACAACGAGGACAGCTACCTCGTCGGTGCGCCCTTCTTCGTCGTCGCCGACGGCATGGGCGGGCACCTGGCGGGTGACCGGGCGAGCGACGCGGTCGTCCGGCGGCTCGACCAGGTCACGACCGGCGAGTTCACCAGCCGTCAGGACATCCAGCGGGCCCTGCTGCTCGCCACGGCCGACATCGAGCGGGCGGCCGGTGGCAACGCCCTCGGTGCCGGCACCACCGTGACCGGCGTTGCGCTCGTCGCGACCCACGGACAGCCGGCTGCGCTCGTGTTCAACGTCGGCGACTCCCGCACCTACCGGATCGAGTCCGGCGCACTGCGGCGGGTGACCGTGGACCACTCGGTCGTGCAGGAGATGGTCGACGCCGGGCTGCTCCGGGCGGAGGACGCCGAACAGCACCCGGACAGCAACGTCATCACCCGGGCGGTCGGCTTCGGGGAGCCGCCGGAGCCCGACTGGTGGACGCTGCCGCTGCGCGCCGGCGACCGCTACGTGGTGTGCTCCGACGGGCTCACGAAGGAACTCGGCGACGTCGGCATCGCCCGGATCGCCGCGCGGGTGCCGACGGCACAGGCGCTGGCCGAGCGGCTGGTCGGGGACGCAGTCGTCGCCGGCGGGCGCGACAACGTCACGGTCGTGGTCGTGCAGGTCGACGGTGCGCCCGAGGACCCCGACGTCGAGGACACGCTGCCGCGACTCTGAACGCGCTCGGCCACGGTCGTCGTGCCCCCCGAAGTGGGGGACGGGTGCCGTCCACAGTGGTGCCAGCGGGTCCCGGGCGGCGAGCCCGCTTTCGTAGAATGACCTGGCCGCGAGGAACGCCGAGGGCCGGCCGGGGGGCCGGGGAAGGGAACGACGCCGATGGCTCGACGCCTGCCGTCCGACCCGCCCGTCATCGCCGGCTTCAGCCCCGTCCACGTCCTGGGCTCCGGTGGCTTCGCGGACGTGTTCCTCTACGAACAGGACATGCCCCGCCGGCAGGTCGCGGTGAAGGTGCTCCTCGACGAGGTCGTCGACGAGCGCGTCCGTCAGATGTTCCAGGCCGAGGCGAACCTGATGGCGCGGCTCAGCACGCACCCCTCCATCCTCACGGTCCTCCAGGCGAGCATCGCGTCCGACGGTCGGCCGTACCTGGTCATGGAGCTCTGCTCGTCGTCGCTCAGCCAGCGCTACCGCCGCGAGCCGCTCCCCGTGTCCGAGGTCCTGGCCGTCGGCATCCGCATCGGGTCGGCGCTCGAGACGGCGCACCGCGAGGGCGTTCTCCACCGCGACGTGAAGCCCTCCAACATCCTGCGCACCGCGTACGGCGCACCCGTCCTGTCGGACTTCGGCATCGCCGCCACGATCGGCAGTGCCGACCCGGACGAGCCGGTGGGCATGTCGATCCCGTGGTCCGCACCCGAGGTGCTGGGCGACGAGTCGCGCGGCACCGTGCAGTCCGAGGTCTACTCGCTCGCGGCCACCGTGTACTCGCTGCTCGCGGGGCGCAGCCCCTTCGAGGTCCCCGGGGGGAAGAACTCCGCGGCGGACCTGATGGACCGGATCGACCGGGGCGGGGTGAAGCCGACCGGCCGACCCGACGTCCCGCCGTCGCTCGAGCGCCTGCTCGCGACGGCGATGTCCCGGCGGGTGTCCGCACGCCCCGCGACCGTGATGGAGTTCGTCCGCGGACTCCAACAGGTCGAGGCGGAGCTCGGGATCCCGCAGACCCCCGCAGACGTCGCCGTCGAGTCGTGGGCGGTGGCGACCCCGTCGTCCGACGCAGACCGGACGGTCGTGCGGGAACTGCAGCCGCCGTCCCGCGTCGGTGCCCGGCGGCGCACGCGTCGTGCCGTCCAGGGCGGAGCCTCGTCGGGCATCCAGAGCGTGGGGACGGTCCACCGCACCGGCTCGGCGACCGTGGCGCGCCGCCGGAGTCGCTCGACCGTCCTGGTGGCCGGCTCGGTCGGCGTCCTGGTGGTGGCGGCCCTCGCCGTCGTGAGCGTCCTGCTCGTCACGCGCGCGGGGACGGCGTCGATCCCGACGGTGCGCGACGTGACTGCGCGCGCCGGTGCCGACTCGGTGTCGTTCAGCTGGGCCGACCCCGGTCTGCGCGCCGGTGACACCTACGTCATCACGTCGTCCGGTGCGACGAGCCAGCAGACCGGCACCACCTTCGTCGTCTCCGGTGGGGCGGGGGCCGAGCAGTGCATCACGGTCGCCGTGAACCGTGACGGCAAGACGGGCGCCGCGAGCCCCGAGCAGTGCGGGACGATCGGGAGCACCGGGTGATCCGGGCGCTCCTGGCCAAGCACCGGTCGGCGGCCGTGACGATCGGCGCGTCGGTCGTCGTCGGTGCCGTGGTGGCCACCGCGGCCGTCGTGTCGACCGGGTACCACACGCAGCGCATCGACCTCGGCGACGGCACGGTGTGGGTGCCGTCCGCGCAGTACGGCGCCGTCGGACGCGCGAACACCGGCGTCCTGGCGCTCAACACCGCCGTCGAGACCCCGAGCGACGACCTCTCGGTCGTGCAGCGCGGGGCAGAGGTGTACAGCGTCGACGGGACGAAGGGGACCGTCGCGAAGGTCGACGTCGCCGACGCGACGGTGGGTGACGCGGTGACCCTCCCCGCAGGATCGCCGCAGGTGTTCTTCGCCGGTGACACGGCCGTGGTCGGGAACGGTGAGACCGGTGCGCTCTGGGCGACCCCGGCGGCCGAGCTGTCCGACCTCGACGCCTCGACCGAGCCCGACCTGACCCTCGGCGCGGACGCCGTCTTCGACGCCTCCGACCGCAGGGTCGCCGTCTACTCGCCGCGCACCGGACGGGCGTCCCTCGTCGACGTCGGGTCCGACCTGACCGTCGAGCGGCGCTGGGACGTGCGCTTCGACCGCTCGCACGAGTTCCAGGTGGCGTCCTTCGGCGACCACGTCGCCGTCCTCGACCGGACCGACGGCCGCCTCTCCGTCGACGGGGACACCGTCGACCTCGGGGACCGTGTCGGGGGAGCACCCGCGCTGCAGCGGTCGTCCGACTCGTCGTCCTCGGTCGTGGTCGCCGGCACGTCGGGCCTGGTGCGGGTGTCGGCGTCCGGCCAGGTGGACCGGACGCCGCTCGCGGTCTCCGGTCGAGCGGCTCGTCCGACGGTGGTCGGCTCGTGCACCTACGCCGCGTGGGCGGGCGGGCAGGCCATGGACTCCTGCCGGGGCAGCGGGCTGCAGCGACTGGCGCAGACCGCCGACGCCGACGACCTGCAGATCGTGCACAACGGCGACACCGTCGTGGCGAACGACCCGCGCAGCGGGCGGTCCTGGGCGATCGGCCGCAGCGGACAGCTCATCGACAACTGGGCCGACCTGGTCGACCAGGACGACGAGCGGCAGCAGGAACGGGTGTCGGACGACGACCCCCAGGTGGACAAGGACCAGAAGCCGCCGGTGGCCGTGGACGACGACCTCGGCGCACGTCCCGGCCGGACGACGAGCCTGCCGGTCCTCCTCAACGACTACGACCCGAACGGCGACCCCCTCGTCATCAGCGAGGTCGGCAGCATCCCCGACGGACAGGGCAGCGTCGCCGTGGTCGGCGACGGGCAACGGCTCCAGGTCACGCTCACCGCGGCTGCGAGCGGGTCCCTGTCCTTCCCGTACACGATCACCGACGGCAACGGCGGGTCCGCCACCGCGACCGTGCGCGTGACCGTGCGCCCCGAGTCGGAGAACGAGCCACCGCGGCAGGTGCGCAGCACCTCCGCCGACGTCGTGCAGAACGGGCACGTCGTGACGGACGTGCTGTCGGACTGGGTCGACCCCGACGGCGACCCGGTCTACCTGGAGTCGGCCTCGGCCGACGGCGACCGGGTGTCGACCACGCCGGACGGCATGCTCGACTTCCGCAACGCGAGCGGACGCACCGGTGACCGAGCCGTGCAGCTCGTCGTGAGCGACGGCCGCGACCGCGGGCGCGGGTCGATGACCGTCCGTGTCGCAGCGCAGGGGAACGTGCCGCTGCGCGCCGACGCCTTCGCGGTGCAGGGCTACGCCGGCAAGGCGTTCACCGTGCAACCGCTCGACCACGTCCGGGGTGGCAACGGCACCGTCACGCTCACCAGCGTCTCCTCGTCGAACGGACTGACGGTCACCCCCTCCTACGACGCGGGCACGTTCCGCGTGCAGGGAGCCGGCGCAGGGGACCACCAGCTCGAGTACACGGTCACCGACGGGACGAAGACCGCGAGCGGTGTCGTGCGCGTCACCGTGCTCGCGCCGCCGGACGCCTCCACGCCTCCGATCACGACGCCCAAGACGGTGTTCGTCACCACGCTCTCGACGAAGGACACCGACGTCACCGCGACGGACACCGACCCGGCCGGCGGTGTCCTCATGGTCACCGCGCTCGACGGACCCGAACGCGGCAGCGGCGTGCGCGCCAGCATCCTCGACCAGCACGTCGTCCGGGTCACCCTGACCGCGCCCCTCGACGGACCGGTGACCTTCGGCTACACGGAGTCGAACGGTCTCGCCAGCGCCAGCGGGACGATCACCGTCGTCGAGATCCCTCGGCCCGACCGGATCCAACCGCCCGTCGCGCAGTCGGACTCCGCCACCGTGCGGGTCGGGGACGTCGCCGAGATCGACGTGTTGGCGAACGACACCCAGCCCGAGGGCGAGCCGCTGACGCTCGACCCGCAGCTCGTGCAGAACGTGCCGGGTGACGGCGGCCTGCTCTTCGTGTCGGGCGACCGGCTCCGGTACCTGGCGCCGCAGACGCCCGGCAACCACACGGCGGTCTACCGGGTCCGCGGGCCGGACGGGCAGTACGCCGACGCGACCGTGTCGATCTCCGTACGTGAACGCGACGCCGCGACGAACAACCCGCCGGTCCCCGAGACCGTGACCGCGCGCGCCGTCGCGGGTCAGGCGGTGCGCATCACCGTGCCGCTGAACGGCATCGATCCCGACGGTGACTCGGTGCAGCTCGTCGGCGTCGCCGACAACCCCGAGAAGGGCTCGGTGAGCGACGTCACCGCGGACGCGCTGACGTACGACGCGGGGGACTACTCCTCCGGTACCGACGAGTTCACCTACACCGTCGTCGACGCGCTCGGTGCCCGGGCGACGGGGACGGTCCGGGTCGGCATCAGCCCCCGTGCGGAGCAGGCCACGAACCCGGTGGCCGAGGCCGACCACGTGACCATCCGGCCCGGTGGGTCCGTCACCGTCCGGGTCCTCCAGAACGACTCCGACCCGGAGGGCGGCCAGCTGACCGTCACCGCCGTCGAGCCGACCGCGGCGGGCGTCACGGCGAAGGTGCTCCAGCGCAGCCAGGTGCGGGTCACGCCACCCCGGTCGGCGACCGAGGGGGACTTCGCGGTGCTCTACACGGTCGCCAACGCGAGCGGTGGGTCGAGCACCGCCTTCCTGACCGTGACGGTCGACCGCGACGCCCCGCCGCTCCGCCCCGAGGTCGAGGACACGACGCTCGACCTGCAGGACATCCTGCGCCGCGAGAGCGTCACCGTCGACGTGCTGCAGAACGTCTTCTTCGCCGAGGGATCGACCTCGCGGCTCGAGGTCGGTGTGGTCGACGGCTACGGCGACACCGCACGGGTCACGGCCGACCGTCGCATCACGATCCGGCTGACGGACGCGTCGCAGGTGGTGCCGTTCTCGGTCGCCCGGAGCGACCACCCCGACGTGGTCGCCTACGGCTTCGTGCACGTCCCCGGGTTCGACGACGCCCTGCCGCAGGTCGACCGCAGCGCGGGTGCCGTGACGGTGAAGAGCGAGTCGACGGTGCGCATCCCGCTCGACCGGTACGTGGTGACGGCGAACGGGCGGACCGCGCAGATCACCGACCGCGGCACCGTGAAGGCGACGCACGCCGACGGACAGGACCTCGTCGTCGACCGGTCGACGCTGCAGTTCACGTCCTCGAAGCTCTACTACGGCAACGCGTCGATCTCGTTCGAGGTCACCGACGGTTCGAGTGCGAACGGCGGTAAGGGCCGTGTCGCGACGCTCGTGCTCCCCATCAAGGTCACGCCCCGGTCGAACCAGCCACCCGCGTTCACCGGGTCCTCGATCGACATGCAGCCGGGTGACACCCGCACGCTCGACCTGACGAAGCTGACGGACTACCCGTACCCGGACGACCTCGGCGAGCTCCGTTGGTCGGTCGTCAGCCGCCCGGGCTCCGGCACCACCGCGACCGTGCAGGGCCAGCAGCTCCGGGTCTCGGTGGCCGAGGACGCGCCGAAGGACACGACGGCGGCCATCGGCATCGGCGTGTCGGACGAGGCCAACCCCGGCCGTGCCGGCGTCGTCCGGGTCGGCATCGTCGGTTCCACCAGGCCGCTCGTGCAGCCGGGAGCGGACCGGGCCGTCGTCGCACGTGGGACGAGCGCGACGATCGACGTGCTGTCGAACGACCAGGCGACGAACCCCTTCCCGGACCAGCGGCTGCGGGTGGTCGCGATCCGCGGGCTCTCGGGCGGCCTCCCGGCCGGGGTGAGCGTCACGCCCAGCGCCGACCGCTCCCGGCTGCAGGTCTCCGTGGCCGGAGGAGCCCAGCCCGTCGACGCGCACCTGCAGTACCAGGTCGCCGATGCGACGAACGACCCGTCCCGGTACGTCTGGGGCGACGTGACCATCGCCGTGCAGGACGTCCCCGACGCCCCGGGTGCCCCCATCAAGACCGGGTCGTACGAACCTGGGGTGGTCCGTCTGCAGTGGTCGGCGCCGCAGGCGAACAACGCTCCGATAACGAACTACCGGGTGTCCGGCAGCGGCGACGGCGGCTCTTCGTACGCCCGCGACTGTGGCCAGGCCACCGTCTGCTCCCTGACGGACCTGGATCCTCAACAGCGGTACACGTTCCGGGTCACGGCGACGAACGCGATCGGCACCTCTTCACCGTCCACGACCAGCGCTGTCATGAGCGCCGACTACATCCCGGGTGCCCCGCAGACGGTGACGGCCGCAGCAAGCACCTCCACCCCGAACCAGATCGTCGTGTCGTGGACGCCCGTCCCGAAGCCCGGCCCAGGGAGTGCCGTGTCGAGCTACGTCGTTGTGCTCAACGGCAGCGGGGGGACGACGCGGAACGTCGCTGCCGGTACCTCGACCGCGACGTTCGACGGGCTGGCGGCGGGCGCCTCGTACTCGGCGACCGTCTACGCGAAGAACCGCGCGATCGTCGCGTCGGATGCCGACTGGAACCGATCGACGTCCGCTGATGCCGTCGCCTACGGTCAGCCGACCGCTGCGGAGATCACCGCGTCATCTCGAGCGGAGAACGGCAAGACCGTCGTCGACTGGTCAGTGACCGGAGGCAGCGCACAGGGTGGTCAGCTGACCAACACGGTGTACCGGACGAACGGAGCGGTCCCCACCACCTGCGACGCCCGCGGACTCCAAGCGGTGCAGTCGAGTCCGGACCGGAGCGTGAGCGGCAACGCTGGCGACTACCGGTACGTCGTGTTCAGCGCCAACGCCGGTGGATTCTGCGCCGTCGGCGCCTCGAACCCGGTGACGAGCTTCACTCCACCGTCGGCTCCGACGGGCGACGCCGCGTTGGTCGGTCCCGACCAGGACGGGAGCGTTCTCGTCGCAGTGCGCGCTGACGTCAGGCCGGGAGTCGACCACTACGCGTACGCGGTTAACGGCGGTTCCCCGATCCAGCTGAACGGCTCGACGATCACCCAGGGAGCCGGCTTCGGCGTCGCGAGTGACGTGGTGCTCTTCGCCTGCACCACGAACACGAACGACTACTGCTCGTCGACCGACCTCGGAACGTCCACGCCGTTCACAACGCGCGCGTCCGTTACGAGTGCCGTCGTCGGTCAGCGTCCGGTGATCAACCAGCCGGACAACGCGGGCGGCCTGACCGCGAGTGGCTACCAGATCTCGTACTGCCGACCCGGCGCGCTCGGTATCGGTGAGAGGTGCTCGGACACCAACCCGGACACCAACGCTGCGTGGACGACCCGCGACGCCGTCCCCAGCGGGTACTCGTCCATCAGGGTGAAGGCGACCGTGAAGGACGAGCAAGATCCGACCGGAGCACGCGGGTCCGTGACGAGCCCCGCCACCGGCACCACCGACCCGCCGTCCGGCACCCAGCCGAGCGACCCCGCCGCAGGCTAGGGTCACCACCCGGCAGCGATCCCGCACCCCCCTGAGAACGAGGACCCCACCGCATGAGCATGACCCCCGAGCAGGCCACCTGGTTCGCCGACGCCGCCGGCCGGATCGTGACCAACGTCGAGCAGGTGCTCCTCGGGAAGACGTTCGTCATCCGCCTCGCGGTGACGACCATGCTCAGCGAGGGACACCTCCTCCTGGAGGACGTCCCCGGAACCGGCAAGACGAGCCTCGCCCGGGCGATGGCGCAGAGCGTGCAGGGGTCGACGAACCGGATCCAGTTCACCCCGGACCTGCTGCCCGGCGACATCACCGGGATCAGCGTCTACGACCAGCGCACGCAGGAGTTCGACTTCCACCGCGGACCGGTCTTCGCCAACATCGTGCTCGCCGACGAGATCAACCGGGCCAGCCCGAAGACGCAGTCCGCACTGCTCGAGGCGATGGAGGAGTCGGCGATCACCGTCGACGGCGTGAACCACCGCCTGGCGGCACCGTTCATGGTGATCGCGACGCAGAACCCCGTCGAGCAGGCCGGCACCTACCGCCTGCCCGAGGCCCAGCTCGACCGCTTCCTCGTCCGGGCCTCGATCGGCTACCCGGACCACGCGGCCACCGTCCGGATCCTCGAGACCTCGTCCGCGCCGTCGGCCTCGGTGCCGCTGCCGAGCGTGGTCCCCGCCGCGACGGTCACCGAGATGGCCGCGCTCGCCCGCACCGTCCACGTCGACCCGACGATCGCCGACTACGTCGCGCGCCTCGTCGAGGCGACCCGTGCGGCCAGCGAGGTCCGACTCGGTGTCAGTGTCCGCGGCGCGATGGGGTTGGTGCGTGCCGCGCGCGTCTACGCCGCCGTGCAGGGTCGCCACTACGTCACCCCGGACGACGTCAAAGCCCTCGCCGTGCCGGTGCTGGCGCACCGACTCGTCCTGGACGCCGAGGCGGAGTTCGACGGGGTCAGCGCCACGAGCGTCGTGGCGCAGCTCCTGGTCGAGACCCCGCCGCCCGCCGACCGAGCGGCGTCGTGACCGACCACCGTCCCGGCAGCACCAGGACGCAACGCGGCAGCACGCGGTCCCGTCGCGGGTCCGCCGCGTCCGAGCGGACGACGACGGTCGCCGGGCTCACGAACGTCCGGACCCGGCTCGTCGGTGACCGCGAGGGCGTCGCCGCCGACGCGGTCGTCGGGATCGCCAAGGCCTGGGCGACGGCCTGGAGGACCGTGCGACGGCTCTGGGGCGAGGTCGCCTCGGTGGTCACCGGCCTCGGATGGACGGTTGCCGCCGTCACGCTCGTCGCCTTCGTGGTGGGCTACCGCTTCGGGCTGCGCGAGGTCGTCGTGGTCGGCTTCGCCGGAGCGGTGCTCGCCGTCGTGGCCGCCGTCGCACTCATCGGGCGGACGCGGCTGGTCGTCCGCATGCGGCTTCCGCAGCACCGGGTGGCCGTCGGCGACGACGCCGGCGTGGTGGTGACCGCCGAGAACCCGGCGCGACTGCCGTCGGTGCCCACCACGGTCGAGCTGCCGGTCGGTGCCGGTCTGGTCGACGTCGCCGTGCCCTCCGTCGCGCCCGGGGGCGCGTTCGAGGAGCAGGTACCCGTGCCGACGGTCCGGCGCGGCGTGCTCGACGTGGGGCCGGTCACGGGCGTGCGTGCGGACCCCGTCGGGCTCGTGCGCCGCGAGGTCGTCTGGACCGGACGGGAGCAGGTCATCGTGCACCCGCGCACGATCGCGATCCCGTCGACGAGCACCGGGCTCGTGCGTGACCTCGAGGGGCAGGCGACGACCGACCTCTCCCCGGCCGACATCGCCTTCCACGCCGTCCGCGAGTACGTCCCCGGTGACGACCCCCGCACGATCCACTGGAAGTCGACCGCGAAGTCGGGCGCGCTCATGGTCCGCCAGTTCGAGGACACCCGGCGGTCGCACCTCGTGGTGGCCCTGGCGACCCGACGAGCCGAGTTCGCCGACGACGACGAGTTCGAGCTCGCCGTGAGCGCGGCCGCCTCGCTCGGCGCGCGTGCTGTCCGGGACGGCCGCGACGTCTCCGTCGTGGTGTCCGAGCGCACCCCCGAGTACGCGAAGCGTCCGGTCTGGGCGGTGCACCGACTCGCCACCGTCACACCCACCAGGCTGCTCGACGAGTTCGCGACGGTGGGACTGTCCGACGCCTGCCTGCCCGTCGCCGAGGTCGCGCGGATCGTCGGCAACGACACCGCGGGGATCTCGGTCGCCTTCCTGGTCGTGGGCTCGACGGTCGGGCTGCCCGCCCTCCGACTCGCCGCGACGCGTTTCCCGGTCGGGGTCGAGGTGGTGGCCGTCACGTGCGAGCCCGAGGCGCAGCCGCGCGTGCTGCGCGTGGCGGGCCTCACCGTCCTGACCATCGGCTACCTCGAGGACCTCCGCCAGGCCCTGCACCGATCGGCGGCCGCCGCGTGAGTGCCGCGACGCCGCCCGTCAGACGGCCCGGGGGCCGCCGCGCGACCCGTCGGGCAGCACGTCGACGCGGGCCGTCGCGGATGATCGGCGGGACGCTCGTCGTCTGGCTCCTCGTCGCCATGGCGAGCACGGCGTGGTGGCCGGTCCACCGTGACGTCTCGATGGTCACCGCCGGTGTCACCGCGGTCGTCGCGGGGACCGCCGTCGCGTTGGCCGGCGCCCTCGGACGGCTGCCGGCGGCGGTCGTCGGCGTCCTGACCGTGGCCGTCTTCACCGTGACCGGGGTGCCGGTCGCGGTGCCCGCAGAGGCCGCGGGGCTGCTGCCGACCGGGCCGGGTCTCGTCGACCTCTTCGCCGGCGTCGCGCTCGACTGGAAGCGGCTGGTCACCGTCAGCCTGCCGGTCGGCTCCTACGAGTCCCTGCTCGTCCCGTACTTCGTGACGACCCTGGTCGCCACGGTGACGGCCGTGACCGTGGCGACCCGTGCCTCCCGGCCGGAGACCGCGAGCATCCCGGCACTCGTCCTGTTCGCGGCCGGTGTGGTCGTCGGCCCCGCTCGGCTCGACGTGTCGGTCGCGACCGGGGTGGCACTCGGCGGGATCGCCCTCGTCTGGGCGCTCGTCGTCCGCCACTCCCGCCGGGCCGTCGCCGTCGCGACGACCGTCGGCGACCGCGTCCCGGTGTGGCGTTCCGTGGCGCGTCCCGCGCTCGTCGGCACCGGGACCGTGCTGGCTGCCGCGGTCGTCGCGACCGGCCTCGGGCTGGTCGCGCCGCCGACGGTCGGCCGCACCGTCGCGCGGACCGAGGTGGTGAAGCCGTTCGATCCCCGCGACGAGGTCAGCCCGCTGAGCGCCTTCCGGGCGTACGAGGAGGCCGGTGCGGCCGACACGGCCCAGTTGCGCGTCTCCGGCCTCCCACAGGGCGGCTTCGTGCGGATCGCGACCCTCGACACCTACGACGGGGTGGTCTTCCGGGTCGGCGGTGCCGACGGGGCCTCGGCCTCCGGCACCTTCGAACGGGTCCCGACGACCGTCGACGTCGGTGGGGTGAACGGGAGCGACGTCCGGGTCGGGGTCGACGTCGACGCCTACCGCGGCGTCTGGTTGCCGACGGTCGGCGACCTGGAGTCGGTGACGTTCCGCGGCGACGGTGCCGAACGCGCGCGCCGGTCGTTCTACTACGACCGTGCGACGTCGACGGGTGCGGTCGTCGGCGGGGTCGGGACGGGGACCCGTTACGACCTCGACGCGGTGCTGCCCGACCAGCCGGACGACCAGCAGCTCGCCGCGGCGCGGCCCGGGACGGCGGAGGTCCCCTCGGCAACCGGGGTGCCGGACGCGGTGCGGGAGCGGGTCGAGTCGACCACCGCCGACGCCCGGACGGACGGTGCGAAGCTCGTCGCCGCCGTCCGGTGGCTCACCAGCACCGGCTACGTCAGTCACGGCGTGGGCGACGAGCGTGCCAGCCGCTCCGGTCACGGCGCCGATCGCATCCAGGAGCTCCTCACCGCGCCGGTCATGATCGGCGACCAGGAGCAGTACGCGGTGGCCGCCGCACTCATGGCGCGGCAGATCGGGTTCCCGTCCCGCGTCGTGATGGGCTTCACACCGGGCGGCGACGCCGGCGCATCGTCGGGGCCGACGTCGAGCGCCGGCGGGACGACGACCCTGCGCGGGTCCGACGTGACGGCGCGGGTCGAGGTGGACACGGCGCAGTGGGGGTGGGTCACGCTCAACCCGAACCCCGTCGTCCGGGAGATCCCGGACGAGCAGGACCAGACGCCGCAACCGGTCACGCGTCCGGAGACGGTCGTCCCGCCGCCGCCCGTCGAACAGCAGGACCAGGACCAGCAGGCGCCGCCCCAGACCGACCGCGAGACACCGCCGGTGCCGCCGCTGTGGCTGCAGCTGCTGCTCGCCGCCCTGCCGTGGGTCCTCGCGACGCTGGGCTTCGTCGCCCTCGTGCTCCTGCCCTTCGCGGTCGTGCTGCTCTGCAAGCGGGTGCGGCGGAGACGCCGACGCAGGGCCCCGACCCCGCGCGCCCGGGTCACCGGGGCTTGGGACGAGTACCGGGACGCGCTGCTCGACCGGGGACACGCCGTGCCCGGTGGTGCGACCCGTCGCGAGGCGGTCGCCGGTGCTCCCGGTCGCGGCGGGACCGGACTGGCGGCGCTGGCGGACCGCAGCGTCTTCGGGCCGGACGACGTCGACCCGGGGACCGCGGACCGGATGTGGTCGGCGACGGAGGACGCGATCGCGAGTCTCGGCGAGGGACGGTCCCGGCGTGAGCGTCTCCGGGCGGCGGTGTCGTTGCGGTCCCTCCGCTCCGGTGTCCGCCGACCGAAGGGGCGTCCGGGATCGGAGCGGGCCGCTGCCGACACGACGGACGCGGTGGTCGGGGACCGCGACGGCCAGGGGCGTCCCGGGGCCCGTGACTACGATGGTCCGCAGGCCGGCGAGCGTCGTGGACGGCCGAGTGAGGACAGAGGCGAACCGTGATCAGATGCGAACACTGCGGGTCGATGCTGCCCGACGGCGCGATCTTCTGCGGTGAGTGCGGGCGGTCGGTGAACGTCTCCGCGAACCGCCGGCCCGCCCCGGCGGCGCCCGCGGACGACACTCCGCCGCCGCCGCTCCGTCAGCCCGACCAGTACGGTCGGCGTCCCGACCCGGCAGCCGAGGCCTGGAGGCAGCGGGCACCGTCCCCAGGTCGGCTCGCCGCCGCCGATGGGCCGGTCCGGCTCGACGACCCTCGTCACATGAGACGGTCACCGTTCCTCCTCCCCCGACCCGAGCGGCCGTTCGG
>NZ_RBLU01000039.1 GCF_003989515.1 Curtobacterium sp. HSID17257
TAGCACCTCGGCGTACCGGGTCGTCCCGAGGAACACCTCGGGTCCGACGGCGTCGAGCACGCCGCGGCGCTCGGCGAGCACGTGCGCGGTCGCGAGGGCGAACGGGTCGTGGGTGGCGACGCCGACGTGCACGGCGTCCGTCCGTTCGGGATCGATCGCCGTGTCGAGCAGGCGCAGGAACGCGGTGTCCGTCGTGCGGGTGTCCGCGGTCACGGCGAGCGGCCGGCTCCCGAGCACGGCGTCGACCCGATCGGTGGCGAGGAGCGAGCCCTTGGTGAACCGGACGCGTACAGGCGCCCCGCCGGCTGCCCGTCGCTCCCGCGCCGCCGCCGTCACCCGGTCGAGCAGGTCGAGCGACTCGGGCAGCTCGGCGGGCAGGGTGACCCCGAGGGTGAGCGTGGCGGTGGCGTCCCGACCGAGCAGCGCCAGCAGCACCGCGACGGTGCGCTCGACGTCCTGTGCCCGCCCCGTCTGCAGGGTGATCAGGGGCGGGGTCGGTCGGCTCGCCGCGGTGTGCAGGAGCGGTGTGAGGTGCTCGACCGCGTCGGCGACGGCGGCGTCGAGGTCCCACGGGGACACCGGCGGCAGCACGGCGTCGAGGTCGACGGTCACGGCGGCGACGTCCTGGCGCAGGAGCTCGTCGATCGCCGCGAGCCGTCGGTCACGTCCGGCCGGTCCGAGCACGGCGGGGCCGAGCAGGTCGACGTCGACGCAGGTGTCCGGACCACCGACCTTCGCCAACGCTGCCGGGGTCCGCGCCGGTGTGGCATCGACGACGAGGTGTCCCGCGAGCCGCCGCAGCACCTTCCGCGCCGAGGGGACGACCGCCCACGGTGCCATGGTCGCGAAGCCACCGCCGACCGTCACCGCGCCGCGGAGGTACCAGGCGAGGTCGTCCGGCACCGCTCGGCTCGCACGCTCGAGGTTCCGGGCGACGACCTTCGGGTCCTCCGGCCGGACCACGACGTCGACGAACGTGCGGGCGAACTCCGCGCCGCGATCGTCGGCCAACAGCTCCGCCAGACGCGCGGCGGCGGGCTCCGGCTTCACGGCGCGGGCCGCCTCGATCCACCCCTGTGCCAGCGTGACCACGTCGTCGGTGCAGTCTCGGAGGTGCGGGGTCGGCATGGAGTGATCGTATGCCGGGCGTCCGACGTGACCTCTGAGCGCGCCGAGTGCCGTCCCGGAGTCAGCCGAACGGATGATCCTCGTGCCCGTGGCACCACCGCTGGTTACGCTGGCCGACATGGCGGAGCAGGGCGGCGAGGGGCACGACTGGGCGACATGGGACGCCTTCCACGACGTCTGGCGTCGGCTCGACCGGGCGCTCGACCACGCCGTCCAGCAGGGGGCCGGCATCTCGATCCCGGAGTTCGAGATCCTGATCGGCCTGCAGCGCGCTCCCGACCACCGGTTGCGGGTCCGCGACGTCGCGGCAGGCATCGGGTGGGAGAAGTCGCGCGTGAGCCACCAGGTCACCCGGATGGTCGGGCGCGGGCTCGTCGAGCGTGCGGACTGCCCAACGGACGGGCGGGGCAGCTGGGTGACGATGACGACCGAGGGTCGACGCGCGGTGCTCGCCGGCATCCGCGCGCACACCGCGGCACTCGAGGAGCTGTTCTGGAGGCCCGTTGCGACCGATGCGGACACCCTGCGGTCCGTCTCGCACCGCGTCCTCGAGGCGCTCGGCCCGGTCGAACCACAGGACTGAGGCCCGTCGGTACGGAGCGTCCCGACGGGCCTCGTGCGCGACCGGATCAGCCGGCGGTCGTGCCCTGCAGCGCGATCGCCTTCCAGACGTCGAACTGCCGGTCGTTGCCGATGGTCGGGCTGCCCCAGAGGTTGACGGCCTGGGTGACCTCTTCGCCGGCACTCAGGCCCTTGAAGTAGCCGGGGCCGATGATCGCGATGCCGCGGTTGGTGGACTGGATGAGCTTCATGGTGTCGTTCCTTCGTCAGGGCGTGTCTGCGTACAGGGGGACAGGAAGGGCCGGTCAGGCCTTGGTGCCACCGATGGCGGTGGCCTTCCAGAGGTCGAACTGCCGGTCGTTCCCGTCGACCGGGTCGCCGAACAGAGCGATCGCGCACTGCTCGAACTCGGCCGTCGGCAGGCTGCGGAAGTACCCCGCGCCGAGGACGGCTGCGCCGCGTCCGGGTGACCGGATGATCGTGAAGTCGTCGTCGAGCTGCTGCGGAGGCGCGGAGTCCCCGGGGAGCGGAGCGTTCACGATGAGCGGCGCCGGATCGATGAAGGTGCCGTTCAGCGTGATACCGAGGTGCAAGTGCGCCCCGGTCGAGTTCCCGGTACTCCCGACCCGCCCGATCTTCTGACCGGACGAGACCTTGGCGCCCTTGCTGACCTGGAACGCACTCTGGTGGCCGTACCAGCTGACGTACCCGTCACCGTGCTGGATCTTCGTCAGCCAGCCGTAGCCCGTCGTCGTCGACTGGTCGATCACCGTCCCCGCGGCGATCGCGTAGATCTGTGTTCCGGTACCGGCGGCGAAGTCGATCCCCTGGTGGTTCGTGCTGCCGACCCCGCCCGGCGACTCGCGCGGCCCGAACCCCGACGAGACCACGTGTCGCTCGCGGAACGGGTACCGCCAGGCCACCGCCGCGAAGGCCGGGGCACCGGAGAACCCGATCCCGCCCAGCGCTGCAGCCCCTGCTGCTGCACCGGCGAGTGTGAGGAGCTGGCGCCTGGTCGGCGAGCCCTCGTTCGATGTGGTGTCCACATCTCCCCTCTCCGGAGGACGACCCCTTCGTCCCCCGTGGACGACCGTACGAGCACCGGGCTCGCGGTTGTAGTCGGCAACTCAACCGACCGTTCCGTCCCCCGTTCGCGGGGTGCGACGCGACCTCGCCCGGGTCGGCTCAGCGGACGGCTGCGAGCACCTCCGCGACCGCTGCGGCCGTCACGTCGGCTCGCTCGTGGTCGTCCGCCGTGAGGGTCACGACGGCGTCGGCGACCGGGTCCAGGAGCACGAGCTGCCCGTACGCCCCGTGCAGCCGCCAGGTGCGGCCCGGGCCGCCCCACCCCGCGAGGGCGTAGTGGTCGTACGACGGGGACGACCCCGCCACGACCCAGTCGGTGTGCATCGCGTCGACGACCGCCGCGGGGACGAGCTGCCGACCGTCGACCGCCGCGGGGACGAGCTGCCGACCGTCCGCCGCGCCGCGGTCGCGCAGCAACCGGCCGATACGTGCGACCTCGGCGGTGCGGAGCCACAGCCCACCGCCGGCGACGACGTGGCCGAGTGGGCAGCGGTCCCACCGGACGTCCTCGATGCCGAGCGGACCGAGGAGACGCTCCTGCACGAAGGAGCCGACGTCACCGATCCGGGCGCCGAGGGCTCGTGCGGCCGTGTAGGTGCTCGCGTTGGCGTACTGGAACGACCGTCCGGCGGTCGGGCGCCCGAGGAACTCCCGCGCCAGGTCCGGCCAGTCGCTCGTCTCGGTCGGCGACCACGGCATGTCGATGCCGCTCGTCATCGTCAGCAGGTGTCGGAGCGTGACGTCCTGTACTCCCGGTCCGAGCACGACGTCGGGCAGCAGCGCGCCGACGGGCTCGTCGAGCGAGAGCACCCCGTCGTCCGCGGCGATCCCGGCCGCCAGGACGACCACGCCCTTCGCGATCGAGTGCACGTCGCGGCGGACGTCGGCCGACCAGTGGTGGTGGGCAGTGTCGTCGCCGACCAGGACGTGCAGGCCGTGGGCGCGGAAGCCCGTCCGCTCGACCTGACGGACGACGTCGTCGAGCACGGGCACGGCGCGGTTCACCCGGCCATCATCCCGCGTGCTCGGCGAGGTCGGTGCTCGCCAGGGACCCGCGTTCCCCGCGCAGCCGGACCTGGACCTCGGCGATGTCGTCGCGCGGCACGTCCGTCGACGCCGACAGCCCGCGGGCCTCGGCCCCGGCGGCCGACCACGACGCGACGGTCTGCACGGAGCCGTCCTTCCGGACCACCACGAGGTCGTACATGACCGAGCCGTCCGCCGACCACTGCTTGCCGCCGTAGGAGCAGCCCCAGTCGAAGCGCGTGCCCCACTGCTCGCCACGCACGGCCAGGTCGACGTCGAGGCCCTGCGAGCCGGTCATCGTGTAGCGGGCACCTGCTCCCGAGGTCGTCGGTGCGGACGTCGTCGGCGCGCCACCGGCCTGCACCGTGCCACCGCGGTCACCGGCGGTGCCCACGGCGAGCCCGCCGAGCACGGCGGCGACGACCGCCAGCCCCTCGGTGGCGGCGACCCAGACCCGGCGACGACGCCGACGGTGCCGGACGCGGTGCGCGACGGCGGCGAGGGAGCCCTCGGAACGCGTGTCGGGCCTCCCGTCCGGTTCCGCGATCTCGACCGCCTGGTCGGCCGGCAGCTTCGCGAGCAGCCCGGGCAGGCCGACGAGCTCGGCGACGGCCACCGTGCAGCGGTCGCACGTCTCGAGGTGCCGCTCGTACTCGAGCCGTTCGTCGGGCGGCAGCGAGCCGAGGACGTACGCGGCGTCCCACTCGGCGTAGCGGTCGTGCGCGGTCGGGTCCACGCTCATCGGGTCACTCCTCGTTCCTGCAGTGCGAGCCGGAGTGCCCGCAGTCCGTAGTGCAACCGCGACTTCGCGGTGCCCTCGGGGATGTCGTGTCGTCGTGCGATCTCCGGCACGGTGTGGCCGAGCCAGTAGGCGTCGACCACCACGCGGCGGTGGTCCGGGCTGAGCGAGGCGAGCGCGTCCGCGACGACGATGCGGTCGAGCACCGCGTCCGTCCGGTCGGCCTCGGCACGGTCGACCGGGTGCTCGGAGCCCTGCTCGCGGCGGTTGCGTGCGGAGCGGGCGTCGTCGACGACCAGGTTCCGGGCGACCGTGAACAGCCAGGCGCGGGCACTGTCGGGTGCTCGTTCGAGCACGGCCGGTCGCTGCCAGGCGCGCACCATCGTCTCCTGCACGACGTCCTCGACGATCGAGCCGTCCCTCGTCAGGTGCCGGACGTACCGGGCGAGCGCGTCGCCGTGCTCGCGGTACAGCGTCGCCAGCAGCTCGTCGGCGGAACGGCTCGTCACGGTCACTTCGCCAGGTCGAGGGAGAACTCGACGGAGCCCTTCCCGTCCACGGTGACGAAGCCGAGCGACGGGGCCTCGACCCCGTAGTCGGCGAAGGTGATCGGGACCGAACCGACGACCTGGACGCCGCCGTCCTTCGTCACCGCGACCTGCGCGTCGGCCGTGACGGGCTTCTCGACGCCGTGCAGGTCCATCGTGCCGGTGAGCGTGACGTCCTGCGTGCTGCCGTCGAGCGCGCCGGAGACGTCGACGGGCTCGGTGAGCGCGAACGTCGCCGTCGGGTAGCGGTCGGTCTGCAGGGCCTTCGTGCGGAAGTACTCGTCGCGGGCGGACTCGGGCGTAGTGATCTTCGCGACCTGCACCGTGACCGTCGCCTTCGTGAGGGAACCGCCCTCGACCGTCGCGGTGCCCTGCACGTCCTTCGTCCGTCCGACCACGTTCACATCATTGCCCTGCAGGACCTCGTGCACGCGGTACCCGGCGTACGAACTGCTCGTGCTCGTCCAGGTGCCGTCGGCCTGCGCGGTGTCGAGCGTCCCGCCGGAGCCGGACGGCGCGGCGCTCAGCGAGGGGGCTGCTGCGGCCTGGCCGTTGACCGTGTTCGCGTAGATGACCGGGCCGGCGATGACGGCGGCGGCGCCGATGACGACGACACCGGTGGCGATGCCGATGATGACCTTCGTGCGTGTGCGGAGTCCCATGCCCAGACGACGAGACAGGGGGCCGGATCGTTCACCCGGGTACGGCGGAAGGCGCCGTCCCCGTGGTCGGGGGCGGCGCCTTCGCGTCGTGGGGTGCGGTGATGTCCCGCGGGGGTGTTCCTCGATCTGCGCTTACTTGATCTGGGCGGTGATGGTCGCGGTGCCGACCAGCAGGCCACCCTTGACGGCGTCGGTCTTGAAGGTCTGGTTCAGCAGGCCCGCAGCGTCGTCGGAGACGTGGACGGTGGTGCCGGTCAGGATCGCGTTGTCACCCTCGAGCTGGAGCGGCTTGAGCGTGCCACCGTGCAGCGAGAACAGGTACGCGTTCGACGCGGCGACCTGACCGTTGACCAGGACGTCACCGTAGAGCTTGGACGAGCCCGGGTTCACGACGAAGTTCTCCAGCGTCACCGTGGTGTCACCGGCCTTGAGCGTCAGACCCGAGTCGTCGTGGTTCAGCAGACCCTGCACGTACGGGCGGTAGTTGCCGTCCGGGCTCCAGTACGTCACCGAACCGGCGGTGATCGGGAACGACACCGACCCGTCCTCGAGCTTGGCGTTGCCGGACACGCCCGGGGTCAGCCCCAGCGAGGTCAGCGCGTCGGTGAAGCCCTTGTCGAGCGCGACGGCGGTGTTGCCACCTTTGACCTCGGGCACCGATGCGACCGGGGCCGGGATCTTCGACTCGGACGACGAGGACACCGTCTGCACGTTCGGGGTCGCAGCGTTCGCGGTGCTGATGCCGAACGCGGCACCACCCAGGACGAGGGCGCCGGTGGTGGCGAGGGTGATCGAGGTCTTCATGGACTTGCGCATGATGGGTTCCTTCCGTTGTCGCGCTCGGCGCGATTCCCTGAGTGCGCGCCGAACACACCCCGAACAGGGGTGGAGAACCAGCTACCTGCGGCTGGTGAGCGCTCCGGGTGTTTCCCGGCTGATGCAAGGGATTCGGGACCCTCGCCGGATCGGATTGGACGGAGTTCCTGGGGAGATCCTGTCCCCTGCTCCGTAGCGTGTGGGCATGGCCCCCGCACACATCCCGAGCACCGACCGGATCCGGGCGATCGACGCCTGGTGGCGTGCCGCGAACTACCTGACCGTCGGGCAGATCTACCTCCTCGACAACCCGCTGCTCACCCGACCCATCGACCCGGACGACGTCAAGCCGCGTCTGCTCGGGCACTGGGGCACGTCCCCCGCGCTCAACCTCGTCTACGCGCACTGCAACGCGCTCATCGCCGAGACCGACCGCGACCTGCTCTACGTGTGCGGTCCCGGGCACGGCGGTCCCGCGATGAACGCCAACGCCTGGCTCGAGGGGACCTGGAGCGAGCTGTACCCGGACATCACGCCCGACCCCGAGGGCCTGCAGAAGTTCTTCCGGCAGTTCTCCTTCCCCGGGGGCATCCCGTCGCACGCGGCGCCGGAGACCCCCGGATCGATCCACGAGGGCGGCGAGCTCGGGTACTCCCTCGCGCACGCCTACGGTGCAGCGCTCGACAACCCCGACCTCGTCGTGGCCTGCGTCGTCGGCGACGGCGAGGCGGAGACCGGGCCGCTGTCCGGATCGTGGCAGGCGCACACGTTCCTCGACCCGGTGTCCGACGGTGCCGTGCTGCCGATCCTCAACCTCAACGGCTGGAAGATCGCGAACCCGACGATCCTCGCGCGCATCCCGGACGAGGACCTCACCGCCTACTTCCGCGGCCTCGGCTACGACCCGATCGTCGTCGACTCCGCTCGGGTCGACCACGACCCGTTCGCCGTGCACGCCCTGTTCGACGGCGCCCTCCGCCGTGCCCTCGCGAGCATCGACGACATCCAGGCCGCGGCGCGTGCACAGGCGCAGCGAGCCGCAACCGGACAGCCGGCAGGCGCAGCCGACCTGCGTCCGCGCTGGCCGATGATCGTGCTCCGTACCCCGAAGGGCTGGACCGGCCCGCAGGAGGTCGACGGCGAGCGCGTCGAGGGCACGTTCCGCGCCCACCAGGTCCCGCTGCCGGCGGTCCGCGAGGACGCCGGCCACCGCGAGCAGCTCGAGGAGTGGATGCGGAGCTACCGTCCGGACGAGCTCTTCGACGCCGACGGCCAGCCGACCGGCATCCTGACGACCATCCGTCCGCAGGGCGACCTCCGCATGAGCGCCACCCCGCACGCGAACGGCGGCCGCATCCGCACCGCGCTCGACCGGCCGCCGCTCGAGCCGTACGGCGTGCCCGTCGGCGAGGACGCCAGCTCGACGGCGACCCTCGGACCGTGGCTCGCGGAGCTGACCTCGCGGAACGGATCGTCCTTCCGCCTGTTCGGCCCGGACGAGACGATCTCGAACAAGCTCGACGCGGTCTTCGAGGTCACCTCGAGGGTCTGGCGGGCCCGTCGCGCCGCCGGCGACGAGCACCTCGGCGCCCGCGGCCGCGTGATCGAGGTCCTGTCCGAGCACCTGCTCGAGGGGCTGCTCGAGGGCTACGTCCTCAGCGGTCGCCACGGCCTCCTGAACACCTACGAGGCGTTCGCGCACATCATCGACTCCATGGTCGGCCAGTACGCGAAGTGGCTCGAGTCGTCGACGGACATCGACTGGCGCGCGCCGGTCTCGAACCTGTCGATCCTGCTGTCGTCGCACGTGTGGCGGCAGGACCACAACGGCTTCTCGCACCAGGACCCGGGCTTCCTCGACGTCGTCGCCTCGAAGCAGCAGGACCTCGTCCGCATCAAGCTGCCGGCGGACGCGAACACGCTGCTCGCCGTCGCCGCGCACGCCTTCGAGACGACCGACCGCATCGAGGTCATCGTCGCGGGGAAGCACCCGGAGCCCGTGTTCCTGTCGATCGAGGACGCGGTCGCGCACGCGGCTGCGGGTCTGGGCGTCTGGGACTGGGCCGGGACCGAGCACACCGTCGGTCGTGCAGACGTGCTGCTCGCGAGCGCCGGTGACGTCCCGACGGTCGAGGCGATGGCCGCGGCGGACATCATCCGCAAGCACGCTCCCGAGGTCGGGGTGCGCTTCGTCAACGTCGTGGACCTGCTGTCCCTCGGCGACCCGCGGAAGCACGAGCACCCGGTCAGCGACGAGCGCTACGACGAGGTCTTCCTGCCGGGCACACCGACGGTGTTCGCCTTCCACGGCTACCCGTCGCTCGTGCACCAGCTGACGTACCGCCGGCACGGTCACGACGACCTGCACGTGCACGGCTTCCTCGAGCACGGCACGACGACGTCGCCGTTCGACATGCTCATGCTCAACGACATGGACCGCTTCTCGCTGGCGCACGACGCCCTGACACGGGTCGACGCCGACGCGCACGCCGACCTGCTCGCGAAGCTCACCGAGGCGCGGGACGCTGCACGGACCTTCGCCTACTCGAGGGGCGAGGACCACCCGTCGCTGTCGGGCTGGGAGTTCCGGGGCTGGCCGCAGGACGAGCCGACCGACGGCGGGACCGGGGGCGACCCGGGCGCCGGCGAGACGGAGGGCGCAGCCCCCGGCAACTGACCTCGCCCGTCACCCGGCGCCTCCTGCACGCTCCTCCTGCACAGCCTGGAGGCACTGCGCACCGTCCACAGGACCGGTCACGCCCGCCGCGTGGCCGGTCCTGTGCTGTGAGGCTCGGGGCATGGACGTCGGATGGGTGAGCGCGGTGGTCGCGCTGGTCGGGGCCGCGGTGGCCGCCGCGAGTGTGGTCGTGACCGTGCTCGAGGGGCGGCGGATGCGGCGGAATACCGAGTTCTCGGTGCACCGGGACCTGTGGTGGCAGCGTTGGACGTGGGTGGTGGAGCGGGCGCTCTCACAAGACCCGGACGACCACGACGCGGCAGCGCTCATGACGCACGCGCTGACGACCCGCTCGTGGGTCACCGAGGACGACGAGTGGGTCGTGTGGGCCGTCCAACGTGCCGAACGTCGGCGTCTCCACCCCGAGCGAACACGTGACCGAGACGGAGGACGATCCCGATGATCACCGACGAACCCGACGATCTGTTCAAACGACGCCTGGACATGATGGAGCGCATCTACCGGTCGCTCTGCGCGCATCCGCACTACGGCCCGCTCATGGTCGAGCAGAACGAGGCCGAGCTGATCGAGGACCTCCGGCAGGAGTGGCGGGAGCGACAGGAGCGCGCCCGTCGCCGTGGGCTGGAGCAAGAGACTGCGAGCGCCGAGGGTTGACGTGCCAGGCTGGGCACGTGCAGGACCTCGTCATCCCCGCCCCGGACCAGCCCACGCTGCCGACCGCGTCGGGCGGCCGGTTCCCCGTCCGTCGCGTGTACTGCGTCGGCCGCAACTACGCGGCGCACGCGCGCGAGATGGGGCACGACCCGGACCGCGAGCCGCCGTTCTTCTTCTCGAAGCCGGCGAGCGCGCTCGTCACCGACGGCGCGGACACCCCGTACCCACCGGGCACGGACCGGCTCGAGCACGAGGTCGAGCTCGTCGTCGCGCTCGGCCGCGGGGGCTCGGACGTCGGCGTGTCCGGCGCACTCGAACTGGTGTGGGGCTACGGCGTCGGGATCGACCTCACCCGCCGCGACCTGCAGGCCGAGGCGAAGCGGCTCGGCCGTCCGTGGGACCTCGCGAAGGGCTTCGACGCCTCGGCCCCGGTCGGCGCGCTCGTCCCGGCCGCGGGGATCGACCCGACCGCGGGCTCGATCGAGCTCCGGGTGGACGGCGCACTCCGACAGGCGGGCGACCTGGCGGACCAGATCTGGTCCGTCGCCGAGACGATCGCCGAGCTGTCGCGCTGGGTCACACTCGCACCGGGCGACCTGCTGTTCACCGGGACGCCGGACGGCGTCGGGCCGCTGCAGCGCGGCCAGGTCGTCACGGGCGCCGTCGCCGGTGTGGGGACGGTGACGACCCGGATCGTCTGACGCCCCCGGTCACCGGCGCCGACACGGCTGCGACCACGCGCCGCTGGGAGGGCCCGCAGCCGCGCGGCGTAGACAGTCCCTGACGTCGGGGGACCATCGACGTCAGACCACGGGACACCGCGAGCGTGCTCGACGCCGAGCGCGCCGGGGACGGTGTGTGTCCCGACCGAGGAGGTGCGCCGTGCAGGAACACGATCTGCTCGCGACGTCCTGGACCTGGGCGGGCGACGAACCGATCGCCGACCGGGTCCGAGCCGTCGGGGATGCCGGGTTCTCCGGCCTGTCACTGTCGCTCGACGACCTCCACGAGGTCCGCGCGACGACGGGGTTCACGGCACTGCGCCGCGTCCTCGACCGGGCCGGCATCGTCTGGGTGCAGCTCGGCCCGCTCGAACGCTGGTGGACCCACGTCGACCGCTCGACCGACGACGAGGCCGACCGCGGGGTCGTGCTCGAGGCTGCCGCGACCCTCGGCGCCTGGCAGGTCGTCGTCCGCGCCGACACCGGCGTCCACCCGGTGACACCGGCGGCGATGGCTGCGGACTTCACCGATCTCGCCGCGCAGGCCGAGAAGGTCGGAGCGCGACTCGTCCTCGAACCGGAGCCCTGGTCGAACCTGCCCACCGTCGAGCGGGCGTCCCGCTTCGTCGCCGCGGCCGGTCACCCGAACGCCGGCCTCCTGCTCGACGCGATGCACACGCTCCGCGGCGGATCCACCCTGGCGTCGATCGCGCAGGGGGTCGCCCCCGGCGTGCTCGCCGCGGTGGAGCTCAGCGACGGGCTGCTGCACACGCCGTCCGGACTCACCCTCGCCGAGGAGTCCCGCACCGCGCGGCACCTGCCGGGGTCGGGTGCCTGGGACCTGCCCGGTCTGGTCCGCGTGCTCCGGAGCCTCGGGCACGAGGAACCGTGGGGTGTCGAGGTCCGGACGGCCGCACACCGCGCGATGCCCCTGTCGGATGCGCTCCGGACCGCTGCGGCGGCCACCCGGGCCGTGCTGGACGCCGCGGACGCGGTCGACGAGCCCGCTGCTCCGGCGATGCCGACCACGCCCGCGCCGACCTCGGCGGTCGACTTCGACGTCGCCGCTCCGTCGGTCGCACCGCCGGTCCCCCGGTCCGACGCGGGCACAGGCGCGCCCGCGTAGCGTCGGCCGCATGACGGATCACGCAGCAGACGACGACCTCCTCCGGCGCTCGCAGGAGTCCATCGACGACGCCAAGGCGGCAGCCGCCGAGGTCGACCTGCCCGAGCAGGAGGACCTGATCGACGAGGACCTGCCCGCTGCCGACACCGCGAAGCCGGCGGACGGCCCGGCTCCGGCGGCCTGACCGGCCCGATCGACCGACGCCGGGGACCGTCCGGGAGCTGGGCTCCCGGACGGTCTCGTCGTGTCCGCGACGGCTCGCAGGGAGAGTCCGAGCTCCGGCGTGACGAATCACGGAATCGACTCGTCACACCAGTGGGTCCCGGAACCGTGGGGGTTCCGGATGCCCGGGCCGTGGGGGTCCCGGGCCTTGGACGCGCCGTGCTCGGTCACCCCCTGATCGCCGAACACGGTGCACCGGCGGCGGCCCGTGCGTCCCCTGATCCGGCGCACGGGCCGCTTCCGTACGGGCCGCTTCCGCACGAGGGGGGGTGGGGCGCCAGCAGCCGGTCAGGACTCGCGGACGACGTCGTCGGGCCCCTTGTCCGGCCTCCATCCGCGCCAGGACGGCTGCCGGAGTCGACCGTCCGTGGTCCACTCGGCGAACACGACCTCACCCACCCGCCGCGGTGTCACCCAGTGCGCATCGCGAGCATCCGGCCGCGGCACGTCGACGAACGGCGAGGTCTTCCGCTCGATCCTGCCGAGGACGGCAGCGATGTCGTCGAGGTCGCGGTCACTGAAGCCCGTCCCGACCCTGCCGACGTACTCGAGTCCGTCCGGCCCGGGGATCCCCAACAGCAGCGATCCGACCCCACCGGCCCGCCGCCCCATGCCGGGCCGCCACCCGCCGACCACGACCTCCTGCGTGACGTGGTGCTTGATCTTCACCCATGCCTCGGACCGGCGGCCCTCGGCGTACCGTGACGAGCGCTTCTTCGCCACGACGCCCTCGAGCCCGCGGTCGCGTGACTCCGACACGGCGTGGTCCAGGTCGCCGTCCACCGCGGGAGGCACCTCGATCGCGCCGCCCGGTTCGACGACCGTCAGGAGCGCCTCGCGCCGGGCGTCGTAGCCGAGCCGGGTCAGGTCGTGTCCGTCGGCCTCGAGCACGTCGAAGAGCAGCAGGCGCACGGGCGTCCGGCGCCGTGCAGCCTCGACGTCACGTGTCCCGGTCAGCCCCATGCGGTCCTGCAGCAGGCCGAACGACGGCCGCCCGCGCTCGTCCAGCGCCACGACCTCGCCGTCGAAGACCCCGTCGACCCCGGCCCGCTCACCCAGCTCCTGCAGCTCCGGGTACTGCGCGGTCAGGTCGTTGTCGTTCCGGCTCCGCAGCGTGACCCGACCGTCGCGCACGCTGGCCAGGGCGCGGACACCGTCCCACTTCATCTCGAACGCCCAGACCGACGGGTCGAGGTGCGGCTCGCCCTGCACGGGGCTCGCGAGCATGGCCCGCCGCTCGCCGGGTGGCGTCGCGGAGGGCGCCGCGCGCCCGATCCGTCGGCGCTCGACGGCGGTCGTCACCGGTCGGGAGCCGCGACCCGCGTCCGTTCCGCCACCGCCGTCGCCGCCGCCGTTCGGGTCGGGCTGGTCCTTCGTGCGGTGGATGAGCCAGTTCTTCTCGTCGCCGCCACTCCCCCCACCGCGGCCGCGACCACGCCCACGGGTGTGCAGGAGCGCCAGCCGCCGGACACCGTTCGCGCGGCCGTGCAGCGTGACGATGACCTCTTCCCCCTCGCGCCACTTCTCGAGCTCGTAGGTGCCGTCGTCCCAGATGGTGACGGTGCCCCCGCCGTACTCGGCCTGGGGGATCGTCCCCTCGAACGAGCCGTACTCGAGCGGGTGGTCCTCCGTCTGCACGGCGAGGTGGTTCTTCCCGGGGTCGGTCGGCTCGCCCTTCGGGAGCGCCCAGCTCACGAGCACGCCGTCGTGCTCGAGCCGGAAGTCGTAGTGGTCACGGGTGGCGTGGTGCTCCTGGATCACGAAGGTCGGGGTGCCGTCCCTCCGCACGGTCGGTGCCCCCTCGGGCACCGGCTCCGGCGTCTTCGTCGCGTCGCGCTTCGCGCGGTAGACCGCGAGGCGGTCGCGAGCCGGCTGCTCGGTCTCGTTCGCCCGCTGGGTCCGGTCGCTGTCCCAGTGGCCGTGGTCGGTCCTGCCCACCGCCAGCGAGGCGGAGGCGACCGGGTGCAGGAGGTCGCCGTGTGCCTCCAGGCGGTCGAGGACCTCCTCGAGCTCCAGCTGGGCGAACCCGCGTTCCTCGAGCTCCTGCCAGGTCCGCGGCGCCGCGACGGTCGGCCGGTCACGGCCGCGCAGCGAGTACGGCGCGATCGTCGTCTTGTTGCCGTTGTTCTGCGACCAGTCGACGAAGACCTTGCCCCGTCGCTCGGCGCGGCTCATCGAGGACAGCACCAGGTCGGGCAGGTCCTGCTGCAACGCCCTGGCGAGCTCGTGGGCGACGTCGGACACCTGCGCGGTGGTGGCACGCCCGTCGAGTGCCGCGTACAGGTGGATGCCCTTCGAGCCGGAGGTCACCGGGTACGGGTCGAGGCCCATGCCGTGCAGGATCTCGCGCGCGGCGAGCGCCACCTCGACGCACTCCGGCAGCCCGACGCCCTCGCCCGGGTCGAGGTCGAGCACGAGCCGGTCCGGGTGCTGCTGTGCTCCGCGCGGACCGAAGCGCCACTGCGGGACGTGCAGCTCGAGCGCCGCCTGCTGCGCCATCCAGACGAGCGTCGGCAGGTCGTCGACGATCGGGTACTCGGTGTCGTGCTCCTTGTGCGCGATCGTGTGGTGACGGACCCAGTCGGGCGCCGAGTCGGGCAGGTTCTTCTCGAAGAAGACCGTGCCCTCCACACCGTTCGCCCAGCGCTTCCGGGTCACCGGACGGTCCTTGACGTGCGGGATCATCCACGGCGCCACCCGCTCGTAGTAGGCGATCACCTGACCCTTGGTCGTGCCGGTGACGGGGTAGAGCACCTTGTCGGTGTTGGTGAGCGCGATCCTGCGGTCCCCGACGAGGACGGTGGCCTTCCGCGCAGCCGGACTCACAGCGCGACCCCGGTCGCTCCCGCCACGGTCAGGGTGCTGCCGGACGTGTAGGACGACTCCGGCCCGGCGAGGTGGACGTAGGCGCTGCCGAGCTCGACGGGCTGCGCCGGCCGGCCGAAGGGGGTGTCCTGGCCGTAGGCGGCGATCTCGTCGCCGGGGTAGCTGATCGGCTGCAGCGGGGTCCACACCGGACCGGGCACGACGCAGTTCGCCCGGATGCCCTTCGCCGCGAGCTGCCGGGCCAGGCCGTTCGTGTACGTGATGATGGCGGACTTCGTGGCGGCGTAGTCGATCATCCGGTCCTGCGGTTGGTACGCCGACACCGAGCTCGTGGTGACGATCGCGCTGCCGGGAGCCATGTGCGGCACGGCCGCCCGGACCAGCCAGAACATCGAGTAGAGGTTGACCTTCATCGTGCGGTCGAAGTCCTCGGTCGACTGCTCGGTGACGTCCTCGTGGACCTGCTGGTGCCCGGCCACGAGCACCAGCGCGTCGAGCCCGCCGAGCTCACTGACGGCATCGCGCACGAGGGTGTCGCAGAACGCCTCGTCGGTCAGGTCGCCCGGCAGCAGCACGGCCTTGCGCCCGAGGTCACCGACGACGTCGCGTACCTGTTCGAGGTCCTCGCGCTCCTCGGGCAGGGCGTTCAGGGCGACGTCCGCGCCCTCGTTCGCCATCGCGATCGCGGCCGCTCGGCCGATGCCGGAGTCGGCACCGGTCACGAGCACCCGGTACCCGGGCATCCGCCCCGTACCGAGGTACGTCGTCTCGCCGTGGTCGGGCGCCGGGTCCATCGCGCTGGCCAGCCCGGACCCCTGCTGGGTCTGCGGCGGGAACGGCGGCCGGGCGTACTGCGAACGCGGGTCCTGCTTGTCGAGCTGGCTCATGGGCCCATGCTGCTCGCCGCGGCGGCACGGTGGCTCAGGACCGGCGGTTCCGTGGACAGGACGTCCTGGTGCCGGAGCTGTGCACGACGGGTCAGGACGTCGGTCGCACCGGTGTGGCCAGGAGGTGCTCGGCACCGACCCGGTCGCCGCGCCCCTGCACGAGGGTGGCGATGCCGAGTACGGCCCAGACGACCGCGACACCCCAGCCGTTGGTGGTGCCAGTCGTGGCGAGGACCGCCCACAGGGCAGCCAGACCGACGAACACCCACCCGCTGGATCGTCGCTGCCGCGCGTCCGCCGTCCACTGCTGGACCCGCGGCCGCCAGACCGCCTCCGGGACCTCCGGGGGAACACGCCCCTCGTCGACCCACCGCCGCGTGGCCGCGACCGCGGCCCGACCGCCGCGGCGCGCCCAGGACCAGACCTGCAGGGCGGGGAGCGCGACCGCCAGCGCGAGGCCGAGCACGACGACCGCGACCCACGGGACCGGTCCCGGCTGCAGCACGAAGAACACCGCCGGCGCGACGGCTCCGCTGACCGCCAGGGCGGCGAGCTGCCACCAGCCCACAGCGTCGATCCGGTCGTCGTCCGTCGCAGCAGTCGCGTCGGTGGCCCCTGTGCTGTGTTCCCCCGTCATGCGCGGCACGATACGCCCTCCGACTTCGCGCGCGGCTGTCGATCCGCCCGGAACTGAGGGCCCGTCGCCGCGCTCCCGGGCATCATGTGCCCATGAGGTCGATCTGGAAGGGCTCCATCGCGTTCGGGCTCGTCAACGTGCCCATCAAGGTGTACGCGGCGACCGAGACCCACGACGTGTCCCTGCACCAGGTCCACGACGAGGACAAGGGCCGCATCCGGTACAAGCGTGTGTGCGAGTTCGGCCACGAGGTCGAGTACGCCGACATCCAGCGCGCCTACGACGACGGTGACAAGACGGTCGTCCTCACCGCCGACGACTTCAAGCAGCTGCCCGAGGAGCAGTCGCACGAGATCGAGGTCCTCGAGTTCGTGCCCGTCGAGCAGGTCGACCCGATGATGTTCGAGAAGTCGTACTACCTCGAACCGGACTCCCGGTCGCCCAAGGCGTACGTGCTGCTCCGCGAGACGCTCGCGAAGACCGACCGGCTGGCGATCGTGCAGTTCACCCTCCGGCAGAAGACCCGGCTCGGGGTGCTCCGCGTCAACGAGGACGTCATCCTGCTGCAGGGACTCCTGTGGGGCGACGAGGTCCGGGCCGCGGACTTCACGTCCCTCGACGCCTCGGTGAAGGTCAGCGCGAACGAGCTGAAGATGTCGTCGTCGCTCGTCGAGAGCATGTCCGCCGACTTCGACCCCGACCGCTACACGGACTCCTACCAGGAGGAACTGCAGCAGCTCATCGACGCCAAGCTCGAGGCCGGTGACGACGTCGACACCGCGGAGACCTTCGGTGAGCGCTCCGAGGACGACGACGCCGGCGAGGGCGGCGACGTCATCGACCTGATGGCGGCCCTCCGGGCTTCGGTCGACAAGAAGCGGTCCGGTTCGTCGAGTCCGTCGCGGTCCTCGTCACGGTCCTCGTCCGGGTCTGGAGGCTCGGGGTCGCGCTCGTCGTCCGGCTCACGCTCGTCGTCCGGTCCCGCTGGTGCGGACGACGACGGGGACGCGACGGCAGGGAAGGCACCCGCGAAGAAGACCCCGGCGAAGAAGACGCCTGCGAAGAAGACGCCCGCGAAGAAGGCCCCGGCGAAGAAGACCTCCGCGAAGAAGCAGGCCAGCTGACCTGCTGGCGGCGGGTCAGTCCGACCCGTCGACCTCGTCGGCGATCGGAGCCCGGAACTCCTCCGCCATGCGCTCGGTGAACGCGATGAACACCTCGACGCTCTCCCGCGGCAGGGACCGCTTGAGCGCTCGTCGGTAGGCCGATCTGAGAGCGCCGACCACCGCGAACCCGTCGACGGTGAGCTCGATCCGCACGCTCCGTCGGTCGTCCGGGTTCCGGACCCGGTCGAGGAACCCCCGCCGGGCCAGCCGGTCGAGGAGCGCCGTGACGGCACCGGTGCCCATCTCCAGGTACCCGCCGAGCTCCTTCGGCGTCCGGTCCTCGTCCGTCGCGCCGAGGAACTGCAGCGCGCGGAGGTCCACTGCGTTGAGGTCGTTCAGCACCGCCAGGTGCTGGATCAGGTGGGAGTGCTCGACCTGCGCCGCGTAGAACGCCGCCACCGCGTCGTCGAGCGAGCGGTCGTCGTCTCCGAGGTTCCCCGTGGGCAGTCCAGGCACGAGAACACTCTAGACGGATTCCGTTTTGCACGATTGTTGACACACTCATAATTCGAGGCGTATCGTCTTGATTAGCTCGAAAATCGAGCGAACAAGAACCGATTGGACCCGCCGTGCGCCTCCCGACCCGCGCCCTCTCCCGCATCGCCACCCTCGCCGTGATCCCGGCCGCACTCGTCGCCGGTGGCGTCGCGGTGTCGACCGCGTCCTACTCGGCCTTCTCCGCGACGTCCTCCGACGACGCCAACAACTGGTCCATGGGCTCGGTCTCGCTGAGCAACGACGCCGCGAACGGCGCGCTGTTCTCCGCGTCGAACCTCAAGCCCGGTTCGACCGGGACGAACTGCATCGCGGTCACGTCGAGCGGTTCGCTGCCGAGCGTGGTGAAGCTCTACGCCACCAACGTGCAGCAGACGAAGTCGCTCGGCTCGTACGTGACGCTGCGGGTGACGCAGGGCACCGGCGGCGGGTACGGCACCTGCACCGGCTTCACCGCGGCCGCGGGCGCTGACGGCACCCTCTACGACGGACCGCTCGCGACCTTCGCCACCACCCGCACGAACTACGCCACGGGTGTCGGCACCTGGAAGCCGACCGGCGACAAGGCCGAGACGCGGACGTACCAGATCGCCTACACCGTCTCGCCGGATGCCCCGGCGTCCCTGATGGGTGCCAGCGCGAGCCTCGGCTTCACCTGGGAAGCACAGAACTCCTAGACCCGGTCAGGAGGAACCGACCGTGCGTTCGACGTCGTGGATCCGGTTCACGGTGGTGCTCGCCGCCCGCGGGGTGGTCGCGACGGTGTTCGGCATGCTCTTCTGGGCAGCCGCTCCGATGCTCATCGGATGGCACAGCACCACCGTGATGACCGGCTCCATGGAGCCCTCCCTGCGCGTCGGCGACGTCGTGGTCAGCAAGCCCGTCGACCCGCGCGACCTGCACCGGGGTCAGGTGCTGCTGTTCGACGACCCGGACCATGCAGGCGTCCTGCGTCTGCACCGGTTCGACGCGCTCGACGGCGACGACACGCTGACCACGAAGGGCGACGCGAACCCGCAGGCCGACTCCACCCCGATCACCCGCTCCGCCGTCGAGGGCGTCGGCTACCTCCGGGTGCCCCTCGTCGGCACACCGATCACCTGGGCGGCCGCGGGTGACACCGCTTCCCTGACCGTGCTCGGCGCAGCGGTCCTCGCCGTCACGCTCCTCGCCGTCACCCCGGCGGTCTCCGGGAACCGACCGCCGACGGCACCGGCGGACCGCCGTGCGCGCCACCGCGCCCGCCGACGTCGCCCGCGCGTCTCCACCGCCGTGATCGTCGCCGCCGTGTGCGTGGCAGGAGCACTGGCACTCCCCGCTCCGGCAGCAGCCGCCGCGTTCGCCGCGACGACCCCGTCGGCCACGAGCACTCTCGCGACCGCGACGGCGTCGCCGGTCACCGCGCTGACCTGCGCGACGAACAGCGACGGATCGGTGACGATCGGGTGGGGGTTCGCCGGTACCGCGCCCGAACGCTTCACGGTCCTCGTCGACGGGCAGGAGGTCGCACAGCGCCCCGCGGACGCCCGGAGCACCACGGTGGGCTCGTGGGACCTCTTCACCTGGCGGACCTCGACGGTCAGCATCCGCACCGACCTCACGAGCACCTGGACCGCCACGTCGACCGAGTCGGTGCGGGTGGTCACCGTGCGCTTCCTCGGGTTCGGGCGCACGAGCTGCGCGCCCTGACGAGCATCCACTGACGCCCACCACAGCCCCTCGGCGGAGCCGGCGTGGTCCAGCCCCTACCCGTCGGACGGCGCCCCGGCGCTCCCGACCGCCAGCGCCCGCACCTGTGCGAAGGCCTCGCGGTGGCGCTCGCGCAGCACGGCCCAGCCCTCGGTGGTGTCGATCGTCCCCGGGTCCGCCACGGACACCGCGAAGCCGTGCT
This sequence comes from Curtobacterium sp. HSID17257, assembly GCF_003989515.1. Taxonomy (GTDB): domain Bacteria; phylum Actinomycetota; class Actinomycetes; order Actinomycetales; family Microbacteriaceae; genus Curtobacterium. Next base: position 19,891 of record NZ_RBLU01000039.1, read on the forward strand.
GCGCCCGCGGCACGGACTCCCCCGGCAGGCGCAGCTCCTGCGTGAAGGCGCCGGTGTCGGGCGCGAAGACGAGCGTGTGTGCCGCAACGTCCCGATCCCAGTCGGCCGAGGGCCACGACATGAACGAGACGTGCCGAGGCGGGTCGAGCGGGGTCGTCGCCGAGACCCAGCACCCGTGGTGGTCCTCGCCGGGCGACAGGATCGTGTAGGTCCCGCCCTCCCGGTACACCAGGAGGGCTTCGCGGAAGGGCTTCGCCCGGTACATCGCGGTGTAGGACAGTGCCTGCGCGTGGACCGGACGGCCGAGGGTCAGGATGACGGAGGGTCCTGTGGTCGACACGTGCTCGTCCTTCCCGTGGTGGTCGTCCGGGCCATCGTGGCCCGGGTTCCTCCGGTCGCGGTGGGGCCCGACCGAGGACTCACTCAGGTCCGGGGTGGTCCCGGGTGTCGCGGGAGGTCCGGCGGAGCGCGAGCGGGATCGAGACCCACAGCGCTGCCGTCCCGACGAACACCACGGCACCGCCGACGACGCCACCGACGTCCCCGATCACCACGTCGAAGACGAACAGCACCGTGCCCGAGAACAGCAGGGCGCTCGCCGCGAGGGCCGTGATGAGCAGCACGTTCCCAGCCCGGACCAGGTCGTGCTTCTGACGCTGCCGGAACACCAGCCGGTGGGCGGAGACGGCCGACAGCGCGACGACCGTGATCACGACCGCGAGGACCACCAGCACGAGGTAGACGACCTCCTCACCGGGGGTGAGCATCGTGAAGCGCTGCTGGAACGGCAGCGTCAGCAGGAACCCGGCCAGGATCTGCGTCCCGGTCTGCACGATGCGGGGCTCCTGCTGGATGTCCGACCAGTTCCGGTCCCACCGCTCGGTCGGGGTCTCGTGCCGCCCACGCTCGGTGTCCTGTGCTGCACCGCCGACGTCGCTCATGTGCCGAACCTACTGCGCCGTCACGAGCCCGAAACACGACTCCGCGAGACTGTCCGCATGACTCCACAAGAGCCAGGGAGTCTGCAGTCGTCATCCGTGACCGCAGGCCCGCCCGTCACCGTGTCCATCACCCGTCTGGTCGAACCCGACCGCATCCCCGACGCCACCGCCTGGGTGCAGTCCGGTGTCAACCTCGCCAACCGCTACCCGGGCTTCCTCGGCTCCGGGTGGGTCCGCTCGCACGCCACCAGTCGGGAGTGGCACATGCTCTACCGGTTCGCCGACCACGAGCAGCTCGCCACGTGGGAGAACTCCGACGACCGGCTCCGGTGGCTCGACCAGGGGCGCGACCTCGTGGTGGAGTCCCGTGTCGAGAAGCGCACCGGCATCGAGGGCTGGTTCGACGCCCCGCAGGACGCCCCCGCGTCGAGCGCCCCGCCGCGGTGGAAGCAGGCCGTGAGCATCTGGCTCGGGTTCTTCCCGGTGAACCTGGCGTTCACCTACCTGGTCGGCTGGCTCGTCCCGGCGTTCGGGCACCTGGCCGTGCTGCCGCGCGTGCTCGTCACGACGCTCGTGCTGACGCCGATCATGACCTTCTGGGTGCTGCCGTTCGTCACACAGCTCATCCGCCCGTGGTTGCTCGCTCCCCCGCGAGCCGAGGGACGGTCAGCCGAGGCCTGAGCCCGGAACCGAGAAGGCCGCGCCGAGCGCCCCGCCGAGCACGAACACGACGACCACCGTCGCGAGGAGCCACCCGAGCCCGAGCAGGTGTTCGCAGGCTGCCCTCCACAGCGAGTCCTCCGCGGCGGGGACCAGCGCCCGCGTGCGGCCCGTGTCGGCAGGACCGACGGGGCTGAGGACGACCAGCGCCCGGCACCGCCGATCGAGCACGAACAGGCCGTGCGTGGTGCCGACACCGCTCCAGATGCGGAACCGGACGATGAACGCCCTCGGCAGCCGCACGCAGCGCGGCCCGAGGACGGTCAGAGCACGCAGGTCGTCGCCAACGCGGCGGACCGTCGCTGACGGCGCCGCGAGTCCCGCGAACCACTGCCACCCGATCCCGAGGACGAGTGCGCAGAGCAGTGCGGCGCCGCGCGTGACCCACAGGCCGACGCGCACCCAGGTCGGACCGAGCGCGAACGACGTCGGCGCCTCCGGAGGGGCTTCCGCGACGTGCCGAGCCATGTTCAACCGAGCACCGACAGCTGGTCGAGCCGCTCGAGGATCACGCCCTCGCGCAGGGCCCACGGGCAGATCTCGAGCGCGGGCAGGTCGAAGATGTCCAGGCACGCCTCGGCCACGAGCGCCCCGGGCACGACCTGGTGCGCGCGGCTCGGTGAGACGCCCGGCAGCGCCGCGAGCTCGGGGACGGAGCTCGTCAGCAGCGACGGCAGCAGCCGACGCAGTTCCGCGCCGTCGAGTGCGCGCGGGACGAGCGGTCCGGCGGCCGAGGGCGCCGCGCCGCAGATCCGCGCGATCGAGCGGAACGTCTTCGAGGTCGCGACGGCGCGGTCGGGCCGACCCGAGCGGAGCAGCAGCCCGGCGTCCCGCGCGATGGCGACGCGGATCTCGTGCCGGATGCGTCGGACGTCGTCCTCGCTCGGCGTCCCCTCGGCGAAGTACCGGCGTGCGAGCCGGGCGGCACCGATCGGCATCGACCACGCGACGTCGGGCGCCTCGTCCGCACCGCCGGCGATCTCGAGCGAGCCGCCCCCGATGTCGAACACGGCGAGCCGTCCCGCGGACCACCCGAACCACCGTCGGACGGCCAGGAACGTCAGGCGCGCCTCGTCCTCGCCGGACAGCACGGCGAGCTCCACGCCGGTGCGCTCCTCGACGTGGGCGAGCACCGCGTCGGAGTTCACGGCGTCCCGCACGGCTGACGTCGCGAACCCGAGCATGTCCTCGCACCCGCGCTCCTCGGCGATGCGGACGGCGTCGGCCACGAAGGTCGTGAGGGCCTCGACGCCCGCGGGCGTCACCGCGCCCGACTCGTCCAGGTGCTCGGCGAGCCGCAGCGACTGCTTGAACGACGACGCCGGCAGCGGCGCGGCCCCGCCGTGGGCGTCCACCACGAGCAGGTGGCCGGTGTTGGACCCGATGTCGAGGACTCCGACGCGCATGCCACAACGCTAGCGGCGGATGTCCCCCGCACGACGCAACCCCGACGACACCTCGCATCGGTACAGCGCTGCGAGCAACCGCCGGGGTTGCGTTTCGCGGGAAGGGACGGGCGGACGGGAGGCTCGGCCTACGACCGCAGGAAGGACTCCAGTTCCGACGTGGTCGGGTACGAGGCCTGCGCGCCCGGCTTCGTCGCGGCGTACGCACCGACCCCGACGGCGAAGCGCGCGGCCTCGAGCAGGGAGTCGCCGGCGTCGAGCCGGAGCGCCACCGCACCCATGAACGCGTCGCCGCACCCCGTGGTGTCGACGGGCTCGACCCGCACGGCGTCGACGTCGACCGGGTCGGCGTCCCCGTCGTGCACCGTGCAGCCCGCGCCGCCACGGGTCACGATCGAGCGGGCGACACCGTGGTCCCCGAGCTCGGCCGCCTCGTGCTCGTTCACCAGCAGCACGTCGGTCAGGTCGAGCAGCTCCTGCGGCACGGCCCCGAACGGCGACAGGTTCGTGAGCACCGTGGTACCGGCGGCACGGCCGGCGCGTGCGGCGGCGAGCACGACGTCGATGGAGACCTCGAGGCAGAGCCCGAGCACGCCGGCGCCGTCGAACGCCGAGGCGGGCAGGTCCTCCGGCGTGAGCGTGGCGTTCGCGCCGCCGGAGATCACGATGGTGTTCTCGCCCGCGGCGTCGACCGTGATGACGGCGGTCCCGGTGGCGACGCCCTGCCGGACCGCGACGTGCGTCGTGTCCACGTGGGCCGATGCGACGGACTCGCGCAGCAGCGTGCCGTTCCCGTCGTCGCCGACCGCACCGATCATGCGGATGGTGCCCCCGAGCCTCCCGGCCGCCACCGCCTGGTTGGCGGACTTGCCGCCGGGCAGGATCGCGAGGTCCGACCCCTGCAGGGTCTCCCCGGGCTTCGGGAAGCGCTCCGTGCGGACCACCAGGTCCGCGTTGAGGCTGCCCACGACGACGATGCCGCTCATGCGGTGGCTCCTGTCTCGGCCGAGGCCGGGCGCGGGATGAGGAAGGACGTGGCGAGTGCCGCGCAGGTGATCGCGGCACCGAGCAGCATCCCACCGGAGTAGCCGGCGGTGCCGGCCGACCCACCGGTGCCGAGGGCGATCTGCAGCGCCGGCAGCACCGCGAAGCTGATGCCCGCACCGAGGTTGAACGCACCGGCGTTGAGGCCGGGCAGGAACCCGGGGTTGGACTCCGGCGAGAGCACGATGCCGAGCCCGTTCAGCACGATGTTCGCGATGCCCGCGTAGGTGATGCCGATGAGCACCGTGGCGGCGACGAGCACGGGCAGCGAGTGGACGCCGACGAACGCCATGACGAGCGTGGCGACGATGCTGCCGACCAGGCCGACCCGGAGGACGGCCCGGTAGCCGAGCGTCGGCGCGAGACGTCCGGAGAACGGTCCGACGACCCACCCGACCAGCGCGTAGGGCACGAGGAACGCGAGCGAGGCGACGTCCGGCTCCAGGCCGAAGCCGACCTCGTCGTTCTGGGCCAGGCTCGTGACCAGGCCGTTCACGACGGCGAAGACACCCGTCATGGTGAGCAGGGTCGTGACGAGCAGCGCCCACGTCCCGCGGCGCTTGAGGTACCGGGTCTCGACGAGCGGCTCGCGGACCCGGGACTCGATCGCCCAGAACACCCCGAACGCGACCAGGGCGACGACGATCCCGCCGACGACGAGTGCCCAGTCGGCCGCGGCGAGCTTGCCGGCCTCGTTGAACGCGGTGAGCAGCGCGCCGACGCTGATGACCAGCGGGAGCACGCCCCACCAGTCCATGCGCGTCCCGGCGGAGGGTCGGGACTCGACGCCCCAGCGGGCGACCATGAGCGCCGCGACGGCCGTCACGACGACGATCACCCAGAAGATGCCACGGAACCCGAAGTGCGTCGCGATCCAGCCGCCCGCCAGGGCGTCGACCCCGGCGATGCCGCCGTTCACCGCGGTGAGCAGGCCGAGTGCGGCGCCGTAGCGCTTCGGGTCGGCGATCTCGTTGCGCAGGACGAGCAGGCCGATGGGCACGACCGGGCCGGTCACGCCCTGGATCATCCGGCCGACGAACAGCATCGGCACGTTCACGGCCAGGGCGGCGACGACGCTGCCGACGAGCATGACGAGCAGCATGCCGAGCAGCACCCGCTTGCGGCCGACGATGTCGGACAGCCGGGGCAGGAACAGCGAGAACAGGGCCGCGATCGTGAAGAACAGCGTCTGCGAGAGCCCGATGGTCGCGTCGTCGGTGCGGAGTTCGTCCGCCATCGTCGCGAGGGCGGGGCTGAGCATGCTCGCGTTCAGCTGGAACGCGACGCACGCGGCGAGCAGGGCCGCGGTGAGGGCGGCGGTCGACTTCGTCGTCGAGGTGGTGGTCACGGCGCTCAGCGCTCCTGCGCGACGACGGTCACGTCGGTGTCGGTGTCGGCGACCGCCTCGGCAGCGGCTCGCGGGCTCCACCCGGTGTCGGGCGTCTCGCCGATCCGCTCGAGGGCGTCGACCACCAGGTCCCAGAAGCGCCCGTGGTCGAGATCCATCGCCGCGGACGTGCGGCAGTCCTCGGGCGCGGGACCGCGGAGGTCCGCGACGGTCATGCCGAGCGTGTGGGTGCCCGTCGTCTCGATCGCGATCGGCATCTTCACCGCACGGACGATCGTCGGGTCGATGACGTACGCGACGGCGCAGGGGTCGTGCACGGGCGGGGCGTCGAAGCCCTGGGCGTCCTCGTACGCCTTCCCGAAGAACTCGAGCAGCTCGCCGACGAACGCGGCCGGGCCGGTGCCGACGGCGGCGATGCGTGCGGCGACCTCGGGGGTCGCGAGCGCCTGGTGGGTGAGGTCGAGGCCGACCATCACGACGTCCCAGCCGGCGCGGAAGACGATGTCGGCGGCCTCGGGGTCGATGACGATGTTGAACTCGGCGACCGGGCTCCAGTTGCCGACGTGCACGCCGCCACCCATCAACACGACCTGCTTCACGCGCTCGACGATGCGCGGCTCCTTGCGGACGGCGAGGGCGATGTTCGTCAGGCCGGCGGTCGGCACGATCGTCACGGTGCCGGGCTCGTGCGCCATCACCGTGTCGATGATGAGGTCGACGGCGTGACGCTCGTCCAGGTCGAACGACGGCTCGGGGAGCATCGGCCCGTCGAGGCCGCTCTCCCCGTGGATCTCCGGGGCGACCTCGATCTCGCGCAGCAGCGGGCGATCGGCGCCGGCGGCGAAGGGCACGCCCGTGATGCCGGCGATCCGTGCCACGGCGAGGGCGTTGCGGGTGACCTTCGGCAGGGTCTGGTTGCCGACGACGGTGGTGACGGCGAGGAGCTCGATCGTCGGGTTGCCGTGCGCCAGCAGGAGGGCGACGGCGTCGTCGTGGCCGGGGTCGCAGTCGAGGATGATCTTCTGCGTCGTTGCATCGGGCACCTTGGGCGCTCCACTTCGTCGGGGATCGGTGTCGGCGGGCCGTCGTGGCCCACCGTGTCCGGCAGTGCCGGACGGACGTGTGTGCTCGACGCGGTGGGGTCCGCGCTGTGGAGGAACCAACTCCAGCACGGCGCGTCAAGCGTTTGACATTCGAACACGTCAAACGCTTGACGTCAACTCCGAGCAATCCTCGTCCGTCCGCACGCGCGGCCCGGTCGGTAGGCTCGTCGGGTGCCCTCCCCCGCCCCCCACGGTCGTCGCGTGACCGCGGCGATGGTGGCCGAACGCGCGGGGACGAGCATCGCGACGGTCTCCCTCGTGGTCAACGGCAAGGACCGCGGTCGGGTCTCCCAGCCGATCGCCGAGCGGGTGCGCGACGCCGTCGACGCCCTCGGGTACGTCGTCGACCACGCGGCGAGCTCCCTCGCCCGCGGCACCGGCGACCTGGTCGTGCTCATCGCGCCCGACCTGTCGAACCCGTTCTTCGCCGAGGTGATCCGGGGCGTGCGGGACACCCTCGGCGACCGGTTCCAGCTGGTGCTCTCGGTCACCGAGCGCGGTGCGCAGCCGACGGCGGCCGACCTCCGGCGCTTCGAGCGCCTGCGGCCGGCGGGGATCCTGGTCGACGCACCGGCAGCCGGCGAGCCCATGGACGCGAGCGTGCCCGTGGTGCTGCTCGACGCCCCGGACGCCGCCGAGGGCACGACCGCAGTCGACTACGACCTCGCGCCGGGGATCGACGCGCTCGTCGCACACCTGCGCGACCGCGGGCACCAGCACGTGGCGTACCTCGACGGCACCGCGAGGGTCGCCACGTTCGGCATCCGCCACCGGATGTTCGACGAGGCCTGCGCGGCCGCCGGGATCACCGTGTCCGAGGTCGGTGCCCGCGCGGACCTGACGGTCGACGCCGCCGCGCTGGCGACCGAGCACGTGGTCGAGGCCTGGCACGAGGACGGTGTCACGGCGGTCGTGGCGGCCGCGGACACCCTGGCGTACGGCGTGCTCCGGGTCGCGGGCGCGATGGGGCTCCGGGTGCCCGAGGACCTGGCGGTCGCCGGCTTCGACGACCTGCCGTCGTCGTCGGTCACGGCGCCGGCCCTGACGAGCGTCGCACTGCCGGGAGCCGAGCTCGGCCGCACCGCCGCCCTGCGCCTGCTCGCGACGATCGACGGCACCGCGGTGGAGCCCGTCGACCTGCCGGC
>NZ_RBLU01000040.1 GCF_003989515.1 Curtobacterium sp. HSID17257
TTGATGGTCCGCCAGATCGCCAACCCCGTGCACTGGGACGCCGTCATGGAGTCGTTCTCCGCCGCCGGCGTCACCGGCATCATCGAACTCGCGCCGGCGGGCGCGCTCGTCGGGCTCGCGAAGCGCGGCCTGCGCGGCACCCCCACCGTCGCCGTGAAGACCCCCGACGACCTGCCCGCCGCGATCGAGCTCCTCGAGAGCGACACCGCGGCCGCGAGCGAGGAAGCAGACGCAACCGCATGACCGACGCCACCACGCCGTCCCCCGCAGCCGACGGGACGGACGCGCCCCGCGCCTCCCGTCCGGTGCTGCAGCAGCGTCGCGGCCACGAGTACACCCGCATCCTGGCCTTCGGTGCCGCCCGCGGTGAGAACGTCGTCCCCAACGACGACCTCGTCGGGCCGATCGACTCGTCCGACGAGTGGATCCGCCAGCGCACCGGCATCGTCACGCGCAAGCGCGCCGGAGCCGACATCGAGGCCGTCGACCTCGCCGAGGCAGCCGCGCGGGAGGCCATCGAGAAGGCCGGCATCACGCCGGACCAGATCGGTGTCGTCCTCGTCAGCACCGTCACCCACACCGTCGCGACGCCCTCCATGGCGTCCCTGCTCGCCGAACGCATCGGTGCGACGCCGGCCGCGGCCTACGACGTCAGCGCGGCCTGCGCCGGCTACGCGTACGGCATCGCCCAGGCCGACTCGTTCATCAAGTCCGGCCTGGCCGACCACGTGCTCGTCGTCGGGGCCGAGAAGCTCAGCGACGTGGTCGACCCGACCGACCGCTCGATCTCGTTCCTCCTCGGCGACGGTGCGGGTGCGGCCGTCGTCGGTCCGAGCGACTACCCAGGCATCGCCCCGACGATCTGGGGCTCGGACGGCTCGAAGTGGGACGCCATCGGCATGACGGCGACCTACAACGAGTGGGCCGCCGGCGCGCCGCGACCGACGATGCGCCAGGCCGGTCAGACGGTCTTCCGCTGGGCGGTGTGGGAGATGGTCAAGGTCGCACGCCAGGCGCTCGAGACCGCCGGCGTCGCGCCGCAGGACCTCGCCGCCTTCGTGCCGCACCAGGCGAACATCCGCATCATCGACGAGTTCGCCAAGCAGCTCGGCCTGCCGGACACCGTGACGATCGCCCGCGACATCACCACCACCGGCAACACCTCCGCCGCGAGCATCCCGCTCGCCACGCACCGCCTGCTCGAGGAGCACCCGGAGCTCTCCGGCGGTCTCGCGCTGCAGATCGGCTTCGGTGCCGGTCTCGTGTTCGGCGCGCAGGTCGTCGTCCTCCCCTAGTCCCACCATCCCGGCTCGGCTCCGGGCACCCGTACCACTCGTGCCCTAGGCTGGTCCACGGTCAAACGACACCCCCCTCAAGGAGAACACCCATGGCCCTGTCCAACGAAGAAGTCCTCGCCGGCCTGGCCGAGCTGATCAACGACGAGACCGGCATCGCGACCGACACCGTCGCCGCCGACAAGTCGTTCACCGACGACCTCGACATCGACTCGATCTCGATGATGACCATCGTCGTGAACGCCGAGGAGAAGTTCGACGTGAAGATCCCGGACGAAGAGGTCAAGAACCTCAAGACCGTGGGCGACGCCGTCGACTACATCACCAAGGCCCAGGCCTGACGCGAGCTTCCTGAGCGCCGCGGACCGCGCACACCCCGCGGGCCGCGGCGCTCACCTCGTTCCTCCCACACGAAAGAACACGTCGTTCCATGACCAAGAAGACCGTCGTCGTCACCGGGATCGGTGCGATCACACCACTCGCCGCGACCGCCCGGGAGACCTGGGAGGCGCTGCTCGCCGGGAAGTCCGGCATCACCCGAATCGAGGACGAGCGCTACGCCGACCTCGAGATCCCCGTCGAGTTCGCCGGCCAGGCACGCCGCTTCCTCACCGACCAGCTCACGCGTCCCGAGGCCAAGCGCCTCGACCCGTCGTCGCAGCTCTCCCTCGTCGCCGCGCGTGAGGCCTGGGCCGACGCCGGCATCGACCCCGAGACCGTCGTCCCGGAGCGCCTCATCGTCGACTGGGCCACCGGCATCGGCGGCGTCAACACGCTCCTCGACGCCTGGGACACCCTCCGCGAGAAGGGTCCGCGTCGCGTCCTGCCGATGACGGTCCCGATGCTCATGGCGAACGGCCCCGCCGCCGCCATCGAGATGGAGTTCGGCGCCCGCGGCGGCGCCCGCACGTACCTCTCCGCCTGCGCGTCGTCCACCGAGTCGCTGGCCGAGGCCTACCGGCACATCGCCGACGGCGACGCCGACATCGTCATCACCGGTGGCGCCGAGGCCGCGCTGCACCCGCTGCCCCTCGCCGCGTTCGCATCGATGCAGGCGCTCTCGCGACGCAACGACTCCCCCGAGACTGCATCGCGTCCGTACGACGTCACGCGTGACGGCTTCGTGCTCGGCGACGGTGCCGCGGCGCTGATCCTCGAGTCGAAGGAGCACGCCGAGGCCCGCGGCGCGACGATCTACGCCGAGGTCGCCGGTGCCGGCATCACCTCGGACGCGTTCCACATCACCGCTCCGGACCCCGAGGGCAGCGCCGCCGCCCGCGCGGTCCTCATCGCGCTCGAGCACGCCGACGCTTCCCGCGAGGACGTCGTCCACGTCAACGCGCACGCCACCTCCACCCCGGTGGGCGACGTGGCCGAGTACCACGCCATGCGTCGTGTCTTCGGCGACCACCTCGACAACGTGGTCGTTTCGGCGACCAAAGCGTCGACCGGTCACCTGCTCGGCGGTGCCGGTGCGATCGAGGCCGCCTTCACCGTCCTGGCGCTGCACGAGCGGGTCGCGCCGCCGACGATCAACCTGACCGAGCAGGACCCGGAGATCGTGATGGACGTCGCGACCGCTCCGCGTGAGCTGCCCGCGGGCGATCTGCTCGCCGTGAGCAACTCGTTCGGGTTCGGCGGGCACAACGCCGTGGTGGCGTTCCGCACGGCCTGATCCGTCGTCGCCGACCCCGGTCGGCCTGGAGGCCCGTCCTGCGTCCGCAGGGCGGGCCTCCGTCCGTCCCGGGCTGGGTCCCGCCCCTGGTGCCCGCCCCGGCGCTCCCGGTGCCCGTACGGCGTGCCCCCCGTCACTCGAGTGGGCGCGACACGCCGTTCACCCTCGGCGTGTGCGCACGAATCGTCGGCCGGACGGTCCGAGCGGGCCAGATCGCACCCGATCAGATCGCCGCTCGCGCGAGTCGGTACCGCCGGAAGGGCGGCCCGCACCAGGGGCGAGTGGGCAGGACATGCCGCTCACGAGCGGCGTGCGCGCGCGGATCGTCGGCCGGACACGCCGAGCGGGCCGGATCGCAACCGCTCGGGACGGGTGAGGACGACGCGCACACCCCGGGGACGACGGACGCCGCCGGCTCCGGAGGGAGCGGGCGGCGTCCGAGGTGGTGCGGAGGAGGCGGGAGCAGTCAGCCGACGCGGTGCAGCCAGACGACGGGGTTGCCCTCGGCGGCGTGCCGGAAGGGCTCGAGTTCGTCGTCCCAGGCCTGCCCGAGTGCGAGTCGGAGCTCACGGTGGAGTTCGAGGGCGTTGCTGCCGGCGACCTCCATGGCGTAGCGCACGCGGTCCTCGGGGACGACCATGTTCCCGGACACGTCGGTCTGCGCGAAGAAGACGCCGAGGTCGGGCGTGTGCATCCACCGGCCGCCGTCGGACTGCGCCGTCGGTTCCTCGGTGACCTCGAAGCGCAGGTGCTCCCACCCGCGCAGGGCAGAGGCGATCGCCGCGCCGGTGCCGACCTGCCCGGTCCAGGTGAACTCCGTCCGACGGGATCCGTCGAGCGCGGGCTGGTCGAGCCACGAGAAGTTCACGGCGCGGCTCATCGCGCGACCAGCCGCCCATTCGACGTGCGGGCAGAGCGCGCGTGGTGAGGAGTGCACGTAGAGCACCCCTGTCGTCGTTCCGTTCACGATTCCTCCGCTTCGTCAGGTGCGACTTCCCCATCGACCTGTGGTGCGGAGCCCCGGTAGCGGAACCATCGGTATCAGATTGTGATGTCCCTGCGGACACGCCCATTATGCAGCGTCTGCGCTGGGAACGCCACACCCGTCGAGCAGCAGACCTGCGGGCCTCAGTGCAGCACGGCTCCGGCGGCGTCGACCGGGTGGCGCTCCCCCGCGGTCAGCGCGACCGGGATGCGGTTCTCCTCCGGGGGCACCGGGCAGGCGTACTGGTACGAGAACGCGCAGGGCGGGAGCACGAGTCGCTCCCAGTCGAGGGCGACGTCGCCAGCGCCGTCGGGCTCGTCGAGGTACAGGAAGCGGCCCATCGAGTAGGAGCTGCCCGGGTCGTCCTCCGGCAGGGAGCTGGTCGCGTCCTGCACGATGAGCTGCAGGCGCGGACGGCCGTGGAACGGCGCAGACCGGACCGCGGTCAGTCGCACGGGGACGCCGTCGACGGTGGTCTCGACCGTACCGGCGACCGGCAGGGGGTCGCCGGCGGCGTCGGTGAGGTGACCGGGTGCCTCCAGGCCGGACCGGGGCTCGTACCTGCCCACCGTGACCCACCCGCCCGACCGCGGGGCGAAGCGATCGATGCGTGCGAAGCGGGAGACCGCGTCGGAGGCCGGGTCCCAGACCCGGAGGGTCGACCCCTGCACCGTGCCGGCGAGCCCGTCGGCGAAGGCGACCGTCGAGGGCACGACCGCCGTGTCCCCGGCGACCAGGACCGTGCCGTCCACCGGGACGCCGTCGACCACGACGCCGTCCGACGCGCTCGCGGTGACGGTGAGGCCGCCCGGAGCCGGTGCCCACTGCCCGGCGACGGGCCACACCGGCTGCGGGCGGTCGACGTGCTGCGCGTTCACCAGGGCGAGCGGGCCACGGGCGCTCCGGGCCCAGGCGTCCCGCGCGGCGACGTGCGCGGACAGGTCGGGCTCGGCCGCGCTCACGACTGCTCCTGGCGGGGGTAGATGACCTTCTGCACGATGATGATCACCGACGCGGCGACCGGCACGGCGACGAGTGCTCCGAGGACCCCGCCGATCGTGCCGCCGGCGACCGCGGCGATGACCACGAGGGCACCGGGGACCTGCACTGCTCGCGACATGATGCGCGGGGAGATCAGGTAGGCCTCGACCTGCATGTAGACGAGGTAGTAGATCGCGGCCGCGAGCGCGGTGGCCGGCGAGGCGAACAGGCAGAGCAGCGAGATGACGACCGCCGCGGCGAGGGTGCCGACGAGCGGGATGAGCGACCCCAGGAACGCGAAGGTCGCCAGCAGCACCGGCAGCGGCGCACCGATGACGAGCAGGAACACCAGGCTGAGGATGCCGTTGATGAGCGCCTGGCTGATCTGACCGACGACGTAGCGACCGACGGCCTGGGTGATCTGCTCGCTGACGTCGACGAAGTTCTGGCGACGGGTCGCCGGGACGAAGCGGTAGGCCATCGACTTCAGGCCCCGCATCGACGCCAGGAAGTACAGCATCAGGATGATGACGATCACGGCGCCGGTCAGCCCGGACAGGATGCCGCTGCCGACCGCCAGGATGCCGCCGCCGAGGCTGAGGAGGTTGCCCGGGTCCTCGACGAAGGACTGCAGCGACTCCAGGGCGTGGTTCACGTCGAACGCGCCGGCGAACTGCTGCGACAGGTCCTTGAACCACTCCTGCCGCGAGATGTCCTGGATGATCTCCGGGAAGTTCTGGACGAGGTTCGTCGCCTGCTGGATGAGGATCGGGACGACCGCGAACACCACGCCGGCGAAGGCGGACAGGACGCCCACGACGACGATGGTGATCGCCACCCAGCGCGGGATGAAGCGCTCGAGGAAGGACACCAGCGGGTCGATGCCGAGCGACAGGAAGAGCGCGACGCCGATGTAGACCAGGACCGTGCTGAGCTGCTGGACGATCACGCCGGCGAGCAGCGCGATGAGCACGCCGAGAGCCCCCATGAACCCGATGCGGAAGGCGTTGACGCGGACGCCGGTGCCGGCCCGGGTCGCCTCGAACGTCACGTTCGGGGTGGGCGCGTGGTCCTCGGGGACGTCTCGTCGTCGGGGCAGGTGCACGGCGGGCCGGCCTTTCTGGCTTGGTAGGGCGGGCGGGACTTGAACCCGCGATCGTTCGGTTATGAGCCGAGTGCCTTGACCAGCTTGGCTACCGCCCCTCGTCGGGGACCGTCAGGCCACCGGCTCCCCACGATACAGCGACTCGAACGTCGCGAGCGTGCGGTTGATGTCGTGTGCCTCGATCATGGCCAGGCTGCGCTCCCGCATCGCCTGGTAGTCGGTGTCCGACGCCTGCAGCACCTGCGCGAGCTTCGCCGCGAGGTCCTGCACGTCGCCCGGGGTGAACAGGAACCCGTTGCCGTCGATCAGGTGCGGCAGCGCCATCGAGTCGGCGGCGACCACCGGCAGCCCGGACGCCATCGCCTCGAGCGACGAGATGCTCTGCAGCTCGGCCGTGGACGGCATCGCGAAGACGGTGCCGTTCGTGAGCGCCTGCCGCTTGGCCTCGTCGGAGACGAACCCGGCGAAGCGCACCCGGTCCTCGAGCCCGAGCTCCTGCACGAGGGCCTTCAGCTTCGGGATCATCTCGCCGCCGCCGACGATGGTGAGCGTCGCGCGCAGCTCGCTCGGCAGCAGTGGGAGCGCGCGCACGAGCACGTCGAGGTTCTTCTCCGGCGCGACCCGGCCGACGAACACGATGTCGTTCCCCGAGGGTCGGCCGCTGCGGGCCGTGTACCGCGATGCGTCGATGCCGCAGGAGATCGCGAGGACCTGCTGCCCGGCGATGGCCTCGCGGAGGTAGTCCGCGGCCAGCACCGTCGGCGTCGTGATGGCGTCGGCCAGCCGGTAGGTCTTGGCGGCGTCGTTCCACGCGATCTTCAACGCGATCGGCAGCGTGCGACGGCCGAACGGCACGTACTCGAGCAGGTTCTCGGGCATGAAGTGGTTGGTGCCGACGATGCGGATGCCGCGCTCGTGGGCCTCCTGCACGATGCCACGCCCGATGACGAGGTGCGACTGGATGTGCAGCACGTCCGGCTGGACGGCGTCGAGGATCGGCCCCGTCCACTTCCGGACGCTCCACGGCCACACGAAGCGGAGCCAGGCGTGCCACGGCCACTTGTAGGACTTCAGGCGGTGCACGGTGAGCACGACACCGCGGTGCTCCTCGTCGAAGGTGCCGTGGTGGGCGCTCGAGGCGGGGGCGACGACGTGGACCTCGTGCCCACGCTCGGCGAGGCCGACGGCGAGCTGCTCGGCGAAGGTCGCGGCGCCGTTGACGTCCGGCGGGAAGGTGTCGGCCGCGATCATGACGCGCAGCGGCCGGGATCCGCCCGTCGCACCCGTCGACTCGGCGGTGGCGGTGGTGGCGTCCTCTGACACGGCTGGCGTCGTCCTCTCGTGGGCGGTTGCTGGTCGGGCCTCGACGGTACCGCACGGTCCCGAGCGCGCGCGTCAGCCTCGCGGACGACCGCCCGAGCCGACGGCGAACGACGCCAGCGTGCGCCGCCGGCGAGCGACGTCAGCGCGCGCCGGCGGCGGGCGACGTCAGCGCCGCGTCTCGGGGTGGTGCTTCGCGAGCAGGAAGACCCCGGTGATGGCGATGACCGCGGCGACGAGGAACCCGACCACCGCGATCCACGGCGCCCCGGCCGCTTCGCCGAGCACGATGACACCGATGCCCACCGCCACGATCGGGTCGATGACGGTGAGGCCGGCGATCACCAGGTCGGCCGACCCGCTCGAGTACGCGTTCTGCACGAAGTACCCGCCGAGCACCGCGGCGACGATCACCCCGACGACGGCGATCGCGGTCAGCCAGTCGAACGTGCCGTGCAGGAACCGGTTCAGCACGACCTTGGCCAGCGTCGCGACGAAGCCGTAGAGCACCCCGGCCACGACGATGTAGTACATGGCGCTCGCTCGCTTCGCCGCGAAGCGGAACGACAGGAACACGGCCACCAGGACGATCGCGAGCACCACCAGGATCGTCACGAGCTGCTCGTGGGTGATCGCGCTCTCGCGGCCGACCACGGCGGCGATGCCGACGAAGATCCCGACACCGATGATGCAGGTCCAGACCGCCCGTCGCGCCTGCTGCCCGAGCGGGACCCCGGAGGACCGTGACGAGAACCACGTGGTGATGACGAGCGCGACGGCGCCGAGCGGCTGCACCACGATGAGCGGGGCGTTCGTGATGCTGATGAGCTGGAGCACGACGGCCAGGCCGAGCATGAGCGTGCCGAGGACCCACCAGCCGCTGCCGAGCAGCCCGAGGACGTGCCGCACCGACAGCCCCTTCGACTGCCGTCCGAGCCGGGCCTCGACGCGCTGCACCCCGCGGCTCTGGAACTGCGCCCCGAGCGACAGGAAGACGGCGCCGACGAGCGCGACGGGGATCATCAGGGCCTGGAACGGTGTCAGGTTGACCGCGTCCGGGATCGGGAGGTCCGTCGTCACGCGATGAGGCTACCGGTCCTCGCCGGATAACCTGGGTGAATGCCCGTCCTCCCCATCCGCGTCACCGGCGAACCCGTCCTCCACGAGCGCGCGACCGAGGTCACCGAGTTCGACGACGACCTCCGCGCCCTGGTGCAGGACATGTACGAGACGATGGACCTGGCCCCCGGGGTCGGTCTCGCGGGTCCGCAGGTCGGGATCGGCAAGCGACTGTTCGTGTACTCGTGGACCGACGACGACGAGGTCCTGCACCGCGGGGTCGCCGTCAACCCGGTGCTCTGGACCACCCCGCCCGTGCCGGAGTCGGTCGAGGAGCTCGACGAGGACGAGGAGTCCGAGGGCTGCCTCTCGATCCCGGGCGAGCGCTTCCCGCTCCGCCGCGCCGAGGGTGTCCTGCTCCGCGCCGTCGACGAGCACGGCGAGCCCTTCGAGATCGAGGCGCACGGGTGGCTCGCCCGCGTCTTCCAGCACGAGTACGACCACCTCGACGGCTACCTCTACGCGGACCGGCTCGTGCACCCGTACGGCAAGCAGGTCGCGAAGGCGATCCGCAAGAGCAGCTGGGGCGGGCCCGGCAAGTCCTGGCTGCCCGGACGCGACCACCCCGAGGGCTGACCACCCGAGCGGCTGCCGCGCACTCCGCGGGACCGGAACCGGCACCCGCACCGGCGTCGGCCTGGAGGCCCGGTTCAGCCCCGGTACGCCGTCAACGCCTCCTGCAGGCGGTCGCGGTCCGGGTGTCCCGGGCAGTACGCGACGAGTCCCGCTGCCAGGTCGGCCTGGTCCGGCGTCGTGACGCCGTCCCGCCACGGCGACGCCCCGCGCTCCGCGCAGGTCGCCGCGAGCTCCTCGAGCGTGGCGGCGCCGTCGGTCGCCCGGACCGCGGCCCGCTGCTGCGCCGACATCTCGGTGCCCGTGATGCGTTCGGCCCGGCAGTCGGTGCGCTCGGCCTCCCACACCGCGGCGTAGGTCGTGTACCGCTCGGCCGTGCCGTCGGCGTCGTCACCCGTCGCGTCGCTGCCGGAGCCACTGCTGCCGGCCGCGGCGTCGCTGCACACGAAGGCGAAGACGATCGGGGCGCTGCCCGTCGCGGAGACCTCGGACCGTGCTGCGGTGTCGAGCGAGTCCTCCGGCTCGGGCTGCCCGGTGGTGCAGGCGGTGAGCCCCGCCGCACCGAGGACGACGACCACCGCGGCGAGGGTTCGGCGCACGGTGATCACCTGTGAACGCTAACAGCTTCCGACCGGACGGCGCCTGCGAGCCAGCCGGAAGCCGAACAGCTCGGACCCCGCTGGGTCGCGCCGGGAACGCGGAAGGCCCCCACCGCGAACGGTGGGGGCCTCTCTCGCTCTGATTGCTCCCCGAGTTGGACTCGAACCAACAACCTGCCGGTTAACAGCCGGCTGCTCTGCCAATTGAGCTATCGAGGATCACTGTCCGCTGGCGAATGTCTTGCGAACAACGGGTAACAGCATAGCAGTACCCCGAGCCCGCTCCGCGCATCGGCCGCGCATCCCGGGCGCGCCGCGCGCAGGACCACCCCAGCGGGGCGGCGGTCAGTACCCCGCGGCGGGGTCCACGACGCCGACGAACCCGTCCCCGGAGCCGTCCAGGAACGCGGCGGCGTTGGTGCGGACCCGCTCGGCCAGCAGCGGCGCCACCATGTCCGGGGTGTCGGCCTGGTGCGGCGTGATGACCGCACCCGGTTCGTCCCACAGCGGGTGCCCGTCGGGCAGCGGCTCCGGGTCGGTCACGTCGAGACCTGCGGCGGCGATGGTGCCCTCGCGCAGTGCCGTGACGAGCGCGTCGGTGTCGACCAGTCCCCCGCGGGCGATGTTCACCAGGCGCGCCGAGGGCTTCATCAGCGCGAAGCGGCGTGCGTCGAACAGCTTCGCGGTACCCGACGTCATGGCGGCCGCGACGACCACGACGTCGGCGTCGGGCAGGACCTCGTCGAGTTCCCCGGTCGTGACGGTGCGGTCCGCGCCCGGGACCGGGTCGGCCGCGCGGCGCACGACGGTGACGGACACCTCGAACGGTGCGACGAGCCGGATGTACTCGAGGGCGATCCCGCCGGCGCCGATCACGACGACGTTCCGCCCGTAGAGCGACACGCCGTCGGGCTCGGTCGCCCAGGACGTCGCCCGGGCGCGCTTCTGCAGCACCCGGAGCGTCGCGAGCGTCAGCGCGAGGGCGTGCTCGGCGACGGGCTCCGCGTAGGCCCCCTTGGCCGAGGTGAAGAGCACGCGGTCGCCGTGCTCCTGGATCAGGTGCGCGAAGGCGTCGACACCGGCGAACGGCAGCTGGACCCAGCCGACGCCCGGGGCATCGGCCAACGCGGCCTCGAGCCCGTCGGGGTCGCGCGCGTCGAGCCAGACGATCCCCCGCGTGTCCGCGTCGAGCGCACCGACCGTCCCGCCGGCGTCCCGGACGGCGTCCGCGTGCAGGTCGGCCGCGGTCGGCAGGATCGCGACCGGTCCGGCCGCGGGCGGGTCGACGGGCAGCGGTGCGCCGGCGTCCGTGACGACCGCGCGGTGTCCCCGTCCGCTCACCGTGTCGGCTGCGGTGCTGGTGCTCATGCGTTCTCCTGGCGGTCGGTACGGGATCCGGCTGCGGCCCCGACCGGACGACGGGGTGCGGACGAGCGGCGTGGCGCGCCCGTCGCGGAGCTGCGGCGCTTCACCGGGCGGGAGGCGGTCGCGGCGAGCGTCTGCACGTACGGGTCGACGGGGTTGTCGAGGACCTCGTCGAAGGTGCCGAGGCCGACCAGGCGGCTCTCCGCGAGCACGCCGACGCGGTCCGCGAGCGCCCGGGCCTCGCGGAGGTCGCTCGACACCACGACGGCGGAGAACTGTCGACCACGCTGCAGGTTCGTCAGCGCCTCGAGCACCGACTGGCGGACCAGGACGTCGACGCCGCGCGCCGGTTCGTCGGCGACGAGGAGCTGCGGCTCGAGGATCAGGGCACGCGCGAGGGCCACGCGCTGCCGCTGGCCGCTCGACAGCTCCCACGTGTTCAGACGCATGATGCCGAGCGGCAGGTGCACGGCGTCGACCAGCCGGGCGACCATCAGCCCGGCCTCCCGGCGGTCGAACCGACGGTCGCGCACGTAGATGGGTTCGGCGATCGCCTCGCCGACGGTCAGGTCGGGGCTCAGCCGGTCGGCGGCGTCCTGCGGGAGGTACCCGATCCGGCCGGTCAGCCGCTGCGCCTTGCGCGAGGACGGACGGAGCCCGCGGACCTGCTGCCCGAGCACGGTGAGCTCGCCGCCGACGATCTGCCGGCGGTGCGCCCCCTCGCCCTCGCCGGTGGCACCGAGCTGGCCGGCGATCGCGGCGGCGAAGGTGCTCTTGCCGGACCCGGACTCGCCGATGAGCGCGAGGATCTCGCCCTGGCGGACGGTCAGGCTGACCCCGTCGACCGCCCGGATCGACTCCGAGCCACGGACGCCCCGGTACTCGATCGAGACGTCGTCTGCGACGACCGCCGGGCCGTTCACCGCGATCATGGGTCCCCTTCCGCGCCGCCCCCTGGCGGCGGTGTCGCGACGGACCGGTGTCGCGTCGTCTGTGGTGCCGTGGAGGGGACCGGCCTGGAGGCGCGGCGTGCGTCGACGACGCGGGTCGCGCCTCCAGGCTGGTCGCGTCGGGTCAGGACCCGGCGTTCTCCAGTTCCACCAGCGTACGCCGTCGCTCGGCCTGTTCCGCCGGGTCCGGCACCGGCAGCGACGCGAGCAGACGCTGCGTGTAGGGGTGCTGCGGCGCGCCGAGGACCTCGGCCGTGGTGCCCGTCTCGACCAGGTCACCGCGGTAGAGCACGGCGATGCGGTCGGACAGCGCGCCGACCACGGCGAGGTCGTGGCTGATGAACAGCGACGCGAAGCCGAGGTCCTGCTGCAGCTCGAGGAAGAGCTCCAGCACGCGGGCCTGCACCGACACGTCGAGCGCACTGGTCGGCTCGTCCGCGATGAGCAGCTTCGGGCGGAGTGCGATCGACCGCGCGAGCGACGCCCGCTGCCGCTGACCACCCGACAGCTCGTGCGGGTAGCGGTCGCCGTACGAGGCCGGCAGCTGCACCATCTCGAGCAGCTCGCCGACGCGCTTCCGGGCGGCCCGCGGGTTCGCGACCTCGCCGTGCACGACGAGCGGCTCGGCGACGCACTCGGCGATCGTGAGCAGCGGGTTGAACGAGGTCGCCGGGTCCTGGAACACGAACCCGATGTCCTTACGGTGCCGCTTGAAGTCCCGCTCGCGGTACCCGAGCATCTCCGTCCCGAGCACGTTCAGCGAGCCGCCGGTGATGCGCGTCAGACCGGCGATCGCCCGGCCGATGGTGGTCTTCCCGGAGCCGGACTCCCCCACCAGGCCGAGGACCTCGCCCGGGCGGATGTCGAGGTCGACGCCCTTCACGGCCTTGAACGCGTGCGCGCCGAGGCGGCCGGGGTACTCGATCTCGAGCCCCTTCGCGCTGACGAGCGGTTCGACGTCGGTCGCGATCGCAGCACGACGGGCGGCGCCGGTGGACGCCTCGAGCCGGGGCACCGCGGCGAGCAGGCGCTTCGTGTAGTCGGCCTGCGGGGCCGCGAAGAGCTGCGCGACCGGGGCCTCCTCGACGACCTCGCCCTGGTACATCACGGCGACCCGGTCCGCCAGGTCGGCGACGACGCCCATGTTGTGCGTGATGATGACGATCGCCGCGCCGAACTCGTCGCGGCACCGGCGGAGCAGGTCGAGGATCTCGGCCTGCACCGTCACGTCGAGGGCGGTGGTCGGCTCGTCGGCGATGATGACGCTCGGCTCGAGGGCCAGCGCGCTCGCGATGACGACGCGCTGCTTCTGCCCGCCCGAGAACTGGTGCGGGTAGTGGTCGACACGGGTCTCCGGGTCGGGGATGCCGACGCGGCGCAGGTAGTCGATCGCCTTGGCGCGCGCCTCCTTCTTCGAGACGCCGCCGTGGGCGCGGAGGCCCTCGGCGATCTGCCACCCGACGGTGAAGACCGGGTTGAGGGCGGTCGACGGCTCCTGGAAGACCATCGCGCCCGCGGTACCGCGGAGCTCCCGGAGCTTCGCGGCGCCCACGCTGACGACGTCGGTGCCGTCGAGGTACACCGCGCCGCCGAGGGTCGCCGTCTCGGGCATCAGCCGGAGCATGCTCCGCGCCGTGACCGACTTGCCGGAGCCGGACTCGCCGACCAGGGCCAGGACCTCCCCCGGGCGGACGTCGAGGCTGACGCCCTTGACGGCGTCGACGGCGCCGTTGTCGGTGGCGAACGTGACGGTCAGGTCGTCGACGACGGCGACCGGCTCGTTCCGCGGGTCGGTGGTCGCGTCGGTCATGCCGTCGCCCCTTCCGTGCTGGCGGCCTGCTTGCGCGACACCAGCTGCTTCAAGCGGCGGCGTGCGCGGAGGCGCGGGTCGGAGATGTCGTTGAGGCTCTCGCCGATGAAGGTCACGCCGAGCACAAGCACCACGATGGCCACGCCGGGGAAGACACCGGTCCACCAGACACCCGAGGCGACGTCCGACAGCGCACGGCTGAGGTCGTAGCCCCACTCGGCACCGCTGGTCGGGCCGATGCCGAAGCCGAGGAAGCCGAGGCCGGCCAGGGTCAGGATCGCGTCGCTGGCGTTGAGCGTCAGGATGAGCGGCAGGCTGCGGGTCGAGTTCCGGAGCACGTGCCGGGTCATGATGCGCCAGGGGTTCGTGCCGAGGACACGCGCCGACTCGACGAACGCCTCGTTCTTCAGGCGGACGGCCTCGGCGCGGACGACCCGGAAGTACTGCGGCACGTAGACCACGGTGATCGAGATGGCCGCCGCGATGATGCCGCCGGAGTAGCTGGAGTTGCCGCCCGAGATGACGATCGACACGACGATCGCCAGGAGCAGCGACGGGAACGCGTAGATCGCGTCCGCCACGACCACGAGGATCCGGTCCAGCCAGCCACCGATGTAGCCGGAGACCATGCCGAGGATCACTCCGATGGTGATCGACACGACCACGGCGACGATGACGACGAGGACCGCCGTGCGAGCGCCGAAGACGACGCGGCTGAAGACGTCGAACCCACCGACCGTCGTGCCCCAGACGTGCTCGGGGCTCGGCGGCGCGGTGCGCGGGAAGCCCTGGCCGTCGGCACCCTGCAGCTGGCCGAACCCGTACGGGGCGATGAGCGGCGCGGCGATCGCGACGATCAGGTACAGGGCGCAGATGACCACGCCGGTGATGAGCATGGCGCGCTGCCAGCCGGTGCTCCTGCGGAGCTGGACCACCACGGGCAGCCGCTTCCAGAGCGGCTCGTGTCGGTCGACGAGCGAGGTGTCGGCCATCGCTAGAACCTCACTCTCGGGTCGATGAGCGCCGCGACGACGTCGACGACGAAGTTCGTCACCGCGACGATGACGGCGAGCATCGCGACGATGCCCTGCACCGCGACGAAGTCGCGGGCCGACAGGTACTGGTTGAGCTCGAAGCCGAGCCCGCGCCAGCCGAAGGTGGTCTCGGTGAGGACCGACCCACCCAGCAGCATCGCGATCTGCAGACCCATCACGGTGATGATCGGGACCAGCGCCGGACGGAAGGCGTGGGTCCGGACGAGCCGCGCCTCCCGGACGCCGCGCGAGCGGGCCGCGTCGACGTACTCGGAACCGAGCGTGCCGATCATGTTGGCGCGCACCAGCCGCAGGAAGATGCCGGCGGTGAGCAGGCCGAGCGTCAGTGCGGGCAGGACCGCGTGCGACAGGACGTCGCCGATGACCTGCGCGTTGCCGGTCCGGAGCGCGTCGATGATGTAGATGCCGGACGCGCCGGGGATGTTGTCGAGGATGAGCGACACCCGCGTCGACGCACGGTCGCCGAGCGGGAGCCAGCCGAGCCAGACCGAGAAGACGAGCTTCAGGAGCAGACCACCGAAGAACACCGGCGTCGCGTACGTCAGGATCGCGAGCGCCCGGAAGAGCACGTCCGGCCACTTGTCGCGGACGTACGCCGCGAGCATGCCGAGCGGGATGCCGAGCACCAGCGCGACGATGAGCGCGTAGAAGACGAGCTCCGCGGTCGCACCGCCGTACGTGACGATGATCTCGGTGATCGGCCGGTTGTCGGTGGACGTCGTCCCGAAGTCACCGCGGACGATGTTGCCGAGGTACTCGAGGTACTGGACGATCACCGGGCGGTCGTACCCGGCGGCGTGCAGGCGTTCCTGCAGCTGCGTCGGCGTGAGCCGGCCGCCGACCGACGCGGTGATCGGGTTCCCGATGACGCGCATCAGGAAGAAGACGAGGGTCACCAGGATGAAGACCGTCGGGAAGATGAGGAGGAAGCGGACCAGGATGTACCGGCCGAGTCCGCCGCCCTGCCCGCGGGCACGTCGCTGTGCCTGGGGCTTGGTGGGGTCGGTGGCCAGCTCCGGTGTCGCCTCGGGGGTGCTGAGGGTCACGGGGACGGGTGCCTTTCGGTGCCGTTCGGGACGCGGTCACGGGGGCGCTCCTCCTGGGAACGCCCCCGTGGGCCGACGCCGGTGTTACTTGGAGAGGGTCGCGTAGCGGAACTTGTACGAGGAGTCGAGGGTCAGGCCCTTGACGTCCTTGCCCGCGACCGCGACGGACTTGCCCTGCAGGAGCGGCAGCGTCGAGATCTGCGATGCCTCGCGCTCCTGTGCCTGCTCGATCAGGTCGGCACGCTTGTCCTTGTCGGACTCCTGCTGCTCCTCGGAGATGAGCTTCTGGATCTCCGCGTCGTCGTAGTGGTTCTGCACGAAGTTGTCCTTCGTGAAGAACGGCGACAGGTAGTTGTCGGCGTCCGAGAAGTCCGGGAACCAGCCGAGCTGGTACACCGGGTAGGCGTCCTTGGTGCGCTCCTGCGCGTAGGTCGTGTAGACCGTCGACTGGATGTTCACGGTGAACAGGCCCGAGTTCTCGAGCTGCGTCTTCAGCTCGGCGTACTCGTCGTCCGAGGTCGAACCGTAGTGGTCCGGCGCGTACTGGATGTCGAGCTGCACCTTGCCGGACACGCCCGCCTTCGACAGGGTCTCCTTCGCCTTGTCGACGTCGGGGCCGCCGCTGCCGTTCCCGTACATCTCCTCGAAGGGCTTCGCCGCACCCGTCAGGCCGTCCGGAACCATCGAGTAGAGCGGCGAGTACGTGTTGTTGTACACGTCCTTCGCGATCTTCTCGCGGTCGACGACGTCCGCGACGGCCTCGCGCACGGCCAGGGCCTTCGCCTCGTCCGCGTCGGACTGGCTCGCGCCGAACGGCTGCGTGTTGAAGTTGAAGACCAGGTAGCGGATCTCGCCGCCGGGGCCGTCGTACACCTCGACGGAGTCGTCCTTGCGGAGGTCCGCGATGTCGGTCGGCGTCAGCGAGCGGTACGCCACGTCGACGTCGCCCTTCTGCACGGCGAGCTTGAGGTCGGTCTCCTTGGTGTAGTAGCTGGCGGTGACCGCGTCGGTCTTCGCCTTGCCCAGGAGCCCGTCGTAGTTCGGGTTCGCCTTGTACTGGATCGTGTCGTTCTCCTTGTACGAGGTGATCTCGTACTGCCCGGCGAACGCGTTGCCCTTGACGATGTCCGCCGCCGGCGTGAGCTTGTCGGCGGAGAAGACCTGCTCGTCGACGATCGGACCGGCGGGGCTCGAGAGCACCTGCGGCCAGGTCTGGTCGGCGTGGTCGAGGTTGAAGACGACCGTGGTGTCGTCCGGGGTCTCGATGCTCTTGAGGTTGGCGAGCAGGGACTGCGGGCCGTTCTCGTTGTTGATCTTCAGCTCGCGCTCGAACGAGAACTTCACGTCGCTCGAGGTCAGGTCGTGGCCGTTCGCGAACTTCAGCCCGCTCTTGAGCTTCACCGTGTACGTGGTGTCGTTCGTGAACTCGCCGCTCTCGGCGATGTCCGGCTTGACGTCGGGGCTGCCGACCGGGGTGTTCATCAGGAAGGGGAACACCTGGTTCTGGACGGCGAAGGAGCCGTTGTCGTAGGACCCGGCCGGGTCGAGGGACGTGACCTTGTCGGTCGTCCCGATGCTCAGGCCGTTCAGTTCGGTGTCGGAGACGCTGCTGCTCGCGCAGCCGGTGAGCACCAGCGCCGTCGCTGCCACTCCGGCGCCGAGCGCGATGCCGCGCCTACCCCACTTGGTCACGGATGCCATGTCCGCTCTCTCTCTTGTTGGTTCGCAAGGGGTTCGCGGCGGGCGGTCGATCGCTGTGAAGCCCGCCGGGAACGCTCATTGGTACCACCCTGACACGGAACTCCACGATTCGAGGGACATTTGTTTACACCCTTGTAATGCGCGATCGCGTTGCGTGACGCATGATGCGCGCGTCTCCGTGCGGCGTGTCGCGCAGGAAAGTTGCGTGGTGCAACGCCGGCGTCAGGGGCCGGCCGCGGCGGGCTACCCGGTGCGCGTGGCTCGACCCGGGGTGCGCCGAGCGGGCGAGATCTGTCACGCTCGACCTCCCCGGTCGACACGTCGCACCCCCCCCCGACGTCACACGCGCGGCATGTCTTGCCCGCTCGGCGCCCGTCGGTGGCGCTCGCGTCCTGGTCGTACGACTTGCCGCTCAAGTTCGAGTCGCGGCGGCGAGTCGTGCAACCAGATCGACCGCACACGGCAAGTCGCGCGACCGTGAGGGCCAGCACGATCGGCCGGGCGACGACCCGCGGCACTCAGCCCTGCGCTGCCGCCTCGGCGTCGGCGCGAAGTCGCATCCGCTGCGCGTCGATGTCGACGAGCTGGCGCTGGATCTCCGAGCGTCGGTCAGCCTGCTCGTAGGGGTCGGCGCGCTGCAACTGCCCGAGCAGCGACGCCTTGCGGGCGAGCAGGTCGCGCTCGACCAGGGCCACGACGATGCTCCGTGCGTACAGCGCGAGGTCCTCGTCGGTGCGCGCGGGGATCGGCGCGAGTGCGAGCTCCTGCACGAGACCGCGGAACGGCGCCGGCACGTCCTGGAGCAACCGGTCGAGCCAGTTGGCCGCACCGATGGAGTCGAGGTTCGCCACGACGGCGTCCCGTACCACGGACAGCATCGGTGCCGAGAAGGTCGCCCCGGCCGCGAGCCCGAGCAACGGCACGCCGACGTGCACCGGTTGCTGCACCATCGCCATCACGGCGTCCCGCTCCATGCGGGTGATCGGGTCGTTCGGCAGGAGCCGGATCCCGGCCACGGGTTCCTCGGGTGGGGCGACCAGCTCGCCGCCCGGACCTGCCTGCCCGACGGGGACGGAACTGTGCGTCCGGTCGGGTTGCGTCGCCCCTGAACGTTGGCGTGCGGCGTCGACCGCTCGACGCACCTCGGGGATGTCGACCCCGAGCCACTTCGCGGTCTCGCGGACGTACGCACTGGCGAGGGTGCGGTCGCGGATCCCGGCGACGACGGGTGCGGCGTCACGCAGTCCGGACACCCGCCCCTCCGCCGTCTCGATGTCGTGCGCGGCGAGACGACGTCGGATGATGAACTCGAACATCGGTCGCTTCGACTCGATCAGCCGCTCGACGGCGGCGTCACCCCGTGCCAGCCGGAGGTCGCACGGGTCGAGGCCACCGGGCGCGACCGCCACGTAGGTCTGGGACGCGAACCGGCTCTCCTCGGCGAAGGCTCGGGCGGCAGCGCGCTGCCCGGCCTCGTCCGGGTCGAAGGTGAAGACGATGTCGCCGAGCTGCGAGAGGTGGGCGTTCGCGGAGTCCCCCAGCATCGGCCGGAGCACCTTGATGTGGTCGACTCCGAACGAGGTCCCGCACGTCGCGACCGCGGTGGTCACGCCTGCGAGGTGGCACGCCATCACGTCGGTGTACCCCTCGACGATCACGACCTGCTTGCCCTTCGCGATGTCCTTCCGGGCGAGGTCGAGTCCGTAGAGCACCTGGCTCTTGTGGTAGATCGGCGTCTCCGGGGTGTTGAGGTACTTCGGGCCCTTGTCGTCGTCGAGCAGCCGGCGCGCGCCGAACCCGATCGTCGCGCCGGTGACGTCGCGGATCGGCCACACGAGCCGGCCGCGGAACCGGTCGTACGGCGAGCGGTCGCCCTGGCCCGCGAGCCCCGCCGCGAGGATCTCGTCCATCGAGAAGCCGCGGCTGCGCAGGTGCTCGCGCGTGGCGTCGTACGACTGCGGGGCAAACCCCACACCGAAGTGCTGTGCCGCCGCAGGGTCGAAGCCGCGCTCCCCCAGGAATCGTCGTGCCGGTTCGGCCGCCGCCGAGGTGAGCTGCGACTGGTAGAACTCGAGCGCTGCCTCGTTCGCAGCGATCAGCCGAGCGCGCTGGTTGTAGTCGGTGCGGGGACCGTCGCCCTCTTCGTAGTGGAGCGTGAAGCCGATCTTCGCGGCCATCCGCTCGACGGCTTCCTGGAAGGTGGTGTGGTCCATCTTGATGATGAACTCGAAGACGTCGCCGTCCTCGCCGCACCCGAAGCAGTGGTACCGGCCGACCTGCGGGCGCACGTGGAAGGACGGGGAACGCTCGTCGTGGAACGGGCAGAGCCCCTTGAGCGATCCGACGCCCGCCGACTTCAGCGTGACGTGGTCACCGACGACATCCGCGATGTTGACACGCGAGCGGACCTCGTCGATGTCGTTCCGCGCGATCCTGCCAGCCACCCCTCGATCCTAGTTCGTGCGGCTGGCACCGGAGGACGGTCCGCGTCCGCCTGTGGAGAGCATCCCGGCCTGGAGGCGCGGCGCAGGACCAGCACGCGTCCCACCTCGGTCGGTGGTCACGTCGACACGCGCGGCGGCCGCCCCGCCCGAGACATCGGTGGTCACACCGCGATGTGCGTCGTCTCCCGGTCGCCCACCACGAGCCGCTTGTGCCACGCCAACGCCCCCTGGTCGGTCAGGCTCGCGACCTGGTCGACCACGGCACGGAGCCGCCCGGCATCGTCGGGCGCCGCACGCCAGTCCGCCGCGAACCCCGGCTCGAGGTCGGCGCTCCCCGTCGCCGCGAGCGCGTCGAGGAGCTCGGTGAGCACCCGCCGCTGGTCCTCGTACACGGGCTGACGGTCACCCTGGGTCATCACGAACGCGGCGACGATGCCCTTGAGCACCGCGATCTCCCCGATGATCTCCGGCGGGGTCACGACCGAGGCGGCGAAGCGGACGAGCGACCCCGACGCGTAGGACTCCCGCGTCGCGGCGGTCGCCGTCCGGGCGAACCGGCCGATCAGCTGCGAGGTGAGGTTCTTCAGTCGCGCCATGTCCCGGCGCGATCCGTCGTACGAGGTCATCCACAGCGGCAGCGACCGGAGCCGGTCGAACGCCTCGAGCAGCTCGTCGCGGCTGAGGTCCGACCCGACCCAGGCGTGCATGGCGGTCACGATGTCGTTCTCGCCGACCCGGTCGCCGAGCGCCGCCACGTCGATGAAGCCCGCGACGACGGCGTCCTCGAAGTCGTGCACCGAGTAGGCGATGTCGTCGGACAGGTCCATGACCTGTGCCTCGATGCACCGCTGCCGACGGGGAGCCCCGTGACGGAGCCACTCGAAGGCGTCGTGGTCGTCGTCGTAGAAGCCGAACTTCGTCCGACCGGAGGACGCCTCGGCGACGCCCTGCGCCGCCGGCCACGGGTACTTGCAGCTCGCGTCGAGCGACGCTCGTGTCAGGTTGAGGCCGTACGGCCGGTCGTCGTCGGGTCCGTCGCCGTAGACCTTCGGCTCGAGGCGGGTCAGCAGTCGCAGGGTCTGCGCGTTGCCCTCGAACCCGCCGATGTCCGCAGCCCAGGCGTTCACCGCGGTCTCGCCGTTGTGCCCGAACGGCGGGTGCCCGATGTCGTGCGCCAGGCAGGCCGTGTCGACGACGTCGGGGTCGAGCCCGAGCGAGTCCGCGAGCTCGCGCCCGACCTGCGCGACCTCGAGCGAGTGCGTCAGGCGGTTGCGGGCGAAGTCGAGTCCGGTCGTCGGACTGAGCACCTGGGTCTTCGCGGCCAGACGCCGGAGTGCGCTCGAGTGCAGCAGACGAGCACGGTCGCGGGCGAAGTCGGACCGGCGGTTGCCGTGGGTCTCGGGCAGCCAGCGCTCGGCGTCGGCGGGCCCGTACGAGGCGGTGGCGCTCATCCGCCGCTGTGGTGCAGCTCGGCGGCGGCGAGGACCTTGCGGAACTCGGCGTCGACGTCACGTGACTCGAGCCAGCGGTCCGGCAGTGCCGTGCGCTTCGGGTGTCCGGCGCGGCCACGCGGGCCCTCGACGTCGGCACCCGGGTACGGCGCCGACCAGTCGAGCTGCCCGAGCAAGTCGTCGATCTCCTGCAGGCTCGACGCCATCGAGAGCGCCGAGCGGACGTCGCCGCCGATCGGGTACCCCTTGAAGTACCAGGACACGTGCTTCCGGGCGTCGCGGCACCCGTGGTCCTCGGACCCGAAGAACTCGACGAGCAGCTCGGTGTGCCGACGGAACGCGATCGCGACGTCGCCGAGTGAGGGCATCGCGCGGACGTCCTCACCCCGGAACGCCGCCGCCAGGTCGCCGAACAACCACGGACGACCCAGGCACCCGCGGCCGACCACGACACCGTCGCAGCCGGTCTCGTCGACCATCCGCAGGGCGTCCGCGGCGGACCAGATGTCGCCGTTGCCGAGCACGGGGATGTCGGTGACGGCTTCCTTCAGGGTCGCGATCGCCGACCAGTCCGCGTGGCCCGAGTAGTGCTCGTTCGCGGTGCGGGCATGCAGCGAGATCGCCGCGACCCCGGCGTCGCGGGCGATGCGCGCCGCGTCGAGGTAGGTCAGGTGGTCGGCGTCGATGCCCTTGCGCATCTTCACCGTGACCGGGACGTCACCGGCGGCCTTGACGGTCTTCTCGACGAGGTCCTTGAAGAGGTCGGTCTTCCACGGCAGGGCCGCTCCCCCGCCCTTCCGCGTGACCTTGGGCACCGGGCACCCGAAGTTGAGGTCGATGTGGTCGGCGCGGTCCTCGCCCACCAGGATCGTCGCGGCCTCGGCCACGGTGTTCGGCTCGACGCCGTACAGCTGGATCGACCGCGGGGTCTCCGACTCGTGGTGCTGGATGAGCTGCATCGACACGGGTGTGCGTTCGACCAGCGCCCGCGAGGTGATCATCTCGCAGACGTAGAGACCAGCGCCGTACTCGCGGCAGAGCCGGCGGTAGGCCATGTTCGTGATGCCCGCCATCGGGGCGAGCACGACCGGCGCCTCGACCTCGATGGGGCCGATGCGCAGGGGCTTCGCCGTGCGGGGCGCCGTGCTGGGCGTGTCGGTGATCGTCATACGTGCTCCATTCTCCCATGCCGGTTCCGCGCCGGTAGCGTTCTCCACATGACCGACTCCGCCATCGCCCGGTTCGACGCCGACGCCGCAGCCCGGGGCCTGTCCGTGGACGTCGTCGAGCGCCCCGCGGCCGACTCCCTCGAGGGCGCCGCGGCCCTGCTCGGCATCGAGCCCGGCGACATCGTGAAGACGCTCGTCGTCAAGCGTCACGACGGTGGCTTCCTGCTCGCGCTGGTGCCGGGCGGCCGCAGCATCGCCTGGAAGAAGCTCCGCACCGTCGTCGGCGTCAACAAGCTCTCGATGCCCGACGCAGCCACCGCGCTCGAGGCCTCGGGCTACGAGCGCGGCACGATCACGCCGATCGGCGCGACCGGCGACCTGCCGCTGTACGCCGACGAGCGCGTCCTCGGCCGACGCATCGCGCTCGGTGCCGGTCGCCACGGTGCGAGTGCCTTCGTCGACGGTGACGCGCTCGTCGCCGCCTACGACGCGACCGTCGCCGACATCACCGACGAGGAACCCGTCCGCTAGCGGACGGTCAGTCGGGGACCTCGGTCCAGTCGCCCTCCGCGCCGGGCACGAAGCAGCTGTCGCCCTCGCAGACCGGCGCGACGCCGGGCGTGACGAGCGTGAGCAGGGTGGGTCGCGCCTCCAGACCGTCGGCCTGGAGGCTCGGCTCGACCGGTCCGGTCGTCGTCGCGCCCGTCACCGGGTCACCTCCGCATCCGCGGCCGCGTCGTCCTCGGCACGCTGCTGCCGTTCCGCGAGTTCCTCGGGGGTGGTCTCGCGCAACGCGACCACCTGGCGGAGCACCTGCTCGAAGGCCGCCGGGTCCTGGGCGCCGGAGACGCCGTACTTGCCGTCGATGACGAAGAACGGCACGCCGTTGATGCCGAACGCCTGCGCCTGGGCCTGGTCGGCGCGGACGGCGGCGAGCTGGGCGTCGTCCCGCAGGGTCGCGAGGACCTCGTCGCGGTCGAGTCCGATCGACGCGCCGAGGTCGGCCAACGACTCGTCCTGCCCGACGTGCTCGCCGCGCTCGAAGTAGGCGGTGAACAGCCGCTCGACCATCTCGAGCTGCTTGCCGTGCTGCTTCGCCAGGTGGATGACCTGGTGGGCCTTGACGGTGTTCGTGTGGCGCAGCGCGTCGTAGTCGTAGTGCAGTCCGACGGACGAGGCGATGTCTGCGACCTGGTCGATCATCTGCTGCGCCCGGTCGACCGGCAGGCCCTTGTGCTGCGAGAGGAACTCGGCCTCGGTGCCCTCGAAGTCGACGGGGGTGTCCGGGCTCAGTTCGAAGGAGTGGTACTCGACCTCGACCGGCTGGGCCTCGGGCGACGAGGCGAACGCGGCGACGCCGGCCTCGAACTTCCGCTTGCCGATGTAGCACCAGGGGCACGCGATGTCCGACCAGACATCGACCTTCACAGACTCGTTCACACGGGGTGCAATCCCGCTTCGCGCGTGCGCATTCCCGCGGCTGCGCGCCGTGCACCGTGCCGAGTGCGCCGTGCACAACCGAAGGCACCTCGAACCACGCGCTTCCGTGGTTCGGGGTGCCTTCGGTTGTGCGACAGCAGCCGCAGCTACGCGCCGAGCAGCCGCTGCGCCAGGTAGCCCTGCAGCTGGTCGAGCGCGACGCGCTCCTGCGACATCGTGTCGCGCTCACGCACGGTCACGGCCGTGTCGTCGAGCGTGTCGAAGTCGACCGTGATGCAGAACGGCGTGCCGATCTCGTCGTGGCGACGGTAGCGACGACCGATCGCACCGGCGTCGTCGAAGTCGACGTTCCAGTACTTGCGCAGGTCGTCGGCGAGCCCGCGCGCCACCGGTGACAGCTGCTCGTTGCGGGAGAGCGGCAGCACCGCGGCCTTGACGGGTGCCAGGCGCGGGTCGAGCCGCAGCACCGTGCGCTTGTCGACGCCGCCCTTCGCGTTCGGGGCCTCGTCCTCGTGGTAGGCGTCGAGCAGGAACGCCATGAGCGCACGCGTCAGACCGAACGACGGCTCGATGACGTACGGCACGTACTTCTCGTTCGCGGCCTGGTCGAAGAAGCGGAGGTCCTTGCCCGACGACTCGATGTGGTTGTTCAGGTCGAAGTCGGTGCGGTTCGCGACGCCCATGAGCTCGCCCCACTCGGACCCGGCGAACCCGAAGCGGTACTCGATGTCCGCGGTGGCGTCCGAGTAGTGCGCACGCTCGCCGTCCGGCACGTCGAAGCGGCGGAGGTTCTCGGGGTCGATCCCGAGGTCGGTGAAGAACGCGACCGCGTCGGCGATCCACTGCTCGTAGTGCGTGTCGACGTCGGCCGGCGGCACGAAGTACTCGATCTCCATCTGCTCGAACTCACGCGTGCGGAAGATGAAGTTGCCGGGCGTGATCTCGTTGCGGAACGCCTTGCCGACCTGGCCGATGCCGAACGGGGGCTTCATGCGGCTCGTGGTGACGACCTGCGCGAAGTCGACGAAGATGCCCTGCGCGGTCTCCGGGCGGAGGAAGTTCAGCCCCTCCTCCGACTCGACCGGGCCGAGGTAGGTCTTGAGCATGCCGGAGAACTCGCGCGGCTCGGTCCACTCACCACGGGTGCCGCAGTTCGGGCACGGCACCTCGGCCATGCCGCCCTCGGGTGCTCGACCCTTCTTCGCCTCGAACGCCTCGAGCAGGTGGTCCTCGCGGAACCGGTGGTGGCAGTGCAGGCACTCGACGAGCGGGTCGGTGAAGGTCGCGACGTGGCCAGAGGCCTCCCACACCTTGCGGGGCAGGATCACGGCGGAGTCGAGGCCGACCATGTCGCCGCGGCCGCGGACGAACCGCTGCCACCACTGGCGCTTGATGTTCTCCTTGAGCTCGACACCGAGGGGCCCGTAGTCCCACGCGGAGCGGGATCCGCCGTAGATCTCCCCCGACTGGAAGACGAAGCCACGGCCCTTGGCCAGGGCGATGACGCTGTCGAGACGGGAGGGCTGTGCCAAGAGGTGCTCCTAGGTCGCCGAGCTGGGTGCTCGGTTCGGTGACGGACCCGGCAATCGTACCGGCCTCGCGACCGTCACCGGTCGGGAGGCGCCACACCTGTGGACGGATCCGTCACCCCACGGGACGGAAGCCGTCCACCCCACGGAGCACCTCGACGACACGCGTCACGTCGTCCTCGTCGTTCCACAGGTGGAACGCCAGGCGCAGCCGTCCCGCGCGGCCGCTCGCGGTCACCCCGGCGGCGGTCAACGCGGCGAGCGCCGCCCCGTCACCGTCCGGGAACGTCGTGATCGCCTGCCCGCTCCGGGGCGACCCGAGTGCGTCCGCGAGCCGGTCCGTGAGACCGGTGGCGTGCCTCCAGGCCGATGCCGCGTCGACGGACGCGAGGTGCCGCAGGGCGGCGACCGCCCCGGGCCACGCCTGCCAGGCCGGGGACACGTCGAAGCGGCGGGCGTCGGTGGCGAGCCGCATGGTCGGGCCGTAGCACGAGGACCAGACGTCCTCTCCCGCGTACCAGCCGGCCTGCACGGGTCGGATGCGCTCGAGCGCGGCGTCGGAGACCGTGGCGAAGGCGACCCCGCGGGGCGCGCACAGCCACTTGTAGGCGTGCGTCACCGTGACGTCGACGGCAGCGGCGGACACCGGGAGGACCCCGGCGGCCTGCGTCAGGTCGCAGAGGGTGAGGGCCCCGACGGCCTGCGCGGCCTCGACGACCGGCTGCGGGTCGGTCACGGCACCGGTCGCGGACTGCACCGACGACCAGGCGACCATGGCGGTACCGGGTCGCACCGCGTCGGCGAGGCGGTCGATCGGGACGCTGCGGACCGTGACGCCGCGGTGCGCCTGCACGAGGAACGGGAAGACGATCGACGAGAAGTCGCCCTCGGGCACGACGACCTCCGCCCCGTCCGGCAGCGACGCGGCGACGACCGCCACCATCGCCGAGGTCTGCGAGCCGGTGGCCACCCGGTCGGGGCCGACGCCGACGATGCCCGCGAAGAGCGCGCGGCCCTCCTCGACCAGGGCGCCGTAGGTGGCGGGCGAGGTCTCGGCGTGCGCCCACGCGTCGAGGTCAGCCCGCTGCGCGGCCAGCGTGCCGAGCGTGGGGAGCCCGGCGGTGCACGCGGCGAGGTAGCCCGATCCGTCGACGAAGGAGTCCATGCGTCCAGGCTCCGACGACCGCGTCCATCACGCCAGAGCAGGCTTCTTCGGGGTCCCATAACATCGAGTTGTGGAGACGATCGACCCGCAGCTGCTCCGGGTCCTGCTGGCCGTGCGGGACGCCGGCTCGATCAGTCGCGCTGCCGCGGCGCTCGGCTACAGCCAGCCCGCCGTCAGCCAGCTGCTCACCCGCGCCGAACAGCGGCTCGGGCACGACCTCGTGCTCAGGGGCGGTCGCGGCGCGACGCTGACCGAGTCCGGACGGGTGCTCGCCGACCACGCCCTGCACGTCGAGGCGGCGCTGGCCGCG